>NZ_JBNPJZ010000122.1:0-134955 GCF_050312695.1 Bacillus sp. AF62 | reverse complement strand
ATACTATCATTCTTCCAGGAAAACGGGTTTCTTTATGCATTCATTTTTGGATATTTATGAGTTTTGCAACACCCTCTTTTAAATAAGACGCCCCTTAAAAACACACTAGATTTTCCCATTAACTCACATATACATAGACTTTATTTGTGGATTTCCCATTTTTCATTGTGAAATATACATTTAAAAAGCGTACTCGAAAATAAGATATTATTTGTAATCAGAACATTTTCTTCAACAAGTGTTTATTGAAAAATACCATAACTAGTAGTAGTTCTCTCCACTTTCTCTTAAAAATTAGCATAGTTTGTATGAATTCTATATCGAGTAGAAGACACTCTATCATATAAAGATAAAATAGTAGGTTAATAAACAAGCCATTTTTTTATTAAAACATAGAATACTATGAACACTATTGAAAGGAGGTAGAAATAAATGTCCTGGAAAAATGATTGCTGGAGTTCTCAGAAAAAGCATTGTAATGATGATTGGTGGAAATCTAAAGAAAAGTGTCATTGTGATGACGATTGGAGTTCTCAGGAAAAACATTGTAATGATGATTGGTGGAAATCTAAAGAAAAGTGTCATCGTGATGATGATTGGAGTTCTAAACGAAATAAGTGTCGTTGTAAATGTTTCTTTATTTGTTGCCATTGTAAAAGAAAAAATTGGTAATATTTTTAATGTCAACGTAAAGGAAAGAATATGTCTTTTGGAACCGATAAATACTAGAATGTATTATACAAAAAGCTGACTGAATATAGTCAGCTTTTTATCAATGAACACGTAAAGATTTCAACAGACATATGTATTTACTGATTAGGTGGGCTATTAAGAAAAAACAAGCTAACTCTTATAAATCGATTTTTAATTACTTCACGTACGTATAAAGCTTTAGATGCCCTCATTAATTCAGACGAATTCACCAGTATTTTCACCAAAAAATTCATGGAATCTTTAATTAGTCGAGTACTTTCATTGCCTTCAGAAACCCGAGAGACAAGCGGGGTTTCTTTTATTTAAATAAAGATTTTGTTTAAACTTTACAAAACTCACCTATATTAAAATATCTTCTAAAATCCTTATTGAACATTTATAATACTATTAAACGGTTTAAATTCGACAATCAGTAATGGAGGCATTTTAATGGGAAACATCCCAAAAGTATCATCACACCAATCAAATCCTAATATACCCTCACAGCAAGTGAATCCTAATACCCAACAAGGTAGTATTAAAAAAACAAGACGCCGTATTATAACTACTTTGGCTTTTATATTACCTATAATTTTTGTCCTTCAATATTCTCTGAATAACCAACAAGAAATGATTAAAGAAAAACAAATCACACTTAATACGGAACAACAAAAATTATCTTCTGTAAAGAAGGATGGTCATTCCCTTAACAAGGATGTCAAGGCTTTAACAAGTAGTGAAGAAGAAATTTTAAAATTCGCAAGGAAACTGTATGGATTTTCCAAACCGAATGAAACTATATTTCAAATAACTGAATAAAATTACACGGCATTACCTAAAAGGCGATTTGAAGATAATCGCCTTTTTATATTTAATTTCTAAAGGAATCATACTAATCTCTCTTTCTATCATATAACTACTTTGTTTAATTTGTTAAAATAAAACCGCTTGTCCGTTTCACTTTGCTCTATCATTACATTTACTATTAGTAATACGATTTTTAGAGGTGATAAATAATGGACAAGTTTTTATCTTTTGCTGCACTTAATCCGGGTTCTATTGGACCTACACTTCCACCTGTTCAACCTTTTCAATTCCCTACCGGTCCCACCGGTTCTACAGGAGCTACTGGATTAACCGGATCAACTGGACCGACTGGGCCAACCGGATCAACCGGATCAACCGGACCAACTGGATTAACCGGACTAACTGGATTAACCGGACCAACCGGATCAACTGGACCTACCGGATCAACTGGGCCAACTGGGCCAACTGGACCAACTGGACCAACTGGACCAACTGGACCAACTGGATTTAATCTTCCTGCTGGACCTGCATCTATTACCTTGACTTCTAACGAAACCACAGCATGTGTATCCACTCAAGGAAATAATACTTTATTTTTTTCGGGTCAAGTATTAGTAAACGGTAGTCCTACTCCAGGAGTAGTGGTCAGTTTTTCATTTAGTAACCCATCTCTTGCTTTCATGGTTCCTCTTGCTGTCATTACCAATGCCTCAGGTAACTTTACCGCTGTATTTCTAGCCGCTAATGGGCCTGGAACAGTAACCGTTACTGCTTCACTTCTTGATTCTCCTGGAACAATGGCTAGCGTCATTATTACCATTGTGAATTGTCCGTAAAGATTTTATTTTTAAGAACTAAGCAATTTCTAATAAAAAGAGCACTGATTTATAGTGCTCTTTTTTTATCATTTGGATGTGCCTTTCAAATTAAATTTCGTAACAGCCTATTAAAATAACGCTTTTATTGAATTTCATCCTTAACAAAATTTAATTACTCCAATGAATAAACATGCCACAGTATCGTATTTTAATAAAAACTATAAAACAGACATACTTAACACTAATAGTAGAATTTTTCTTCTTCATCAAATTCACTTCTTTTCTTTTTATAAACATAAAAAAGGATCTCTATTTATACAGAGATCCTTTCTAACTTTATAATTTACTAGACTGTAACCCCTGAATAAACGGAACTACTTCAGGATTTACAAGCGATGATAAATCACCTAACTCTTTTCCTAAGTAAGCTGCTTTAATAACACGGCGCATTACTTTAGAGTTACGTGTTTTCGGTAAATCTTCTACAACGTGGATGTCTTTAGGACACAACGCTTTTCCAATATGAGAGTTTACTAAACTCATTAATTCTTTCTTTAATTCTCCTGTGAATGTTACATGGTCTCTTAACACTACAAAACAATGACAAACTTCACCTTTTACTTCGTCAGGTACACCAATTGCAGCAGCTTCGATTACATCGTTATGTTTCACAAGAATAGATTCATATTCAGCAGGTCCAATACGTTTACCTGCAATATTTAACGTATCGTCTGAACGCCCTGTGATGATATATTGTTCACCATCGTAAATGACCCAGTCACCGTGGACCCATTTATTTTCAAAACGCGACCAATATGTGTTCACGTAACGTTCATCATCTTCCCAGAAGCTTTTCGTCATACCTACCCAAGGTTTCTCTAAGCATAATTCTCCGACTTCATCTCGAATTGGTTTACCTTGATCATCCAGTACGACAGCTGCCATTCCTGGTAAAGATGCGTTAAAACTAATCGGTGCGATTGGCTTAATAAGAACATTACCGAAAATCCCACCAGAGATTTCAGTTCCACCTGAGTAGTTACAGATTGGAACATTTCCTTTTCCAACTGTTTCAAACAGCCACATCCATGGATCAGGATTCCAAGGTTCTCCTGTTGATGCGAATACTTCCAAACTCTTTAAAGAATGTTTATTGACATACTCATCACCTTTTGCCATTAATGCTCGGATTAACGTTGGCGAAATACCTAGATGAGTAATTTCATATTTATCAACTGTCTCCCATAACCGGTCTGCTTCTGGGAAGTCTGGAACACCTTCGTACATAACCATCGTTGCTCCATTAATGAGTGAACCGAATAATAAAAATGGCCCCATCATCCAACCCATATCAGTTACCCATAATACACGATCACCTTGTTTAATATTCATTCCAAATCCTGCATCAAAAGCTGCTTTCAAAGGAAATCCTGCATGCGTGTGTACTGTTCCTTTCGGCTTACCAGTCGTTCCTGATGTATAAATGAGCATTAATGGATCATCACTTTGCATTTCCTCGGCATGTATGAATGGTTTTTCTTTTTCTAGCGTACTCCACGAAAAGTCATAGTTATGTGGTGTAAAATCATTTCCTGCATGACGAACGATAATAACTTTTTCAACAGTTGGGCAATGTTCACAAGCTTTATCTACTTCATCTTTTAAAGAAACAATTTTACCTCGGCGTGAAAATCCATCTGCGGTAATAATCATTTTTGAACCTGCCGCTTGCACACGTGTCATGACTGCATCAGACGCAAAGCCTGAGAATATTGGTGAAATAATTGCTCCGATTTTCATTACAGCTAGCATCGCAACAACTGTTTCTGGAATCATCGGCATATAAATTGTTACACGATCACCTTTCTCAATACCCGCGTGTTTCAAACCATTCGCAACACGGCTTACCCAGTTGTCAAGCTCTTCATATGTAAATGATTTTGAAGTTCCATTTTCCCCTTCGTACTGAAGTGCTGGCTGTATTCTCGTCTCTTCATCCGCAAGCCAGCGGGATAAAGCTGATTCTACAACGTTACATGTTCCGCCATTATACCACTGTGCAAACGGTGTACCATTTTCTAAGTCTAACACTTCTGTATAAGGTTTCATCCATTGATAGCCTACTGCTTTTTCTGCCTCTCCCCAAAACCAAGCTGTTTCCTCAATAGATTTATTATAAAAAGTTTCATAGTCTTCATATCCCAATGATTTCATCCAACCATATAAACGTGTTTTTTCCTTGTACTCTTCTGTTGGAAACCAAACTGCTTGTTTCAATGTTTTCCCCTCCTTAACTTTTTGAGCAAGAAAGCCCTAAATAGGGCTTTTAAACTGGATATACAGGATGTTTACGATCCGTGAATACTTGATATTTACTCATATACATTTCGAAACGTCCTTTTAACTCTTCACGTAAATTGTTTGGATGAACAATACCATCAATCATCATCTCTGATGCTAAATGATAAATATCAATATCTTTCTTATACTCTTCACGTTTTTCAGCAATGAAGCTAGCACGCTCTTCTTCTGGTAAAGCTGCAATTTTATTTGCATATACAGCATTAACCGCAGCTTCTGGACCCATTACCGCAATAGAGGCTGTCGGTAATGCCAGGCAGCAATCTGGTTCAAATGCTGGACCTGCCATCGCATATAAACCAGCACCATATGCTTTACGAACAACGATAGAAATCTTCGGTACAGTTGCTTCACTCATTGCAGAAATCATTTTTGCACCGTGGCGAATAATACCGGCACGCTCTACTTTTGTACCAATCATAAATCCTGGTACATCCGCAAGGAATAATAATGGAATATGATATGCATCGCATAAATTAATAAACTTAGCAGCTTTATCAGCTGAATCGTGGAATAATACGCCGCCCTTCATACGCGGCTGATTTGCAATAATACCAACTGGCTTACCATCAATACGTGCTAAGCCTGTAATTAGCTCTTGAGCAAATAATTTTTTTACTTCATAGAATGAACCTTCATCAATAACTCTATTAATGAGATCTTTCATATTGAAAGGAGCATTTTGATTTTCTGGAATGATTTGTTCTAACGTTTTATCGAATTGTTTCGGTTCTTGAGGTGTAACCAATGGAGTCTTTTCTAAGTAGTTGTTTGGAAAATATGAAATGTATTGTCTTGCTTGTGTAATCGCATCTTCTTCTGTCTTACATAAAACATCTCCGCATCCTGATACAGAGCAATGCATACGAGCTCCGCCCATCTCTTCTAAAGTTACCTTCTCACCGATAACCATCTCAGCCATACGAGGAGATCCTAAATACATAGATGCATTTCCTTCTACCATCATTACAACGTCGCAAAAGGCTGGAATATAGGCACCACCAGCTGCAGAAGGTCCAAATAATAAGCATACTTGAGGAACTTTACCTGATAATTTCACTTGATTATAGAAGATTCTTCCTGCACCACGGCGCCCTGGGAACATTTCTACTTGATCTGTAATACGCGCTCCAGCAGAGTCAACTAAATAAAATAACGGAACACGTAGTTTTTCAGCTGTTTCTTGAATACGTAAAATCTTTTCAACTGTGCGTGATCCCCATGATCCAGCTTTTACAGTAGAATCATTGGCCATTACACACGCAGTACGACCATGTATTTTACCCGTTGCCGTTACAACGCCGTCCGCAGGTAAGCCTGTTTGTTCACAGTTAGCAAATAATGCATCTTCTACATATTCGCCATTATCAAATAGAAGCGCTAAACGATCTCGAACAAATAATTTTCCTTTTGCTTTATTTTGTTCATGATACTTTGGTGCGCCGCCTTGTTTAATCGTTTCAACTCGTTCTTCAAATGAATTAGATTGTTGTTTTTGATCTAACATATTTACTCCCCCTTATACGTTGGTGTGCGTTTTTCCTTGAATGCTTGTAATCCTTCTAATCTATCTTTCGTATGGATTACACCTTCATACGCTTGTTTTTCCATTTGTAATCCGGTATGTAAATCAACTTGAACACCATTTGAAATTGCCTCTTTTGCTAATCGAACAGCAATAGGTCCATTACTAGCAATTTTCTCTGCTATTTCAATCGCTTTCTCTTCAAGTAAATTAGCTGGTACAACAAATTCTACTAAACCATATTCTTTTGCTTCTTGCGCTGAAATACGTCTACCTGTATAAATTAATTCTTTCGCTCTACCAACACCAATTAATCTCGGTAAGCGCTGTGTACCACCCGCTCCTGGTATAATTGCAAGTGTCGTTTCAGTAAGACCAAGACTTGCAGATTCAGCAGCAATTCTAAAATCACAAGCTAAACTTAATTCCGTACCACCACCAAGTGCGATTCCATTTATAGCAGCAATAACTGGCTGTGGTAATTGTTCAACCATCTCCATAGTCGTGCGAATCATACTAACAGCATGGCGAACTTGTTCCTCATTCATACCAGCACGTTCTTTTAAATCAGCACCAGCACAAAATGCTTTTTCACCAGCACCTGTTAGAATAACTACACGCGTATTGGACTCTTCACTTATTTGAGTTAATATGTTTTGTAACTCTTCTAATAACGCTAAAGATAATGAGTTTGCTTGTCTTTCACGATATAACGAAATCTTTACAACGTGAGGTGTTACATAATCAACTGAAATGTTTTGTAATTGTAGCATCTTCTCACCTACTTATCGTTTTATGTTGAAGCGCTCTATACACATGACTCGGTAATTGGATATTTAGCTTACTTTGAATAAATTGACTAGCTCGCAATAACTTTTCTTCGTCTATATTCGTTTGAACTCCTACTTTATGGAGCATATGTACTAGGTCATCAGTAGCAACATTACCTGATGCTCCTGGTGCATAAGGGCAGCCCCCGAGTCCACCACAAGAACTATCAAATGTTGTAATACCGTATTCTAATGATTTAACTACATTTGCTAGAGCCATTCCATACGTATTATGAAAATGCATGGCAAACTGCGAAGCATCATACTTCTTTAATAGATGTTCTAATACTTGTTCTACTTGTAATGGATTCGCTACACCGATTGTATCCCCAAGAGAAACTTCATAAATGCCGTATGAAAATAGTTGATTACATAATTCGTCAACTGCTGTGACACTTATATCCCCTTCATAAGGACATCCAAATACAGTAGAAACATAGCCTCTTACCTTTTTCCCTTCGAATAATGCCTGTTTTGTTATATCTTCGATTACAACTAATGCTTCTTTAATTGATTTATTAATATTACTTTTATTATGAGATTCACTTGCTGATAAAAAAACATTCACCTCATCTACATTTTGCAAAAAAGCTCGTTCCAAACCATTTTGGTTCGGAACAAGCGCAGCATATGTAACATTTGGATCCCTTTTCAGCTCAGAAAACACATCATTTGCATCCGCTAATGCTGGGACCCATTTTGGGTGAACGAATGAGGAAACTTCAACATACGACAATCCTGCTTCTGTAAGTAGTTGAATCCATTTTACTTTATCTTTTGTGCCAACAATCTTTTTTTCATTTTGTAAACCATCACGTGGTCCTACTTCTTTAATGACAGCAAAATTAGGTAGTTTCAATTCGCTTCCCCCTATATCTCCCTATTCAATTTCTAATAATACATCTCCTTCATTTACAAAATCGCCTTCTTGCACATTAATTTTCATAACTGTGCCGGCTTCTTCTGAAATGATTGGAATTTCCATTTTCATAGATTCCAAAATGACGACATCCTGCTCTTCCTCTACTGTATCTCCTACTCCTACAACAATCTTCCAAACGTTTCCTGCCATCGATGCGTATACTTTCGTCATCATTTTTTCCCCCTTAATATTGTTAGATCTTATTTTTTAACGAGTTGTTTCGTTACAAAACCCGTTGTATAAATACCCGCTTTGAACACTTCGTCTTCCAAAACTTGCAGTAGCATTGGCGTGTTCGTTTTAATGCCTTCTACTTTTAATTCTTCTAGAGCATCATGTAATTTCGAAATTGCTTCTTCACGAGTCTCGCCATGTGCAATAACTTTCGCAATCATTGGATCATAGAAAGGTGTAATCGTTACATGATTTTCTAAGAAGTGATCAATTCGTACATTTGACGGTAATGTTAAATCTGTAATTTTCCCAGGTGACGGGAAGAATGTTTTCGGATCCTCTGCATAAATACGAGCTTCAATGGCATGACCACTACGTTTTACATCATCCTGAGTAAATGATAGTTTCTCTCCACTTGCGATAAGGAGTTGCTGTTCTACAAGGTCTAATCCCGTAATTTCTTCTGTCACTGGATGCTCTACTTGTAATCTCGTATTCATCTCTAAGAAATAGAAGTTCTTCTGATCATCTACAAGAAACTCAACTGTACCTGCATTTGTATAGCCAAGTGCTTTGGCAGCTTGTACAGCAACTTCTCCCATCGCCTTTCGTGTACCTTCATCTAAAAATGGTGAAGGTGCTTCTTCGATTACTTTTTGATTTCGGCGCTGTACCGAACATTCACGCTCCCATAAATACACTGTGTTACCATGTGTATCTGCTAAAAGCTGAATTTCAATATGATGCGCATCTGCTATATATCGCTCTAAATACATTTCTCCGTTACCAAAGAAGTTTTGCGCTCTTGTTTTATTACTTTCAAACGCTTTGGTGAGCGTTTGCTCAGTTTCCATCAACTGCATACCAATGCCTCCGCCGCCTGCGGATGCCTTAAGCATTAATGGATAACCAATTTGTTTTGCAATTTCAATTGCTTCTTCAGCAGTTTCAATATTTGTAGTAATACCTGGGACTACTGGGACATCTGCTGCTTGCATTGCGATACGTGATTCGATTTTACTTCCCATCTTCGTAATGATTTCTTCTGAAGGACCGATAAATACGATACCTTCTTCTTTGCAACGAACCGGAAAAGACGGATTCTCTGATAATAAACCATAACCCGGATGAATCGCTTCTGCATTTGTCTTCTTAGCTATTTCAATAATTTTTTCAAGGTTTAAATAACTTTCTTGAACACGCGGTCCACCTACTAAGTAAGCTTCATTTGCCATCTTCACATGAAGGGCATTTTCATCTGCTTCAGAATAAATAGCAACAGTGCGAATGCCAAGCTTTTGACAAGTTTTCATAATACGAACAGCGATTTCCCCGCGATTCGCAATTAATATTTTTTGAAACATAGTGATTCCTCCCTTTTATCTACATCCTAAATGTCTAGCAATTACGAGACGTTGAATTTCAGAAGTTCCTTCACCAATTTCTAATAGTTTCGCATCACGAATATGTCGTTCAACTTCATATTCACGCATATAACCATATCCACCATGAATCTGTACTGCTTGATTCGCAATACGGCTTGCTGCTTCCGATGCAAATAGTTTTGCCATTGCCGCTTCTTTGCCAAAAGGTTTATCGTTATCTTTTAACCAAGCTGCTTTATGTACTAAATTGCGTGCTAGCTCTACTTCAGTCGCCATATCAGCTAATTTAAATTGAATCGCTTGGAAATTAGAGATTGACTTTCCAAATTGTTGACGTTCTTTCGCATATTGCAATGCACGTTCAAAGGCTGATTGCGCAATACCAACTGCCAATGCTGCGATTGAAATACGCCCTCCATCAAGTGTATATAAAAATTGTTTAAAACCTTTATTTACATCACCAAGAATATTTTCTTTCGGTACACGAACACCATCAAGTACGATTTCACAAGTATTAGAAGCGCGAACACCCATCTTATCGTAAGGACTTGAAATCGTTAATCCTTCACTCGTAGTAGGCACGATAAATGCAGAAATACGTTTTCTACCATTCTCTTCAACACCGTTGACAGCGGTTACAATAATTGTATTTGCATACTCTGCGTTTGTAATCCAACACTTCTCACCACTGATTACATACTCATCACCATCTAATACCGCTTTCGTTTGAGTGCCACCTGCATCAGATCCAGCATTCGGCTCCGTTAATCCGAAGGCACCTAATGTTTTACCTGACGCCATTGGAACTAAATACTTTTGTTTTTGTTCTTCTGTACCGAAATAATAAATTGGAGAAGCACCTAATGAAATTGTTGCAGCATAGCTTAAACCAGTGCCACCACAAGCGCGACCAATTTCTTCAACTGCTAACGCATACGATACTGTATCGCCACCTGAACCTCCATACTCTTCTGGGAATGGGATGCCTAATAATCCTAGTTCGCCCATTTTTTGAAATGTTTCATATGGAAACTCTGCAGTTTTGTCATAATATACAGCTTTCGGTGCGATTTCCTTTTCAGCAAAGTCACGTACCATTTCTTTAATCATTTGTTTTTCGCGAGTTAGAGTAAATTCCATTCCGCTACACACCCCTTATCGAATATTGAGTTTCGACAGCGTGCGAGTTTCTACTACAAACATAACAACTTAAAAGACAAGAATTTTAGTTAGACAATTGCTACAATTCTGTCATAACTTAATTTTAAAACAGATTCTGTACTAATGCACAAAAAAATTCCTACATTGTTCTACAACAACATAGGAGGTTTTGTGTCGAATTATGTAATTTATTGTTTAATAATCTCTACCTTTTCCGGAATCAGAAATTTCTACTAATGCTTCAGGGTATGGTTCGAAATATGTTTGTCTTAATAAATACTTTTCATCAAATCGAATAGCCCATGATTTTAAAATTGTAAGTAAACTACTAAGTGGTATTTTCTTTTCTGCATACTTTTGTAACAGTTCTATAAAATGATCTTTTTCTTGTTTTTTTAACTTTGTTTTAAAATATCCAAAAATGTGCTCGCATACATTTACATTCGATGTATAACGGGGCGCACGCATAAATAATTCATATAAAGTCTTCTCATAGTTTTCAAATACCACTTCAATCTTTTCATTTTTTTGATTTGCAATTATACGACCTAATTCCTTTTGTTTCACCTGATTATATGCCATAAATAAATATTTATTGTCCGACTGAAACGATACAAGTTCTTTCATATTTTTATTGTGTTTAATCATTTTGTAATATGCGATTGTAAATAACCTTGTAAAGAAATGCTCTCTAATAATAAAATTCGACAATCTACCTTCCTCTTCAATAGGAAGATGCGAAAATTTTTTTACTACTGCTCCGCCAAATAAGCCCGATCCTTTTCCCTTTGCTGGCGCTTTTTCAAAACCAGAATAAATTTTCACATCACGCGTACCACAACTTGGTGAACGATTCTTTAAAATAAAACCATCCACATCCGGTATCGTTTGTAAAAAGTCATTTGAAAACTGCTCCATTTTTTCAGTTACATCTTCTCGTGTCGACGGTTGCACAAGTCTATTCTCACCATTTTCTTCTACAATTCGTATCGTTTCACGAGGAGTCCCCAATCCAATCTCGACTTCTGGACAAACAGGTATAAATGTAACAAATGGCTGCAAATTTCGTATTGTTACATCTGGAATCATCTCTCCATTATAACGACAAGCATCAAATTCTAAACATTTACTTACGACGATTGTTGGTTTTGCAAATTGTCGCATCTTATTACCTCCTTAGTGCTAGCCCGTATAATATAAATTGTACTAAGATTAACATTTTAAGCAAAGTTTGATTCATTTATTTTTATGAGAAATATATATCCAATGATATATTAACAATCATTCAACTCTATTTTCTATAAATGTGCGCCTTATTAATGAGGGTTTAGATATTGTGAAATGAATAATACACACTTGCTTCGGAGAAATTAATGATTAAGAAAGGAGGGATTGTTATGAAAAAGAAATTATCATCTATTTTAAGTGTTTTAGCACTATCTATTATGTTTTTAGGTACATCTACGCAAGCTGAATACGATGGAAATAATATGAATAGAGTTAATAACACTGATATTTCAACTCGAGTAAATGACAATAACTTAGACAGAGTTAATAATGATGTAAGAACTCGAAATGTAAATACAACAAATGATTTAAATGATAATCGTGATAAAAATAATAATTGGGCTTGGCTTGGTTTATTAGGACTAGCAGGATTATTAGGTCTTAGAAGAAGAGACAAAGAAACACGCTGATTTAGAATGTTTTTAGTAAACAAGTACTTATTTATCAAAAATATATAATGAAAATAAATCGCCTTTTTAAAGGCGATTTATTTTTACTTAAAAGTAATGTATGTAATTCACACTTCAACGATTAAAATCGTGGAGTTAATCCATACAATATAAATTGAATCGTATTTTCAATTTCCGCTTCATCATTCCATTTTTCTTCAGGCAATAATAAAAATCGTGTTAATAATAAACCTAATACAGCTGATAAAGTAAGACGTAGTACGGAAGATGGTGGTATCTCAATAATTTCCCCTTCTTCTTGAAATTTCACAATCAACTTTTTGAAATGTGAAAACAGTTCTGTTTCTACTAATTGCTGTATTTCATTTTTCAGTTCTGGTTGGAATGGCACCTCTTGAATTAATATTTTTATCATAGGAAAGTGTTTTTGAGCAAATTTAAACCTATTATGAATTACAACCCTTAAAAGTCTTTCATATGATTCATACTCCGATTTAAATATTTCTTTTGCAAAGGTTTGTACGAAAAATGGTGCAGCGAACTTAGTTAAAGTTGGCATTACGACCGCTAGTAATAAATCTTTTTTCGTCTTATAGTAGCGGAAGATTGTTCCTTCCGCTACACCAGCCCGTTTTGCAATTTCACTTGTTGAAGTTGAAGCGTATCCTTTTTCTCCAAACATATCAACAGCCGCCTCTAATATTCGCATTTGACGTTCATTTTTTTTATCCGTATTAGTTGCAGCTATTAATTCCTCCAGCCAATCCTTCTGCATTTATAAAGCTCCTTTTTGTCATTATTATATTTTGCGATGTTTCTTTAAAGCAAATACATTTCCTACTGCAAATAATAGTGAAAAAAGTAATAATACAGTAAGATCTAATGCAATCTCTGTAAACCCTTGATTCCGAATCATCACTTGTCTCATTGCGTCAGCGCCGTATGTGAGTGGAAATACTTTCCCTAACATTTGTAGCCACTTATTCATAGATTCCATTGGAAACAATCCAGAAAAGAAGATTTGTGGCACAATAACAAGCGGTATAAATTGAATCATTTGAAATTCATTATTTGCGTATGCCGATAAAAACGTACCTAATGTTAGTGCAGTTAAAGAGAGCATACATGTAATAAGTAACGTTAGCCATATGGAGCCAGCTACGTATAAATCTAAAATATAAACGGAAAAACTTACGATAATAATGGATTGTATAAAGGCAAAGATTCCAAAACCAATAATATAACCTGCGACTATTTCCCATCTTCTTACTGGGGTGGATAATAACCTTTCTAGCGTACCACTTAAACGTTCTCTTACGAAAGATACACCTGATAATATAAATACAAAGAAAAATGTAAAGAAACCAATTAATACAGGACCAAGCCCATCAAACATCGTAAAGTCTTTAGAGCCATGTAAATAATTTACTTCAGGTTTCATAATCGATACATCATTCTTCTCTGTGCTTTTTTGCAATACTTGAAGTACAGCACGATTTTTTGACGAATCACTACCTTCCAACAGAAGTTTCATTTTTCCATTCTCTATTCGAAGTATTGCATCTACCTTTTGTTTTTCTAACTCAGAAATCGCGTTTTCTTTACTGTATTCATAAATTGACGCTTCTTGATTTTTCATCACTTTTACTATTTGAGCGGGCATATCAACAACAGCAATTTGCGGTATATAGTCTTTTTGTGTAAACACTAGCGATAATAGCCAAAGTAATAACATTGGTGCCCCAAACATCATCGCTAACGAACGCTTATCTCGAAAAAATTGGCGAATAATACGAATGATTACACCAGTAACTCTCATGATGACACCACCTCTTCCAACAAAAAGACATCTTCAATCCGTCCAGATGACACGCGTTTTTTCAATTCTTCAGTTGTTCCAACCGCAACTAGTTTCCCTTCTCTAATTAACCCTAGACGCTCACAAAATTCAGCTTCATCCATAATGTGCGTCGTTACAATAATCGTTGTGCCTTTCTTTTTAAGATCATAAAATTTTTCCCAAATCGTTTTTCTAAGAAGCGGATCTATCCCCACTGTAGGCTCATCTAAAATTAATATTTCTGGTTCATGGAGGAGTGCTATTGCTAATGATAAGCGTTTTTTCATTCCACCTGAAAATTGTTGTACTTGCTTTTTCATATACTGTGACAATTGTACAAGTTCAAAAACCTCTGCAATTCTTGTCTTTTTACTTTTTCCCTTTAATCCAAACATCGTTGCTATAAAATCTGCATTTTCATATGCTGACAATTCTTCATATAATGCATCCGCCTGGGCCATATAACCAATTCGTTTCATTTCATTTAAATTAGGCATATTAGTATTATTAACAAGCACTTCACCTTTCGTTGCCTCATTAATACCTGCAATCATTTTAATGAGCGTTGTTTTCCCCGATCCAGAAGGTCCAACAAAACCAAAAATCTCTGCTTTTTCAACTTGCAATGAAAGATTGTGTAACACTTCTTTTTTTCCAAAACTTTTTGATACAGTCCGTAAAATAATTGAAGGTTGTTGCACGTTTCATCCTCCTTTTCCAATAAAAATGAGTGAGTACTCACTTTTATTTTACTCTTGCTTAATTATATGTCAAACTTCGTTGATTAGTATGTGTATGTTCAATCACCGATATTAAACAATGAAACAGAGTCGACATTAGCATTTCATTTCCTAAAGTCGACTCTGTTTCATTTAAACTATAAATTTCACTTTACGTTTTTAAATTCATATACTTCCGAATTCTAGCAACGTCTAAAGAATATTCGATAACTAATTGCTGTAACGGTAAAATAACTGTGTCAGGATATAAATGTGCATATTGTAATGTTTCTGCATATTTTTCTAACCTTTTTTCTAAATACTTTATTATTTGATCAGGATGACTTACTAATAAACATTTACAATAATAATGGATTTGTTCCTCAATCGCCGTGTATTCTTCAATTTCATATTCTTTATGCATGTGTACACCCCTTTAAGTTTTTTATATGAATTACTTATCACAATTTTCACTCGACAAATTTTAAGTTTTTTGATTATTTACACTATAACAAACACTGAGGGTCAAATTTTGTTACTTTATGTAACGTAGAAAATTTTTAACAAAATTGTAATGTTTACTCCTGCAAAATACAGAAAGCCCCTTTACTCATTTTTGTATAAAAAAATCGTACAGCTTAATTTAGCTGCACGACTACAATTTCTGGCCTATTCAAAATCCTTTGCGGAATGATACTATTTCCTAATCCTCTACTCACTACCATTGATGTATTTTGTTCTACATATAAACCCGCTGTATATTTAGGTAAAACACCTTGATTTGGCGCAACTAATCCTCCGATAAATGGCAATCTAACTTGCCCTCCATGAGCATGTCCCGATAAAACCAAATCCAACCTCTCATTCGTATATTCCTTTATAAATTCAGGCCGATGGGATAATAATACATTATATTTATCTGGCTGCATTTCAATTTTCGCTTTTTTAATTTCATCTATTATAATATTTCCTTCATCACGGTTTCCAGTAACAAACTCTGGATCATCAATACCTAGCAAGTTTATTTCTTGCTCACCCTTTCGAATGCCTACATGTTCATTCCTTAAAACATTGACATCATATTTCTTCAACTCTTTTTCTAAATTGTTATACTTTCCAGACCATTGTTCATGGTTTCCTGTCACAAAATATACAGGATATTTCTTTACAATTTCTCGTATTAATTGCATACTAACTTCTGCATCGTATGATTTACTGTCAATTAAATCACCCGTAATCGCAATAATATCTGGGTCTATACTTTTTATTTTTTGAATTAACACATCTTGATTATCGCCAAATTTTTTATTGTGTAAGTCTGAAATTTGTAGAATTTTATACCCTTTAAAAGAGGATGGTATTTTACTAGAGGTTATTTTAACCTCAGTTATACTTATTAAATTGTTCTGTAAATATAAAAAGATTGTAAAACCTACTAATATACAAATAATCATTACAATTCTATTAATCTTCTTTTTCATATTTTCTCCTTTACATTCTCATCAAACACTTCTATATGCTAACTGAATTATATTATACTTTCTTGAAATTTATTTAAATTAATAAAATAATACAGCACATGAAATTTCATATGAGATATGTCATATATATTCGTTATATTTTTACTTTTACCTTTTTAATAATAAGAATACAAAAACGACTCTTATCACACGAAAAGAGTCGTTTTCTAACTTTATACTTTTAATACTTTCATGTTAAAAATGCGAAAACTAAAATACTATTACCTAAGAGCCTTAACTATAACTTTAGTTGCCTCTGCAATGAGTTGATTATCATAGGTTGCCTCTTTCTCATCTTTACTAGATAAAATTGCGATGATAATTGGTGCTCTATTCGGAGGCCAAACGATAGCAATATCATTTCTTGTCCCGTAACTGCCAGCACCTGATTTATCTCCAACTACCCAGTCAGTTGGTACGCCTGCACGAATAAGTTTGTCCCCTGTAGCATTTCCTTTCATCCACTCTGTAAGAATTTTACGTTTTTCAGCTGGAAGTGCATTTCCGACCGTAAAAGCTTTAAGATTCGTAGCAATTGCTTTCGCTGTACTAGTGTCACGAATGTCTCCTGGAATAGCTTCGTTTAATTCTGTTTCAAAGCGATCAGACATAGTAACCCAATCCCCCATCTTTCTAAGCGCTTTTTCATATCCTTTAGGTCCGCCTATTTTATTAAATAAAATGTTCCCTGCAGTATTATCACTTGAACGAACAGCAGCCTCAGCAATTTCTCCTAGTTTCATTCCAGTATCTACATGTTTCTCTGTAACAGGTGAATAATCCACTAAGTCTTCTTTCGTAAATGTGATTACTTCATTTAATGTATCAATTGAGTTTTGCTGTAGTAATACTCCTGCTGCTAAAGCCTTGTAGGTTGATGCGAAGGCAAATCTTTCGTTAGATCGATAAGAAATTGTTTGATTTGTACCAGTATCAATCGCATATACACCTACTCGAGCATCAAATTTTTTCTCAAGTTGAGAGAACTCTTTATGCGTCGCCTGATTTTTATGTTTCACTTGTCCAGTCTTTTCTTTCGCTTCAACTTGCAGTGCCCCTCCTGTAAAAGCTTCTAGGCTTGTAATACTTAAACCTAATATACCAACGCATATTCCTATTTTTAGCATCTTCTTGTTTTTCAAAATCATCATTCCTTTCAAATTCTTAACACCTATTTATACGTACACATAATAGACAATCAGCGAAACGAGTTTGTTCCATAAACTAAAAAAATTATAGCTAGTATGAGAGTTATTAACAAAATAAGAGATAGTAGCTACGACGCCTCTATCTCTTATTTCATATTTCATTTTTTTACTTTTAAATGGCTTTATATGAACAGGGTCTTTCCCTGAGAAAAGTACTCTAATTTTGCTTAGAACTACCTGTACTAGTAGCTTCACCATGTATACGTTGCTGTTTTAAATCAAAGTATACATCTAATACTTCCTTTCCGATTATAGAATTAATTCCATTTTTATCATCATGAAGCCATGGAACTACTACGGAAAATGCTACTTCTGGATTATCATATGGAGCATATCCAACTAACGTTAAGTTGTAACATTCCATACGTTCTCCTTTTGCATTTCTACCAATCGGGTCATCTCCACCATATACAGTTTGGGCTGTTCCTGTCTTTCCTGCTGGTTTATATGGCGCGTTTTTGAAATATTTCACGCCAGTTCCATCACCTTCTTGGAATACCCATCTAAACCCTTCTTTTATCCGATCAATATGTTCTTTCTTCATATCAATTCGATTTAATACGACAGGCTCTATGGAACGTATAACTTTGCCAACCTCTTCTTTTATTGATTGTTCTCGTATTTCTTGTACAATTTGAGGTTGCATTCTATAACCACCATTCGCAATCGTTGAAATATATTGTGCTAATTGCAACGGCGTATACGTATCATACTGACCGATAGAAAAATCTAGTAAAAACCCAGGTTGACTATCTACTTTTCTCGTTTGTCCAATTATTTCATTCGGTAAATCAATACCTGTTGGGACACCTAAACCAAATTGCTTGAAATAATAGCGCATCGTATCAAATGCTCCTTGTTTAATATCCAATGAGCCATTTGGTACGTAATTAACTCCCGCAATTTTTAAAGCTGTCTGGAACATGTATACATTCGAAGATACTTGTAAAGCCCGTAAATCATTAATATTACCAAATCCGGATACATTCCACGATTTCTTAGCTTGTGTACCTTTAAATTTCATCGGCGCGTCATAAAATTGATCTCCTGGATGTATTGCGCCTGTCTCATATCCAGTTAATAAAGTAGCACCTTTTACAGCTGACCCTAGCTCATACGAAGTTGTCATGTTTCCTAATGCCAAATCCTCAACCTCTATTTTCCCTTCTTTTTCTACAATCTTTTTGCCTGCCAATGATAAAATTTGTCCGTTATTTGGATTCGTCATGACAACAAAAGCTCGATCGAGCAGTGGCTCTGAACTCTTAAAAGCTCTCAAGTTTTTCTCTATACTTTCTTCCACTTTCTTTTGTAATTCCATATCAATCGTTAATGTTAAACTATTACCACTTTTTCCTTTAGAGATTATTTCTGTGCTAACAATGTTTCCTGATTTATCAGTAATATTTTTCACTTCTTCTTTTGTGCCGTGTAATACATCTTCATATCGTTGTTCAATATAACTTTTTCCAACACGATCATTACGGTTATATCCACGTACTAAATAAGAATCTAAATTTTCTTTCGGTAATCCTTCTTCACTACTCGTAATATTTCCTAATACAGAACGAAATAAATTACCGTTTACATAATTACGTTCCCAATCAACAGTTGCATCTACTCCTGGAAAATTCGCAAGATTTTCGCTTATCCGCGCATACTCTTCATCTGTTACATCTTTTTTAATGATTTGTGGTGTTAGTTGATAACCTGAACTCATTTTACTTTTAATAGCTAACACCTTTAAATCTTGTGCTGTTAATTCTGCTAATTCTATCTCTGTAACACGACCTCGTCTTAAGTCTTCTATTTTTTTATCTAACTCTTTTCCCTCTATACCCTTTTCTTTAAACTTTTCTATATCTTTCTTAGTAATCTTTGTCTCCGCACGTTTCGAATTCAACTGCATCCAAAAATCTTTTTTATCGATATCTGTTAATTTATTTATATCTTGTTCAGGCATTTCAAGTACTTTCGCCAAGTCTTTTGCTGTTTTTAAAATATCTTCACTCGTAATTCCCTTCACCCTTGTATACGTAATTGTGCGAAGAGATTTATTATTAACAACTGTTTTCCCTTCTCGATCTAAAATTTGTCCACGTGGAACTGGAATACTAGTTATTGCATTTTGACTACTTTCCACTTGGTTCTTATAAGCCTCTCCCTCAACGATTTGTACCTTTCCTAGCTGCATAATAATAGCTGAGAATAGTACAAATATGCAAAGGAACATTATATTTAATCGAATAGATATATATGTCTTCTGCTTCTTGCCTTTTTGTTCTTTCATAAATCCTCCATTTAATCCTTTCAGAAATTGCTACAAATACTAAAAGCATTCCTTATATATTAGATACCGATAATCGGTTATAAATATCGCCTCAATTTTTTGCTTAATCCTTGTAAGCAACCATTCCTTTTCGTTTAGCTACGGAATTAATAACTCTCCCTTCCTGTTTTCTCTCTATTTTTTTGCCACTTGCATGAGAAGTGCTAAACTGTATAATGACTCTTATTAAACTTACATATAAACTTGCTAGTAAATTTTCATGCTAATTATTCCTTTCTTCATGCTGTAATACTTAATAGACAACCTAAACAATAAAGTTGTTCCACATTTACAAAAAAAATAATTAAATATAAGATGAAATAGGCTACATAAGGGAGGGTTATATGTTACATATAAAAAGATGGAGATTTTTTGCGGTTTTTTCTATCGTAGGTTTGATTTTACTAATTTTATTAAAAATCAACTTCATTTCAATTACTATCGCAACTTCTTCAGCTGAAAGAGGAAAGATTTTTGATCAAAATGGTGTAATACTAGCTACAAATAAGAAAGTTAAGTCTCTATATTGCACTTCTAATGACGAAAAGCTATCGAAACAAGATACATCAAACACATTAGCTTTTTTTAATCAATTTTCAAGCGAGTTTCAACATGATATTTCTACAGAGAACATAAAATCTCAATTACAACAATCTTGTAAAAAGCAGACTATGAATGATATACCGTTATACTCTGATATAACTGAGAATGAACTTGCATTCATAAACAAAAACAAACCCAATAATGTAATAATTAAAGATGAATGGATTCGATATTATCCTAAACACGAAATTGGTTCACAGGTAATTGGGTATGTAGAAAATGACCTTAATTCAAAGCATATCGCTGTTGGAAAAAGCGGGATTGAGCTGCAATATGAAAATGATTTAAAAGGAAAACCAGGTAAAACTCTTATTTTTAAATTGAATAATAAAAAGTTCTTATGGAACATTCAAAAAGTACAAAAAGGAAAAGATGTACGGCTAGCTTTAGACTTTGAGTTGCAGCAAAAAGCAGAAGAAGCATTAAGATCTCAAATTAAGAAAACACCTGATGCTAAAGCTGGTTATGCTGTAGTGAGCGATGCAAAAACTGGCGCGATTTTAACTATGGTCAACTCGGCAGTTTTTGATCCAAATATATTAAATACACATGTATCTTCTAGAAAAGAAAACATTAAATCTCTTTCGCAAAATAAAGCAATTCAAAAATTAAAGTATGGTGAATCTTATGTAAATATGGCTTCTACTATAAAACCACTTACTATTTTAATTGGATTAAACGAAAAGCTTTTCCAACCCGAAGATACTTATTTAGATAAAGGGACTTTTCAGTATGATAATCAAAATAACATTACGAATGCACCTGGAACGCCAACAGGTGAGATTACACCGAGGCAGGCTATCATTAATTCATCTAACACATTTATGACAGCAAAAGTAGCTCTGCCCCTATTCAATCAAAATAATGGGAATATAGAAAAAGTGGCACATATATGGACAGATTATTTAATGCAATTCGGCCTACGTTCTAAAACCGGGATTGATTTACCCTTTGAAGAAGACGGACAATATGAATTCCATCCATCTAATAAGTTTGAAAATGGGATCTCCGCTTTATTAAACGCCTCTTGGGGAGGAAATGAAGTGCATACCTCTCTTCAACTCGCTCAATATGTAGCAACTTTGGCAAGTAAAGGTGATAAATATAAACCTCAAACTGTAAGTGCAATTATTAGTCCGGACGGTAAGGAAACAAAAAAGTTTAAACCAATTTTAGAAAGTTCAAATCGTTACCCGATGAACTTTTGGAGTGTCGTGCAAGGTGGAATGAGTCAAAATATAGAGGAAATTAAAAAGTTGCCCTTTGACGTCGCAGGTAAAACAGGTATTACAGGTTTTCCAAATGAGCAAGAAAGAATGATAAATCATTCTCTTTTCATTGCATATGCTCCTACCGAAGATCCACAAATTGCCGTTTCTGTCGTTATTCCTGGTAGTAATTCAGAAAAAAACATCGCTGCTCTCGTTACATCAGAAATTTTAGAGTCTTGGCATACACTTCAAAAAGAGAATAAAAACAAAGAGGAAGGTTCATTAAAGTGAACCTTCCTCTTTTACCAAATAGAATCTATATTTATTATTTTCCATTCACCATTTTCATTTTTTTCGAACATAAATGAATACTTAATATCAGTTAAAACATACTCTTTTTGTACGTATCCAGTATTGCCATTAATTGTCGATATTTTTATATATCCATCATTTTGCACTTTTTCTGGAATCCAAGCTTTTACCATTTCATTAGATATTTCATATAACACTTGTGATTCTCGTTTTGGTTCAGCTAAAATTTTCGTTTTATTTCCAGTAACCGTTGCATATATAAAATGCGCTTGCTTTGGTTGGTTACTTTCTGTCAATCCACTTGGTACTTTGTATACTTTTTTTGTATCATTTGCAAACTCTCCCCCCATTGTAAGGGCGACTTGCAACTCATGAAAAATATCTTCATCAAACTTCAGTTCATCCTTCTTATAACTCTTCCCTTTAAATAGAACTTCATCATTTAACGCTTTGTACAAGTCATTTTCATTTTTTGAGTTCGTACTTTGATATAGTTCATTCATAAATTGTTTTAATGATGGATCTTGAGCAGACTCATCTTTTGTTTTAGGCTTAATTTGAGTACTACTTTGTACTGGTGATTTATTATCATCAAGCCAAGGTTGTTGAACAATGAAAAATAACATTGTACAAACTAAAACAACTACAATAGGTAATGCTTTTTTACGAAATGGTCTTTTATGTTTTACAAAATCCACTTCATTATTTTCGTATATAGACTGCTTTATTTTAGAAATAAATTCTTCTTCATCTTTACGATTCTCCATTGGGCCTTTTTTTATTTTTCTATACCAGTCAGGATTTTGTTTATTGTTCATCACTACTACCCTCCCCTATTAATTTTGAAACCTTACTTCTCGCTCTACTTAATCTCGATTTTACAGTTCCAATGGATACTCCTAATGTTTCAGCCATTTCTTCATAAGATAATTCATATTTTGCGTCCAATATAATTATTTCACGGTGCTTTTTAGGTAGTTCTAATACAACCTTCCACACATCATTCATTTCTTCTTGCTTAAAAAATTCTTGTTCTGCTGACAGGGATTGCTTATCGTCACTAAAAAATCCTATTAAAGATATCCTTTTAAAATAAGAGGATTTCAAATAGTTTATTGCCGTATTTCTTGTGATTTTTAATATCCACGTTTTAATAGATGACTCCTTTCGAAATGAATTCCAATTTTTAAACACCTTTATAAATACATCTTGCGTGATATCATCTGATAAGTGTGGATCTTTCGTAATAATAAATGAATAATTCCATACATCTTGCCAATAATCTTTTATAACATAGTCCAGCTCATCATGATTACACTTTTCAATAAACGTCTGTTCCATTTCCACACCTCAAACTTATTTGAATAAACATAAGACTGCCCTCACTTTTTTATTATGGTTTCAATATATAGACAAGATACAAGTTTCATTTGTTCCATTGTTTATCTTTTTCAGGCAGAATAATACTACTAAAAAACAAGTAAAGCATACAATGATAAAAATCCACTCACAACAATCTGTTTTTTTGAATTTAATGTAGCACTCCACTTGTCCATTTCAATTTGCTATCTCCTTCTATTTACCATTAGCAATGCCAACTTTTCAGAAATGAAAATTAAGATAAGGCATTAACTTTCTAGAGTCGCAGCAAAAAAGCATTCTCGATTAGAAAGAATGCTTTTTTGAAATTTAATTATTCTATATTTTCCCCAATGTATATCTTTGAGTTAAGCAAACATGTAATAAATTTAGTCAAAAAATTCACCTTATAATTAAGTATTATTTCTGAAATACATGTTTTACTTTTTCACCTGGAACATTACTTCCTCCTCTTCCTTTTACATCTTCAATCATCATTGTAACAATCATGTCTGGCGCATTTGCATCGAAAGCTGCGAACCATCCCAGTTCTTTTCCGTCTGCTTCTTTCGACTCTTTCAGTTCTGCTGTACCAGTTTTACCAGCAAGCGTTACACCATCAACCTTTGCAACTCTCCCTGCACCATCAGGGTCATTAATGACTTTGATTAATGCACTCTTTAATATCTCTTGATTCTTTTTAGAAACCACATTTTCTTTCCAATTCCCTGCTACTTTTGCTTCTTTTAAAAGATGTGGCGACGGAATATTCCCTTCATTCACAATCGGTGCATATGTTAATGCTAAATGAAGTGGCGTCATTAATACTTGTCCTTGTCCATAGCCCGTGTCTGCTAGTTGAATATCGTTTTTTATCCCATCTTTTGCAATGATTGAAATAGGAAATTCGTATTCGATTGGTAATTTTTCATGAAATCCGTACTTTTTAAATTCCTTTACATACTGATCTTTTCCCATTTTCAAAGCTTGTTGAGCAAAATAAATATTATCAGAGTACTTCATTGCCTTATCAAAATCAATTGGACTTGCATCCTTTACACGCGTTACATAGTAATTTCCCCAAGATGAATCTTTTGTCCACTTCAATCCTTGAATTTTAAATTCTTCCTTCGGATTTATTGTGTTTGTTTCCAAACCAATTGCACCTGTGATCGTTTTAAATACGGAACCTGGTACAAATGCTTGTGTAAAGCGATTCGTCATTGGTAGTTTCGAGTCGTTACTCCATGCTTCTCGTTGGGCTTTCGATGCTCCTCTAACTATTATATTTGGATTATAAGCAGGGCTACTTACAAGTGCGATTGTTTCACCTGTTTTAGGATTGACCGCTGCACTAGACCCTGCTTCAGTTTTCATCTCATTAAAGATTTTTTCTTGAATTGCAGCATCAATTGTTAACGTAACATTTTCTCCTTCTTTTGCTTCTTTTTTTGCTACGTTTTTAATCTCTTTCCCCTTCTCATCTTCTATAAATACGCGTCCACCCTTTTCACCACGCAATTTATTTTCTAACACTTTCTCTAAACCGGTCTTACCTACTAAATCATCTGCTTGATAACCTTGTTTTTGAAGTGATTTTAACTCCTCCGCATTCACCTTTCCTATATATCCAGTTAAGTGTGCCGCTACTTCACCTAATGGATACGTACGAATATTTACTGGACGAGATGAAACTCCTTCTAATTCAATATAATCATTCTGTCTGGTTCCCTCTTTTAAAATACCAATTGGTACAAAGGAGTCTGGTTTTATCCATTTTGCTGTGAGCTTTTGTTCGACCTCTTCTATAGACATATCAAGTAATTGTGCTACTATTTCTTTCGTTTGCACTGCTGTTTCGCCTAGTTTCTCTGGAATAATTCCAACCTCAGTTGCTTTACCATTCGTTGCAAGCCCTTTTCCATTGCGATCATATATTTCTCCGCGTTTTCCTTGCTCTATTTGCATACGTACTTTGTAATCTTTTTTCATACCTGGGAAGATGAAGTCTGGTGTCCAATCTGTTTTCCAAGACTCTTTATCTTTCACAAGTTTTGCTTCATGGATGAATGAAACTGGTCCTACATCCGTATCCATCTTAACTTCAAAAAGAAAAAGCTCTTTATCTTTCGTATTCTCTCCTTTCATTTTAACTTTTAAATTCTTAGCTCCAATCCCCTCATAGATTTTTTGATATTTTTCTGTGAATTCTTTTTTAGAAATCGATTTTTTTGCATGATCTGATAAATGATCATACATATTTGCAAATTTTTTATCATTCCATAAATTGATATATTCTTCAAATGCTTGTTTTGGCGGTTCGTTTTTATTACATCCTACCAACAAAACTGCGAAACAAACGAAAAGCAGCATCCATAATTTTTTCAATTCAATCTTCTCCCTTAGTTAAAAATGATGATTCCTTTCTTAATTTATTTAATAAAAAATGTTTTAACGCTTAATAGACAGTGTAAGTAATGACATTGTTCCATATTTACAAAAAAATTAATTTACGCTTAAGTTGCATTGGAAGAAGGAGTTTTGTAAGCTTCTTACAAACTTAAGGAGCGCACATATTTAGCGAACGTTATCATTATTAATGGTGTTTTAAAAAATACATTTGAAATACCTTTTAGTTCGTTTTCGCCGATTTTTCCTTTTTTCTTTATAGATTTTTGATACAAAAAATAGAATCCTAATAATAAGGATTCTACATCAATAAATAACAAAAATTACTTAGAGTATAAGTATCATTTTCATCACTTCGAGCCGTTAATAGGTAGATTTATTTTTCTTAATCTGGTGGTGAGAGGATTCTATCCATTTTGGGTAACGAATCAATAGGGACTGATGATGTAAGCCCCTCGTTATTAGCTCTTTCGCGTATAAGTCCCTTTTTATTCATTTTTTCAGCAGTTGTTCTACTAATAAATAGTAAATTACTAGTAGCAGTATCCATAGAATCCCCAAAATTAGTCGGTAACTTTATGTCGAGCTTGTTATATCTTTGTATGAGTCAATTATAGAGCTTCTTGTTTGTTCGTTTATCGCGCCTACTTCTATTGAAATTCCATTTGCTGGAGAGTCTTTTGTACTAAATAATGAACATGCTCCTAACACGGTAATCGAAATACCTGCTACTATTAATAACCCGAGTCTTTTTTCATTCTATATTCTCCTTATTTTTATTTTTTTGAATTGAATTAAATGATTGTTTTATACATTTTCTTCAAATATTGAGCACCAACAAAGTAGAAGTATATAATTTGTAAAACTAAGAAACAAACCAATACTATAACGGAACTACCCAAGACTGAAAAATCAGCTAACTTTTGCAAGGCCATAAAAGCTATGGTACTATGTATAATTGCTATTACAATGGGTAAAAAGAATAGTAATACAAGTTGATGTGACACAATTTTCTTTAATTCGAGTCTACTTAAACCAACTTTTGCTATCATTTTATATTGCTACTGATTTCGTTCTAAGTCCGTGTATAATCGGAAATATAAAAAACTTGCAGCAAATGTAAAGAAAACAATGCCTATTAATACACTCATAATGGATGCAAGTCCAAAACCTTGTTTCATCACTATCCATGTAGATATTAAAGAAGAAAAATTAAGGACTATTTCCTCTTACAGGTACTCCATTTCCATTTGTAAGTTTTGGTGGAAGTTCTTTAATGGTCAATTTAATAGCAATAGGGATATTAATTAATATTTCAATTTTTAATAAAATTAATTTTTATAATTATAATATATAATTTTCTAGTTTTATTTAAAAAATTTTAAATTCGACTTCATTTATTAATCTATCTTTAAAGAGCTTCTAATTATTTTTTAAACTTTCTAAAAATTAATATCTATGTTCATTTTAATACAAAAAAGGCAGGCATAAATATATGCCTGCCTTCCGTTCTCATAATCAATTAAACCTAAAACAACGTGAGGTTAACCAAATCTAGGTACTGTCTTCTACGCCCTATTTTTTACTTTTCTAAAACAATTTCTGCTATTTCATTAGCATATTTTTTAGAGTCAAATCCATCATAGTTACTTAGTACTACAACAGACAAATATTCTCCTGGAAACCGCATAAAGTGAGAACGGTAACCTGCCCAGCTTCCTGAATGCTCCAAGTATCGACACTTAAAATCTTCTGCAACTCTCAGCCCAAAAGCATAATCTTCGTTTTCAATAATCGTCTCTCCAGCTGGAGAAAATTTCGGGCCTATTTCTCTCATTCTTTTAACAAGTTCTTTTCCGCCAACGGTGCCTGTAGTTAAATTTTCTCCCCATCTTACAAGATCTTCAACATTTGTATGAACTGCTCCATCCCCTGTATGTTCCCAAGGGCTTTCATAGACCATATATGCTCCTTGTTCATTCTTTGAATACCCTTTAGCAATTGATATAGTAGTTGGGTAGCAATCCACAATTGTTGTGTCTTTCATATTTAAAGGGTCAAAAATACGTTCCTTTGCAAACTGACGTAAAGACTTCCCGCTTGCCTTCTCTACCACTAGTGACAATAAAAAATATCCTGTATTGCTATACTCAAATTTTGTGCCAACAGGGAACTTTGCAATTTGATGACCATTAAGGTGTTTTAGCGATTCTTCCACAGTTAATATATCAGTAAATTTAATATTTTCTGCTTGAGCCAATTCCATATAATCAACTAGTCCACCAGTGTGATGAATTAGATGTCTCAATGTTACAGGTTCAGCATATGTTCCTATACACGGGACGAATCTTACAATTGAATCATCTAAACTCAATCTTCCCTCTTGTTCTAAGAGTAATATAGAAAACGCTGTAAATTGTTTAGAAACTGAGGCAATATTAAAAATACTTTTTGTGGTTATAGGTAAATTTTCCTCTATAGAAGCTAAACCGACTGCACCTTTATAAGTCACACCTTTATCAAAACAAGCAATATATGCAAAGCCAGGAGCTTTTGATGAAAACTTTTTTAATAATTGTTTAATCGATGTATGCGTCTTTTCATTATATGCATTATTCACCTCAATCACATCCCCTTTCCTTTAAATGATTAGAAATATATTATCCTGTTATCTTTTTCAGTTACAAATTAGAACAAAATCTTGTTCTGGGGTTACTATAAAATTTTAGCTTGCTGGCCACGGGATACCGCCAGCATTTCAGAAAAAACCCACGCTAAGCTATAAACACAATAAGCTGTCCATATGGACAGCTTATTTACATAATTTTCGAAAGCTGAAGTTAAAAGTTTTTAGTTTCTTGCTCACTTAAAGCACCCGTTACTTTAAGTGTATTTCTTCACAACCTTATTTCTAAAATTAGAAAAAGATTTTACTCTTTTTTAAAAATAAAGCCAGTAGTTAATCAACGAAGGTTCAATCTTAATATTTTCTTGATTTAATGATAATAGAAGATGGTCTCCGTTTTTCATTTATTAATTCTGGCATTTTTTCTAATCCTGTTGGAGTTGACTCTGGCTCAATAATTTTCTCTATTACAAGACCGTTGTCTATAAGAGTATTAATTAATGTTGAAATTGTTCTGTGATATTTAACAACACCATCTATCCACCAATGTTCCTCCCTTTTTCCTTCTTCTTGGTAATTATCTAATGCCCAATGTAATCTATTTCCATTATTATCCTTAAACCAATTATTCATTTCCTTTCGAGCTGTTACTATTGGATGTTCTGTTGAAAAGATAAATTCACCATCATTTTTTAGCAGACCTCTTATTTTCTTAATTAGATGTGAATAATCTTCTATGTAATGTATAACTAAAGAACTTGTTATTAAGTCAAATTTTTGATTTGGCAAATTAAATTCTTCTATTGGTACACACATATAATCTATTTTTTCATTTTTGTTATACATTTCAGCTTGTTCAATCATATTTCTTGAGATGTCCACTCCTATAACTTTCGAGGCACCATTTTCTACACAATACATAGAAAAGTGACCAGTTCCACATCCCAAATCTAATACAGACTTATCTGTAAGATTAGCAATTATAGATTTAATTGCTGGCTGTTCAACAAAATCATTAAAGGTAAATCCAGCTTCACGTAATGACTTATACTTTTTAAAGAAAAACGGATTATCATAAATGTTTTGTTTCATTATATACCTCCTATAATACAATCTATATTTTTTATATTCTAGGGGACATCCAAAAATTCCTATATTAACCAAAATACACTTCAACTAACCTGCCATTTAGTTGAATAAGGAACAGTGTATATTCTATACAGGTTAGGTTGACATAACGTCTCATTATCGGTAGCAAGGAAAAAGAGGAACCCTACTCTCTCAAGGAAACCTCCTTTTTTCGTTCTATGGACCTATGCATTTTTTCATACATTCCTATTCTAGCGCGGTTTTAGGTTTCTCGTTTGTTTTTGGATCAACAAAAAAACTGTATTAAATCTTGTTTGATCCTAGGGGTCACTATATATGAACACTACGTATTTGACTTTCTCAATGACCAACATTACTTAATGTGGTAAAATAATATTCGGATGGGAATCCAATGTTATTAAAATTAAAGTGGTTATCAAGTCGGAGCAAGGCACTTTAGGGTGTCTTTTCTTTTTAAAATATATAAGCGCACCATCCCTTTCCTAATAGAGGTCCACTCATGCCTCCTTACAGGGAGAATGATAAGGCATTTTTTATTTACCCAATTACCGAACTCTCACATGTTTTAAATAGTTACAATACTTGTATTGCTTCAATAACATATAATCATTCTTAAGAATGTCATTAAAATGTATTAATAGATTCTAGTGTAACAAAATAAATTGTGCTATGATGCGAGCAAATATAAAGCTATCTAACGGAGGGATTCACATGCCGCATGTTGTGTTTCGTGGAATTACTACTGAACAATTAAAACACATAAGCAAGCCATTAGTAGAAGAGCTCGCAGAGATTTGTGAGTGTGGTACGGATAATTTTACGTTGGAACTACCAAGTTCTACGTTTATATTCAATGGAGAAGAAATAGAAGCGTTTCCTCTTATTGAAGTGAAATGGTTCGAGCGTGGACAGGAAATTCGTGATCGATTTGCCAAGGCCATTACTACATATGTAATGGATTTTGGACTTCCAGAAGTAGAGGTTGTATTTACGGTTTACACAGAATCAGCGTATTATATTAACGGGAAGCATTGTGCAAGTTAGAGCTATTTGAAAGATTTTTGTAACATTTATAAGGGGTAGAACCACATCGCTATCAAGCTAACTAGACAAAATACCCCCTAAAAAGAAAAAGGCGTTATTCTTTTTGAGAAATCATAGGAAAGGATAACGCCTTTATATCAATATGGGGTATAGCCGAGATACGTGTAAAAACAGGTCATAGACTTACGTTTATTTCCAATTACGTTTGAAATCAACTATTATTTTTCTATAAAATTACAGTTTAGATGATATTTAGCTAATTGTCTAAAGAAAATGTATGCATAGCTTTGCTGTGTGTTTTATCAATGTAGTTTTTAAATAATGTTTGGTCAAGTTGATACTAATACCCTCGATAAACGAAAGAAAATTAAGAGTGTTCCGAGAAAAAGTAATTAAAAAACGATCTTAATTTATTAAATTGAGTTATCCTTTCATACAAAAATCTGATTATTTATGTAATTGGCATTCCATTAAAACGCTCATTTGCAGAAGAACATTATTCAAGTGAAGCCCTCTATAATTCAATTACAACACCTTGAAAGTTTATGATACTATCCTGATCATACTTTTTATATTTAATGTTTTAAGGAAAAAAGCTATACTATAAGCGAAACTAAAAATCAGAAAGAAAATACCAGAACATGGAAAATTATATGCTATTTATCCTTACAGCACTCCTTATTATAATGATGCCTGGTCCCGGTTTTGCTTTAGTTACAAAAAACACTATCTCTCATGGTAGAAATGGTGGGATAAAGACCGTCTTAGGAACGGTATCTGGAATGATGATTCATACAATAATGGCTACACTAGGACTCTCTGCTATCTTAATGAAATTTGCTATACTATTTACATTAATAAAATATGCTGGGGCATTTTATTTAATTTATTTAGCTGTAAAGTCAATTAAAAGTGCCTTTTCTAAAAAAGAAGATATGTCAAGTTCAATGGAAATAAACTCTAAGGATATTGGAACGGTTAAAAGTTTTAGACAAGGATTTACCACGGCAATCTTAAACCCAAAAACGGCTGTATTTTTCCTTAGTTTTCTACCCCAATTTATTGTGAGTAATCAAAGTCATTTCTTCCAATTTCTTTTGTTGGGATTCACATTTACGACTTTGACAGCAATATGGTATTTATTTTATATCTCTCTAATACGTCAATTAAGAACTTTTTTAAGAAAAGAAAAGGTGAACCGTACAATAGAGGGTATTATTGGCACAGTATTATTAGTATTTGGAGTTAGGCTATTTTTCCAAAAATAAATATGTAATAGAGAGAGTTTAAAACTTTCGGTTTTTCCAATAAATGAATCAATATAAAAAGTATGGCTTTCAAACAGTAAAAAAGTGAACAAACGGGTGTGTTTGTGAAATAAGCTTCAATAAAATAAAAGTTTACATTGGAGTTTTGAATCATTTATAACTAATTTTGTAATAAATTTCTCAATATAGATATACTTGTTAATTACAGTTCTAATATTCAAAATTAACAAAAAATAATTTATAATAACAATATGATGGTTATCCTTTTTTTACTCCTTTTGCTAAAGATAAGATCGTGTTTCCGGATCTTATCTTTTTATTTTTGGATTTTAGATACAAGAAAAGGAATCCTTAATAGCTTAAGGATTCTGCAACAGGAAAGAACAAACACATAATAATAAAAAGAATTACTTATATTATAAGTTAAAAATAAGACAAATATGTTGAGAAAACTCGGAATGGATCGAATATTTATATGTACTTATTTATAATTGATTAAGAGTTGGAGTAGTAATCTGTCATCTGTTCCTTTTTTAAAGAAGGTTGATTTCAATCTTCTATTTTTTTGTTTTTTCCTCTTCTCTCGAAAAAAAGAAAAAGAATTACTTAAGAATTGTGGAAATTACTTGCTTGTAGACTAGTTGTTGCTTACCATGAACCATCATTAGGACGGTAAATTTATCTGTTGCAAGGATCTGCCCACGTACTGGAACGCCATTCTTTAAAAATACAGTAACTTCCCCTCTATTTTATCTTGGTATGGCATGTTTGTAATAATGCTAGGAATGATAGCACACAGTTATGTTTCCCATAAAGGTGAAACAGTGCATAACCAAAATATTAGTGCTTAATTGATATTTTAAAATGTACAGTATCAACCCTTTTCTAGCTAGTAAAAGTAATGTTATTATTATAAGTTTTATGTCAGAAATTGATTAAGTAAAAGAATATGAACAAAAGCCGATACCCTTAATATATAGAGGAAATCGGCTTTTTCTTTATAAAAATTTTTCTTAGCTTCCTTTACATTAAAGGGCTAGTTTGTATATTTGAGGAGATGTGCGAGACAGGTGTATATTTAGGGTAATCTAATATTTTCCATTCGAATATGATAGAATAGAAGTATATCCAAAATGGAGGAATAGCAAATGAACTCAAACACAAAACAGTTTATTTATGATATCCAGCAAAGAAAGAACAATTATATAGAAAATGCTTTAATAGCAATACAACATCCTAAAAAAGAGCAATCTGAACAGGTCATTCAAAATATAGTAGAGAAGATGGATATGATGATTAGTCTAGTTACTACGTACATGAGGATTGAATCTGGATCTACGGAAGAATTAAAAGAACTTCAGAAAGAAATTATCCATGCTCAAGCATATATCCAAAAACGAAAATTTGAAGAAACACAGAGATAAAACCCTGTGTTTTTATTTGATGCTCTATGACGCTAATCTGTTATAAATAAAATTACATGTAATTTTATTATTGTTTTGGCATAATCCATACAATTTGTTGAATGCGTACAATATATGGTGCCGTATCTTCAATGAGCAAATGATCTGGTTTCACATCTTTTAACTTTCCTCTTACATTACCTCTTACAGTTTCAATAACCACATGTTTACCAATTACTGATTGTAATGTCTGATATACGTAGGGATTAGGTGTACTTACCATATGGTGTTCACTCAAGTCATTTCCTTTCGAATAACTCATTCTATAAGACTCCTTTCTAATTTGCATTCTTTCTCCTAATATATGATATAAATCTTATAAATATGCTAGAAGGATAATTCATTATAGGAACGGAAATAACATTTTAATAGGGTACGGTTTCTATTTCTACATTGCTAAAAAAATGATTTATATAAAGTTACTTTTACCAGTTAACAAGAGATGATAAAGGGATATTTTGAATGTACATCTAGTTTGTTCCTTTTAGGATATGTATGATTTTAAATACGCTCTTTATTAGAATAGTGCTCATACTTTTTTTGAGATTCTTTCGTAATACGTGCATTAAGTAAAATTGCTAACAATAAAAACACTCCATATTTCTCCCCTTTAGCTCCTATGATAATCACACTACTACAAACAAGTATTATTAATAGGATAAACGAAACTGAATAAATACGGTCATAATTCTTTGACATCTTTTCGTATTTTATGCGTTCTTTCCTTGCATCCATCTAAATTCCTCCTTTAAATTATCCATTCCACTATCAAATAAATCTCGCCCTTAAAAAGGAAACAATATATCGTTATATAAATTAGTTTGTTTTTTTATCAACTAATTTATATAACATAAAAAGAAACCCTATCAATATTAAGCTTTCTACCATGATAATCCCGACCCTCTCCTTCCTTTTAACCCCAACACATCAGATAAAAGTTATGTATATCCCATATTAGCTGCAGCAAGCAAAAAGGATCCCCCTTTTCTTAAAGGCTGATCCTTTTCTCCTTGCATGCAACTATTTTTACCTATTCTTGATTAATTAGAATAATAGCTGGTCCAGCTACGCGAATTCCACCAACTTCGATTTTTTCATAAGGCTCAACTGTAATAGAAATAATCCCTTCTCGCTTCTTTAATTCATTACTTAATTCTTTTGTTAACATTTTTTTCATGTGTGGACTCCTTCTTACTGCTTAATTTACTATTGTTATGTAAATAAAATAAAAAATGGTTTCTTGGTCTGGAAACCATTTTTTGTAGTTTACCATATGGTGTTACCAGTTCGTTTATCAATTTTACGTAAAGAAGATAAACAATTACTATTCACTGTCTCAGTAGATGTAAGGAACTCTTAAAGATGGCGGTGAGATTGATTGTTTTTTCTTCTAGAAATAATGACTTAGATAGTATATTACCTAAAACAATGAAAGCCCTACCTCTCTTCCATCCTTACGGCTCCTTGTCCGTGCCAGTGTGAATCAGGATTGCAAAAATCAAGTGACTATTTAATCGAGTTATTTGATGAAACTTCGAAAGTTCGTAAAAGAAATTTAAAAATAAAAATGGATTAGATTGAAGTAATAACAAAAGAGGTTCCTACTCTAAAAGTGAGTTGAAGAAATTTAATGTCTTTGAAATGATTTGCTTTTAATACTCATCACATTTCCGAAAAAATTCAGGATGTTTTCGGCGGATATAATACATTGTCTATAATGAACCTTAACAGAAACTTTTTATTTGATTTTCAGTGATCCCTTTAATTAATTCTAGTTCACTGATCAAAAACTTATATGCATCATCCAACAATTTTTTTTCGCTTGTATTCAGTGCTTTTTCTTTCTTCATACGCATTAAATCGCGTACAACTTCAGCACCTTCTTGTATTTCACCCGTTTTTATTTTGTCCGTGTTCACTTTATGCCTTTGCTTCCACGGCAGTAATTTACATGATTCTTCATGCTGAAAAATGTGTATAATGTGCTTTAATGCAAGTATATCAGTAACTGGGCGTATATTCGAATTTAATATTTTACCCTTAGGAATCATGACTTGCATCTTACTGATCGACATTTTTATGACATAATACTGTTGTTTTTTCCCTGAGAATTCTTTTTCTTCTATGGCTTCAATTATACCTGCTCCGTGCATTGGATAAACAATGTTATCGCCAATTTGAAACATATAATCCACCTCCATATGTGGTAACCTTCTCAAGCTTAACACATATGTTGTTTTTTATCAAATATTTAATAATATCACAAGTTTATTTTTGATGTCAATCATTTTTTTCTTCAGAAGTTAAATCAAGTAAAACAGCCGCAAAATAATAGAGAGCGTTCCAGATTTCCAATAAAAGAAAAGGGAATTCCCGCGCGTATATTCTGAAATCTCTACCCATTAACTTAGATCAGTTTTTCCTTGAAAACGGCCAAATCGATCCCTTATTTTTTTCAATCTTATATGGTACTCCAAAATCTCAATTCTTGCTTTTTCAGCAAGAGGGGCAATTGGTCGTAAGTCTTTTAATCCCCAATACTCAACCACTACATCAAGTACTTGATCAAAATATTGTAGTGGTCCATAGTTTGCTTCTTTTGCAATGACAGCCATTCTATTTTCAAAATCAGGCATGACGGCACCTGGCATTTTAAAATTCCTAATCACATTGGCAATATGGTAGCAATAATTTGGTTCCAATTCTAAATGTGTTCGAATAACATCTCGATAAAAAGCATAATGAAGTGTTTCATCTTTTGCAAGACGGCGTAATAATGTAGCAAGATCTGGATCATGCTTACTTGCAACCTTAGCAACATTATTGTAAAACACCATCGTTGCAAGTTCTTGTAGCGTCGTATACGTCATGGCTTCGATTGGTGTATGAAAATCAGGCTCAAACCCACCCTCAACGACTGACTTTCTTAATTCATGTATACGTTTAGGGTTCACACTTCGAGTGAGTAGTAAATATGTCTCCAATAAATTCGAATGTTGATCCTCTTCTGAAGTCCATGTGTGAATAAAGTCCGTAATAACAGAAAGGGATCCTTTAAAAGTCGCAGATAAATACGTTGTAAACCATGGTAAATTCACTTCTGTTAATAAAGCTGTTTCAATGGCTGTAATTACACCAGAAGGAAGAGTAACTTGACTTTCATCCCAAGGAACTCTTTTAAAGTCCATTCCCTTATCCCATGGTAAAAACTCATGATAACCCCAGTCTATCTTCTGAGCTCTTATTTTATGTTGTTCATACAGTTCTTTTAAACGTGGTTCTAATCGGAAATCTAAATCATTTGTTAGCATCTATAAGTGCCCCCTTTTCTTATCATATAAATTGTCATTCTATTTTTACTCTTAAAATTTTCTACAAATAAATATTACGTTCCTTTTTAAATTCAAACATAATAAATTTGTAACAAAATTCTTTAAGAGCGCTATATTTTTATATGATTTTTTTATCAAAAGGAGGACCGTTACATCTATTTTCTTTTTATAAAATCGATACTGAGGCATACAATATGTTAGTTAGCCTAAATAAAGAAACTAACCTCAGTAAATACAGAATAACATTCATGGATGAAGATACTCGTCATGTTATAAATCTTCGTGAGTGTGAAAAGGTGCATACTTATAAAGAATCGTTTTATAATAAAGATAGATAGTGTTTTATACACACTAACAACTACTAGATTAGATTAAGCACTTGATAACCAAATACAGTGGATGAGATAGCCTTAAACGACAAATCCCAACTAGAACAATGTACATTGGCTATGTATGGTGAGTTAGACCAAATTTTGTTATACAACAAAAAAAGGAAGAGGCGATAAACATGCAGTCAACGGAAGCGCATATGAAGGAAAAACAACGTAGAGAAAAAATAGAAATTATATTTAGTCACAGGGTAAAAGGAGAGAGTTATTTTCACGGCTCTTCCTATCGATGGAAAAACATTGTATATCAAAATTATAATAGGATACAACAAAATGAGTTGGAAGTTGAACAACTCATCTCAAAAATAGAAAAAGCAGGGATTCGTTTTACGCAGCACCGTTCACTCATACACTATCCCGTCATTGATTTTGTAAAATATATAGCTAAGATTTATAAGGAACCACTCGAAATACAATAATCATATTTAAAGGAAACCTTTATAAAAGGTTTATTTTCGAGGCTTTTTTAACTAAAACCTTAAAAAATCATTACAACATTCTTTTTATTTTCAATACTCTTCGGTTTTGTTATAATATCAACCATAGCGTATTATATTCGTTTGTATATTTTCATATTTTGGGGATTTTATTACACAAAAAGACAACTCTTAATTGGAGTTGTCTTTTATTTTTCTCGATATACACAATACTATTCTGATACAAAAACATCAAGATTCTTACAACCAAAGAAAAAGTAGGATTTCTAATAAGAGAGATCCTACTTTATTTCCTCATATTCCGTCATTATTTTATGAAACGTGTTTTTCTTTAGCTCTAACATTTGCATAAACATAGTAACTGTCTTTTCTTCACCTTTACATTTATTACAAAAAATGTTATTATTAAAATGAATTATTTTTGTTCGGTGTAAAGGATTTGTAACTTTTCACCTTTATAATCACTGAGAGCAAGGATAGTATTACAATGTGTGTGTTTACACACTAGGAGGCAATACAAATGGAAAAAGGTAATGTAAAATGGTTTAATGGCGAAAAAGGCTTCGGATTCATCGAACGTGAAGGTGGAGACGATGTATTCGTTCATTTCTCAGCGATTCAAGGCGAAGGTTACAAAACTTTAGAAGAAGGTCAAGCAGTGACTTTTGATTTGGAGCAAGGTCAACGTGGACCTCAAGCTTCAAACGTACGTAAAGCTTCTTAATTTTACAAACCAGGGAAGGCAGGCTCTTTTATGAGAGTCTGCTTTTTTTCCGTGAAACAAAGAATCCCCCACTCATAAAGGACATGAAAACAGTAAATCAAATGGTAAACCAAGTCTAGCATATACTTACGGAGTATCCTAATTTAATTTTTGAGCTACCAACTTTATAAGCCTTTTTTTCTAGCATAAAAGTACCCCCTAAATAAAATTTTTCTTTTTTTACAGGTAATTTCTTTGAAAGGTCAGCTTATTTTTTTTAGTTAATGAGATATGTGGTGGTATCTTGCTATTTAGATATGCAATTAGGCATTTTCTATTTATTTAAATTTCCCACTATAATACCAAAACAAGTAATCATTTGTTTCTTTCACAATCGCGCCTGATTGTTGAAGATCATATTATAACTTAAGCCCCTGTAGTTGAAGTATAGGAACGATTAAAAATACGGTTATATAGGCTTTTATTCATATATATCACACCTGTAACGTATTATGTAAAATCTTGAAAAGTCTTTATATAGCTATTTTTATTATCTTTGCATAATAATCTGTATCATCATCAATATTCAAAGGAAAAGCCAAGAAACGTTGATTTCACAGTATTTCTTGGCTTTTTATTGTGCACTCAACTTTGAACTGCACCTCCTTGTTAGATGTGTCTAGCAAATGGGGTGCAGTTCAAACGTAGTTTGAGGGCGTTTGGAAATGCTTGTTGTACTAAAGGCTACTTCACTTTTATTTGCTTCGCAGTGTTTATTTCTTATTAATCGAGCTTTTTAAGTTTAAACAGGATTTCTTATTTAACTGATATCGTACAGTTTTATTAAACTGCTGCTTGTCTCAATTCCTCTAAGTCTTCTTTAGTGAAATGGTATATTTCATTGCAGAAATGGCAATTCGCTTCTGCCTGTCCGTCTGTATAAATCATGTCTTGAATCTCTTCACTTCCTAAACTGATTATGGTATTGGCAACTCTCTCTTCAGAGCATTGACACTGGAATTGAACCGTCATTTTTTCTAGAACTTTTACATTTCCTTCACCAAGTATTTGCTCAAGTATTTGTTCCGGCGCCATACCTTTAGCAATCATAGAAGAGATTGGTGCTATTACTTTGAGTCTTTCTTCTATTTCGCTAATTACTTCATTCTCTGCGCCTGGCATAAGTTGTATGATGAAACCACCGGCTGTTTGAATTGTGTTATCAGGGTTCACTAGCACACCTACTCCTACAGCAGAAGATGTTTGTTCGGAATTAAAAAGATAAGATGTAAAATCTTCACCTATTTCACCAGATACAATGGGGATTTGCCCCATAAAAGGATGTTGTAATCCTATATCTTTTGATATTGTCATCAATCCATCTGTTCCTACAGCTCTTTTCACATCTAACTTTCCTTGGTCATTAAGGTCAAAATGAGTTTGAGGATTGGATACATAGCCTCTAACTTCTCCTTTGGCGTTTGTATCAACGAGAATTGTGCCAATAGGTCCGCCACCATTGATTTTCACTGTTATTTTTTCTTCACCTTTAAGCATTGCTCACAACATCACACTAGCAGTCATTGATCGCCCTAGTGCAGCTGATGCAGTTGGCCACGTATTGTGGCGACGTTGCGCTTCTCCAATTGTTCCGGTTGTATTGACTGCATAAGCACGTACTTGTTCATTATAAGCTAGTGCTTTTACTAAATAGTCTTTCATTTTCTTCTTCCTTCCTTTATTTAAATCAATTCCTGTGCCAATAATTTATAAACATTAAGACGCTTTTCTTGTGAATGAGGACTGCTACAAATCATCGCTTCGTCAAAACCATAATAAGTTTGTTCTTCTTGCAATCTTGCGGCAACTTCTTTTGCCTCTCCGACTAAATGGATTTTACGGTTTTCCTTCATAATCATTCGATCCATTTCTGTCAATGGATAATCATGGGCTTCCTCAGGCGTCATAACTTGCCCAATTTTGCCTCTCATAAACAGTAAGCGAAAAATATCTTGTGGCTTTGCTTCAAACTCAGCTTCGTCTTTTGTTTCCGCTGTTGTCACCATATAGGAAACCTTAATTTGTGGTTTTTCCATAAAAGCTGACGGTTGAAAATTCTTTTTGTATTCATCTAAAATTTCTTTCGTCATCTCACCATTAAAAAATTGTGCAAAAGAATAACCAACACCCCTGCGCCCAGCTTGGATGGCACTGTTACCACTTGAACCCAAAAGCCAAGCTTCTGGTAAAACGATTTGGGACGGTGTTGCGATAGTTCTATGATACAAATGATCTTCAGGTACTTCGTCGTTGATCAACTGCAATGCAGTATCAAATTTTTCATACATTTTATTTACCATCGGTTGACGTCCCTCTGATAATGCATAAGTAGCGTATTGATCCCCACCAGGAGCTCGCCCCACACCAAAATCAATGCGCCCTGGGGAAAATGCACTTAAGGTTTTAAACACCTCTGCCAGTTTTAACGGAGAATAATGCATAATCATCACTCCTCCGGTTCCAATCCGAATGTTTCTCGTCTTAGCAGTCAGATAAGCTGTTGAAACTTCAGGAGCTGAGCTTGCAAAAACATTCGTATCAGGACCTGCATGATGTTCTGCCAACCACATACGATGATAACCTAATTCATCGCCTAAAACCGCTAGCTCCTCCGCCTTTTTCAAAGCATCTGCAGCCTTATTCCCTATCGTAATAGGAGCTTGGTCCAAAATACTTAATTTCATATAAATCCCATCCTCCAGATATAGTTTTGCTTCTACAAATCCATTTTCTTTTCTTTACGCAATTTTTCGGGTGTAACATCATTTCCGAGAGGGTCAAGTATCTTCATCCCTGAAAAAGTATTAATAACTTGTCCGCGAATTTCGCGTAAATAATCTTCACGCAATACTTGTTGCTCTACGCGTTCAGCGTTTGTCAAACCTGCTTGTCGCTGTTTTTTCGCCAACTCATTAATACGCCCTAATATATTAATCATTTATTCCTCTCCATTCTCTTTATTAGTTTTAGATATAAGGTCATTCCCTACTTATTTAGTTAGTGCAGGAAAATGCGGTACTACATATTCACCCAATTCTTGAATTACTTCAGTAATCGGACGGTTTACATTTTTTAAAACAAGAATGACATGATTTACCCCCATACTTTGTAACGCATACAGGTAATCAATTAAAAACTTATGACCTGATGTAAAACCGACTTTGATTGGAATTGGATATGGTGAAGCCATTTGATTTTCTAATAAATTGATAACTAAAGGCTGGAAGAACGGCTTGAAACTGACTGTTAGTTTACGCCAAAGCTTAATAAGCTCCAGCTGTCGATTGGCCTCTTGGGCATAGAAAATCCAGCCGTCTGTATTTTCTGCTAACCACTCCACTGTTTGACCTGAATATCCTGTACTCAAAATGGGAATATCATTTAAAAGCGGCTTAGGAATCACATCCCCGTCTATTAGTCCAACTCGCTTTGACTGTATTTTGGGAAATGATTCTTGCCACACTTTTCTCATAACCAAAATGGACTCCCTAAACAATTCATCACGTTCATCTCGTTCTACTTTAAATGCAGGAAATTCGATAGGGCGGTCTCCAGTTGCAACACCAAATAAGAAGCGTTGCTTAGACATGTCATCGAAAGATGCAGCTGATTTCGCTAAGTGCAGAGGATGTCGTAATGTAGTGACTACACTAGCAGTACCAAGCGCTATTTTTTTCGTATGTGCACTTAAGTATGCTAGTAATAGGAAAGGATCATACAAAACTCCATTATCTCCGAAATTCGAATCATAAAGTGGTGAATCTCTTACAAACAACGAAGCAAACCCTAAATCTTCTGCTTGTTTTGCCAGTACTGTTTGTTCTGTTAAATCCATTGTCCCGAGATTTTCCTGAGAAATCTCAAAAGGGAACGAAATGCCAAGCGTCAATTTATTTTCTTTAAATGTTCGTGTAAAACCTTGATGCGATTTAAATTTATCCAAATTTAATCCTCCTGACTTTGGCTCTTTTCTGTTATAAAACCACTTTTTCTTTTATCCATTCCTGCAGTACTTGCACTTCTTGTTGGTAGCTCTTATTTATTTCTTCATATTAATTCTCTATCTCGGATATTAATACTGATATCTAGCCCGAATACTACATTCATATTTTTTCAACTCTAAAGTTATCGAGAATACTACACATCGCTTTCAAAATTCTTCACACATTCCAATAATGTTAATCTAGGGCGTTCTCATCTGTTCCAACTGGTGATTTAAAAACGAGTCAAAGATGTTCCATTATTTCTACTTCCCCCTAACCAATTTTCAAAGTCAATCGTATCCCATACCTCTTTTCCATCTCCTCGAACAGGAAAGTCATCAATTCTTACTTTATGATTTGTATGACTGTTAGCTATCAAAAGTAACGACTAATCAAGTAAGCTCGTAATAGCTACTAAGTGGCGGGTGGTTCACTTGAATAACACTTATTAAGTTAACAGTGAAATTAGTATGAATAATCAAATCCTCAATAAAATATAGAGGAAAAATTATAATTATATTGAATATAATAACGTGTTTTTAAATATACCTTTAAAGGGGTGTTGTCGATGAGAAAATACTTCTATTTGATTGGGCAAAAAAACAAGAGGATAACGTTTCACTAGCCCATAAACAACGTGGTTCCTCTTCAATATTAGAAGGAGAGTATCAGGTTGAAGAAAATTTATTTAAATCCTATTGACAAAAGTAATTGGGAAGAAGCAATTAGACTGTCTGTTAAAGAAGAACAACAAACATTTATTGCATCCAACCTTTATTCTATCGCAGAAGTTCAATTTCTAGATAACTTCTATGCAAAAGGTATTTATCTTGATGAAAAAATGATAGGATTTACTATGTTTGGGATAGATTCTGATGATAATAATTATTGGATTTACAGACTTATGATTGATGAAGAATTTCAAGGGAAAGGTATAGGCAAACAAGCTATATACCTAATTATTGATGAGATAAGACGAAATAATTACACCAATATTCCGTTAATCATGATTGGATATAATCCTGAAAACCTTACTGCAAAATTTGCATATAGAAAAGCAGGATTTATTGAAACCGAATTATCATCTTGGGGTGAACAGTTAGCTGAGTATTCCCTATAAGCACTTAAATTTTCCACAATGACTTTTAAACTTAAAGAAATGGGTCAAATAGTTGAGCAATATAAGTAGAAATGATTAAACTTTTTATAAAAAATAATCAACTGAAAATATTAAGAGCGTGTTTTGGTTATTTTTTTCAAAACACGCTCTTTTCTTTGTCTACCTGCTAGATTCAGCAATGAAAATATTTTTAAAAGGATTTGGACTGTTAGCACTACACATACTGTTTAAACTGACAGCCAACGTATGTTTACCGCCAAGTGTACCTTCAGTAAAAGTAATGAATCCTGGAATGTCACCTGTATGTTCCCATATTGGGGCACTGCTTGGAAGCTTAGTTTCATAAATTCCAAGACCGCATGAATAAAAAAACAATGATTATATACATATTGGAAATAAATTTATTTTACTAATAGTGAATATTCACCATTTTTATCATCAAATTTATACACATTCAGATAATATTTCCCTGGTTTCGCTACGAATTTTCCCTTTATAGTATTTCCTTCATCTTCACCACAAGCTACGTAATTTTGCATGTCTGATTCATGATAAAGTACCCATGTCATCCCAATATTTTGTTCATTTACCACAGAAATATCTACTTCTTTTGGATCTGTAACATTAAACGTATAAACATCTGTTTGATCAGGAGTAACCAGATTTCCTTTTACAAGCGTATTAAACGGGAGTACCTTCTCCTCTTCATAAGATTCACCTGTTTGCGGATCTTGTTTTACAGTAACTTTTGTATGTTCTTTACTTTCTTTTCCTCTACTATCTTTCACAGTTAGTTCCACAGTATATGTTCCTTTTTCTCCATATACGTGGGTAGGATTCGCTTTTGTACTTGTTGAACCATCCCCAAAGTTCCATAGATAAGAAATAACTTTTCCATTTTCACTTGTTGTACCATCGCTATGGAATTGAATTTCTTCATTTACTATCCCGCTGTATGGTCCATTCATATTTACTATAGTAGTCGTTTTTTCTTTTTCCTCTGTCGCAACACCATGGAAAACAATATCATATTCAAACTGATTAGCTGCATTCACACGATAGTTTACAAAAAAGGCTGTAACTGTTTTATAGCCGCTCCACCCTTTTTGGGATAACTGCTCTAAAGTTTGGTTTACTTTTTTACTCATCGTTTTCCAATCTTCAGACTCACCTTTTGATGTACCCCCTGTGTACTTGCCTTCCACGGTAAATGTATTAAAGAATTGCGACTCGTGTTTGGTAATTTTTTCATCTTTTATATTTGCTACATCCACAATTTCGTTTTTCACTTCCGCTAACGGCTTTGGTGCGTGTTGAATTAAATAATCATTTGTTACTTGCGGTACATTATATTTATCTTGATTATCAATCAACTGTTGCATATACGTTTGATATTCTGCATTCAATTGTGTATTGTTGCTTAATGCTTCACGATACGAGTCATAATTTTTCACATCGTTTGCACGGATTAAATCTTGAAGCTTATCAAATGTTTCAAATTGATGATTATACAAATATGACTGTAGTGCAAAGGAATACTTATAAAAGTCCCATGATCCATATTTTGCGAACAAGGTTTGCTTTGCTGTATAACGGCTTGCAGGATCAGGTGACAAGCCACTTATCATACTTTTACGCGGAACAACATTATTTGTACGTGTAGATCCTGCAAAAAATTCTGCATTCCCTTCTTGGAACCAAGTTAATCGTTCATTTTGATACATTTCTCCACTTCCAAATAAACCAGGAACCTCATACCTTCCTTGTAAATAATGAGTGAATTCATGACGGAATAACTCTTCTAAACTATAGATACTCTGCTTTGGCGTACGCTCATATGTAAAGAAGGTTCCCTTCTCTTCAATGTAAATTCCACCGTTGTTTGTTTCGTATCCGTATAATTGTCTATTTAATTGATATTCATCGGGATCATTATAAATTACTATCGTCAATACATCGTCTGCATTCCCCGGTTCTAATGCTTTATCATTCCCAATTACCCGGTAATATTGTGCTTTTACTTCTTTGGCTGCCCAATATAATCTCTTAATTTTTTCTTCTGTTACTTTATCGCCCGTCTTAAAGACAATAGATCCGTCATCAAATGTATATGTTTTAGGTAAGTATTGTTGTTTCCCTTCTTCACGTATTTTCTGTAAATCTACTGTATTTCCACTATAATCTTTTCCACCATAGTTTGTTTTAATTTGTTCTACTGCTACAAAATAAGGCCCACTTAGATGAGGATACAAGCTCATCGCTTGTGTAATAACTTCCAATCCTTTGTATGGATTACTATGAAATTTCCCTAAACGACCTGCATAATAAATGCCATTATTAATTAGCCAACTATTTTCATTTGTTATATTCCCCACGAGAGCAATTCTATTAACCTCATTTATAAAGTTATCCATCTTTCCATACCACATTGTTTCATAAGGTTTCTTATTCGTATCCTGCAAATAAGACTGTATATCATAATCAATTCCTTTTACAATTTCATATACAGCTTGTCCTTTCGCATAATCACTTACATACGTAGAAAGGTTATCATTATACTGTTTTAAAATATTTACCGCATACTGTACTGTTTCAGTATCACTAGAAGCATTACCAATTAATTTTCCATACGCAGCAACTACTCTATCTTGCTCGGCTGTACCTAATGCAAAGTTTAGATTTTTTGCAATCGCTTTTAATGCTGGTAAACATTTGTCATGGAAGCTTCTCTCTTTTAAGTAACTTAATTCATTATTATAATATCCCACATAAAAAGCAGAACGTAGTACTTCAACAAATGTTTCAATGCCCTTTGAGTCCTCTTTAGTAAACGATTTTCCTCGTTGTCCTAATTCATTAATGATAACGTTCATGCGTTCTTTATTCTGATAAAATGCTTTCGTATCTTGATTAAATTGAAATAAATCAGTAATTTGATTCCAAGAAATTTTTGAGAGTGTATCAATGAGTTCTCTATCAGGCATTTTATTTAGTTCTGCCAGAGTGTAGCTTTGCTTTAATTGACTTTCATCACGTTTCATAGCCAGAGTAGGTCGTTGCGAAAAATCACCTACCTTTAAACGCTCTTCAAAAGTCAATATTTCTTCAGTTTTTGTAGCATGTACCATTTCATCTTTTGAATTTTCTGTCCCAATGGGTTTCATCTGTAAGATATTATAGGGTACTTTTTCTTCTGCTGATACCTGTGTTTGAATACTTCCAAATGATAATGCCACCGTACTAATCCCAATCATCATTTGAGTAAATTTTAAATTCTTGTTCATGATGTTTCCTCCAATTATATATTCCATCACATAATATAACATTTCGCATACATCAATTATTTAAATATGTAATATTTCATATTATATTAAATGCATTTATAAATAATATAATTCAGAAAGTAACATTATTGAATTACTTTCTTTTTCCCATCCTTTCATATGAATTAATTAAATTTTTTTGTTTGGGATTTACATATTCGTTATACGAAACTAATATCTCTAGTAAGGTCTCGCTAGATATTTGAAGATAATAGTTATAATTCATCAAATATAAATATACCTAATTAAATATCTATATAGCGAGATAATACCACATGTTTGTATACACAATTTTACAATATAAATACTACATTAAGAGTCAACCTATGACATAGAAGTCTTAGTCACTTACTCAAAAAAATTAAAAAATCAACACTTACCAATACCTCTGTAGGTGTGGGTGAGTGTTGATTTTTAACTTTATTTAGAAATGTAAAATGCTTAAAAATTCTACCTATGTAATTTATAAACTTACAAATTATAACGTAACTAATCCTATTCAACACATACATAGGGTATTAGCAGTTTTAAATTTTTTATCATCTAAAAAAAGAATTATGTACTTTTATACCGATACATTCTAAATAATGACACTTACAATTATTTAAGGATGTGAAATACCGATGGGTATAACTGCAAATATTTTTTAGTAATTTCATGAATCGGGAAATTGAATCAGTTGTAGATTCAGTTTTAAATAAGGGATATTTTATAATGTAGGATTATGTATTAATGAAGAAATAATTCTGTTTACAAGATCATCTGTTATCCACTCTGTTTGCATATCATTGGAATCTTTTTGATTCATCGAATCAATAAACTTTTTGAATTTGGGAAATAAGACAATGGAGGTAATCCAATAAATTGCATGGTTTGTCGAAAAGAAATAAAAAATCCCTTGTTCTTTCCCTTCCAATAAGATTTCTTTTAATTGTTCAAAATTCCCAATAATATATGGTTTGATTTTTTCTAATTGTGAACTTTCGTTGATAATTTCCTCATATGCAAGAGTTCCAATTTCAGGATGTTGTTTTATATGTGTAATAAAGAAAGTTAAATATTGTCTTAGAGCAGTTTTAGGATTATTTTGCGTTTCTTCAAGAAAATTGGGTAGTTTTTTTCCAAAACCATATTTTTTAAATACCTCTAAGTAAAGGTTCTCTTTTCCGTTAAAGTAATACGAAGCCATAGCAACATTCACTTTTGCTTCTTTTGCAATTTCATGGATACTTGTACCATCATAGCCACGTTCTCCAAATTTTTTCTTAGCCGCTTCTAGAATATTTTCAATTGTTTGTTCGCGAGATTTTCCCATTCTATACACCTCAAATAATAAATGATTTCAAAAAAAATATGTGATTTAAATCACATATTTTTGAAATTCAATTATATATTTAAAATGATGATTTAACAACTGATCAGATATTAAGTTCTTTTTATAAGAACCTTTTCTCTCCATTAATGAATAGAGATGGAGAGAAATAAAATTTGTCTAAAAAATATTAAACTTATCTTTAAGTATTTGATAATATTGTTTCTCTGTTATTTCTTTTTTAGATTTATTTCCATGTTGGGTTTCTGTAAAGCTTTGTTTAGTAAGTGCAATATGACCATGATCAATCAATTTACAAATAATATTCCCCTTATTTACTGGCGATTCCGGATGCTCTATAACCATATTTTGTATAGCATTCACTTTTTTTTCATTAATTGCATTTAAATAAAAAGCATAACCAATAGACCAGGTATCAGTAAGATCAGAATCCAGAAAATGAGAAGTTTCTCCATTTTTTCCTTTCTTCATTTCAAATACGTGAGTCCCTTTCTCTGTGTTTTTTTTACGAACACGATATTCTCCCGTCACAGAAGTTACACTTTCACCATGAATAGGAACAGGTTGTAAAGGAAGATACGATGCAAAACCAGCATCTATTATATAGTTTTCATTTTTGTGCTGTAAAACGATGAGTACATGGCCATCATCAGGATTCCATTTTCTTATTTTCGGATCATATAGAGTTCCAGCTACTCGATACACATTAAATCCACAATCACATAAAAAATAATATAATAAAGAATTAATTTCATAGCATAATCCACCACGATTCTTTAAAAGCAGTTTTTCTTCAATATTATTTCTAGAAAAATCTTGCATGTTTCCTTCCATGACATCTATGTTTTCATACGGTAATAAGTGCCCCATCTGTAAAAGAATTGTATGCAAATCTTCAAATTCCACATTTTCTTTTGGTTGAATTCTCAATTTTGAGAAAAACTTCTTTTGTAACTCAGTTAACATAATATATCCCCTTCCATTCACAAAAACATCATTATAATAATATATTAAGAATATAAATTATATATTATGCAACTAGAATAACAAATTTTAGGGAATTATGCACATCGTCAGCGTGCACAAAAAGTATATATGAATTTGATTTTCTGAAATTTCTAAGACTACATTATAGATGTGCATAGCTAAAAACTATTAACTCAAAGAATTTGAGAATATGGACATTTTAAGCGAGATTGAGATAATTATATTCACAAAAGAATTGATGCCAATTTTATGATTTTGAAAATAAAAGTCCAAACAAAAATAAAAGACGCTCAAATGAACGTCTTTTATTTTTGTATAATAAGATTGCTCTCACATTTACGACAAGTAATTTTCTCTTCTTCAAAAATGAATAGATTCTCAGCATCACATTCTGGGCATACAACTGCAAATGGTGTTTTTATATTTTTATAGCATAGGAAAGATATGACTGCCAGGAATAGAGCAGGTATAACAAGCATCATCAGTAAGAATAGTCCTGCAAAAACGCCTGTAATCATGGAAAGCGGTTTCATTAGTTTTCTACCCACGGAGTTTACTTGATTATCCTTCTTACGAAAAGCAGTAACAAGGTAAGTATTGGTTTCTCTTACCGGCTCAAATACTTTTATCGTATTGTAATCTTGTTCATTCATAGTGGGATAGGAAGTGTTTGGTCTTTGAAATCCTCGTTGTTTATAATAGTTATTTGACTCTGCTATTCGTGGTGTATACGAGATTCCAGTGCCAGGTACATAAGTTGTTACTCTTGATTCAGGCGGAACGGTTCTTCCTCCCGAATCAGTGTATGTAAAGTTAATTTTCACACCCGGAGAAACTTGGATAATTCTACGAATCTTATAACCCATAATATTGTATCCTCTCAATCTAATTATTAGAAATCTTTACTAATTATAACAGTTTCAATCTTATCATTAATATATTAAGATTTAAATGAATAAATGAAAAAGGGGGATACTGCGCTTTACTAATTTAAGGCACCTTAAGGAGTCTTCCTCAGATTTGATAACCACTTTAACTTAATAATATGGATTTATATTAATTACCATTAGTTTAAGTATTTTTTACTTTCAAACATAACCCATAAAAAGAGAGCACTCCCTGTAAGTGCTCTCTCATAAAAAGTATCGGTAAATGGATTTATAGCCAATTTGCACACCGTTTTTAAAATGGATTTACAAAACGGATTCTTTCTAAAATGTTTTTAATGTTTACTTTCTATATACCAAAGAAAATACATTCATTAACGAGCATTTTGTATTACTTTTATTAGGTCATTTATATTTTCAACTTTCTGCTGAAACTGACTAATTCTACTATGTAGTAATGAAGGATTTTTATCTTCTCTTGAAATAACTCGTTTTAATTCGTGTTCTAATTTATCATACACATCAAAGAAATTATCAAATTCTACACTTGCAAGTTCTTCATTTTCACGATAAAATCTTTTAGCTTCTAAATAAGTTATATATGATTTATTTAAAAATCCTAATGAAATTAGATATTTAGAATTGTTTTCTTGATAAATAGCAATATCACATGCTGTTTTAATATCAGAATAAGTTTTTTGAATGAATTGTTGTAATTCGTAAATATTATACTTTAGTTCGTTATTCATTTAATTCCCTTCCATCCCATCTATTCTATAAAAATTTTCACTTTGATAAAAATAAGAATGTATTATTGTTACTGTATCCACATTTATTAATTTTTTTCTTGTTCCGTAATAATAAATCTTGAAAGCAATTCAGTTAATGCTTCTACCTTTTCTTTCATCCTGTTGGATTGAATTGAAATTTCTTTGATTGAAACTGCTTGTGATTGAATTGATTGTACTGTTTGAATTGTTTCTTTTTCTACTTGTGTTGCAGTATCAGATACTAGTGAAAGAGACGCATTTACTTCTTCTGTGCCGGCAGACATCTCTTCTGTTGCTGCAGAGACTTCTTGAATTTGACTTGTAATTTTATCAATATCTCTCATAATAGATGAGAATGTTTGATCCGCTTTGTGGGCCGCTTCTTTTCCTTCTGCTGCCTTTTGTTCTCCTTTTTGCATGACTTGAACTGTATCTTGAGTATCTTGTTGAATAGATTTAATTAAATGGTTAATTTCATTTGCGGACTCTTTAGACTTTTCAGCTAAATCTCTCACTTCTGCTGCAACCACTGCAAATCCTTTCCCATTCTCTCCAGCACGTGCCGCTTCAATAGCAGCATTTAGAGCAAGAAGATTCGTTTGCTCAGCAATATTAGTGATTGCATCCAGGGCTGTATCAATCTGTTGTGTACGTGTAACAAGTCTATCTATTACTTTTGATGTTTCCTCGACAACATCATGCACACTGTTCATTTGAAGAATAGAGTGCTTTATCACTTCACTACCGGTATGTATTTGTTCTGTGGTTGTTACTGCTACTTCAGCAACTACTGCTGAAGATTCAGCTACTGTTTGCACACCAATTGTTATTTCTTCCATTGAGGATGAACTCTCTTGAATGCTAGTTACCTGTCCTGCTATTTTTTCTTTTACTTCAGAAATGGTCTGAACAATCTCATTTGAAATATTAGATGCTCGCTTTGTGTCTTGTAAAACCCCCTCCGTAGAAGAAATCACTTCTTGTGTTGTCACCTTAACATTCGCAATTAATTGTTGTAGGTTATCTAACATACTATTGAAAGACTGTACAATAATTCCTAACTCATTATTTGCTTTATAAGACGTACGTATTGTTAAATCACCTGCAGCTACTTTTTCCATATCATTTTGTAATAAAATAAGCGGTTTTCGTATAGTAAATCTAATAATATATCCAATAAATATAACTATGACAATTGCTAAAATTGATATAACCACAAACATTATCATTGTATTTTGAGCACTATTATTATTAACTTTCTGTAACTGGTTTGCATTGTTGCTGTTATATATAATTAGTTCACGAATTGACTGAATTGTTTTTTGCATATTAGGTTCAATTTCTTTTAGATAATAGGCATATGCTTCCTCATTATTGGATTTCCCTAATTCTTGCGCTTTTTTCATCAGAGTTCTTAATTCATTAAATGCTTCATGAAATTTGCTATATAGTTCTTTTTCTTTATTAGAAATAACTTTAGTTTCAAACTGCTTTAATAACTGATCGTTTTCCTTTCGAATTCCATCCATTTCTTTTATTAAATCGTTCATTCTTTTTTCATCTTTGGACACCATTATTTCCATAAAATTCATATTAACATGATAAAAGTTAGATTCTACAATTCCTATCCATTCAATAGGCAATAAGCTGTCCTCATACATATTAGAGGAAGCATTCTTTCCTTTTTCTAGTCCCGAAAAACCTATTAGGGATAATACTATACAAGCGATACTTGATATAGCTATTAATATGTTTAGTTTTGTACCAACCCTACTGTTTCTTAATAATTCCAATTAAAACTCTCCATCCTTATATATAATTAAATTGATATATTGTATAATAATAATCTAGTATATACGATATTTATTTTTAAAATATAAAAAAATGTATAATTCTTAAAAATAATAAATATCGAATTTTTCAAGAAGTATATTCTATTGACTCGATAACTATATATTATTTAATTAATACTCCCCTAGATTTTATAGCGTTTGGCTAATCTAATCCTTCGTTTGATGTGTAATTAAAAAGACACCTTAATTTAAGGTGTCTTTCAATTTATTAAACAGCAAGAAAATAGCACAATAATCATTTTCTATCTTTTTGATATCTGTTTCATGGTTATCTTTCTTGTATTATGTAACATTGGTAATAAATAGAAATATAAAAACTATTGAATTGGTCCTAATAACCCCATAATTTCTTCAGCTTTTGGATTTTTAATGCTGTAGTAAATTTCTAACCCCTGACGATTTCCCTTTAAAACCTTCCCTCTCATTTTAGATAAATGTTGGGATACTGTTGATTGTGGAATGTTTAAAATTTCGGTCATTTGGGTTACATTTAGTGTTTTATGTTTAGAAAGCTCACTGATCAGTTTTAAACGCATTGGGTGTGCCATAACTTTTAAAAGCTCTACATCTTCTTCTAAAATTGTGTTCTCTACGTTGTGATTTACAAATCTCGTCATAGTATCTTCTCTCCCTTATTTGTTTTCTTCTGTTGTAGTGTAACTTCCGTATTACATAATATTAGTATGTTTGAATGTTTATCGTTAAATATATTAAATAAATTATACAACTTTAGTTTGTGCCGTTAGTGGAGTTAATGTGTGGTTCGTATGAAGTTTTTATTTACTATTTTCTATTTAAGTGTGAATGCTCCTTTGGAGAAATTAATTATTAAGATGACAACTTTTAAAGTGACAAAGGTAGCCTTTCAACACTTTGAGCGTAACTTCGGGGTGTACCCTCCTAAATGTCCAACGCTTGGACGTTCTCTTGGTACGATTGATATTTTACGCAGGAACCGAGTGGTACGGTTTTCGCACTCTATTTTCTCCCCACCACCTCCTATATCAAGTTATCAAAGAACTTCATATAGCTAGAAAAAAATTTATGTACATAATCAAAAAAAGACAAACTCTCCAAGATGAAAAGTTTGTCCAAAACCGTGACCCCTTTGGTTCAACACTATAAAATTCAGTTCCGACAAGAATCTTTCTTTTTTCATATCCCACGATTTTTGCATCAATACTAACAATAGTGGATTAGAATAGTGACTTAATACTTGCTAGTACAGTAAGTATACCTATTATAATGACAAATACATTGCTCATCTTACCTCTATATTTAGCTAGTACAGGCACTTTACGAATTGCATACATTGGTAATAGACATAAGATAGCAGCAACTAGCGGACCGCTAAGGGCATCAATGATTCCAAGAATACTTGGATTTGTATAAGCAACATACCAACATGTTAATACAACAAAAGTAAGAATCATTGTCTTAACTGTTTTTTCTCCTATATCTTTCCCACGTTTTTTACCGGACTTGATAATCATGTCACGCATTACCTCATACGCTCCTATATAATGGCCAAGGAAAGACTTTGTAATAGCCACAAATGCAATCATAGGAGCTGCAATAGTGATTACTGGCGAATTAAGCTCATTAGCAAGGTATGATAGGATTGACAAGTTCTGTTCTTTTGCCACCTTAAGATCATCTGGAGTCAAACTTAAAGTACTGCTCCAAACAAAGAACATAACAACAGCGAATGTCATGATATAACAAACTTTTTGTATTTGGGCACATTTGGCATCAGTAGCTTCTATTCCATACGTAGCTCTCTGTTTCATAACAAATGACGAAATCATAGGCGAATGATTAAACGAAAATACGATGATTGGAAGTATCATCCATATCGTTCCTAAATATCCTGTTCCTGTTGAGGCAGTAGAAACACTTGAAAAACTAAGCATTGACGTATTCCACTGTGGAATCAAAGATATTGCGATAAAAAGTAGAGAAGCTATAAAAGGATACACTAGCATGCTCATGATCTTTACAGTTATATCTTGACCAAAATTTAGTATAGCGATAAGACCGAGTACTAAGACAATCGATAAAATGGCCCTTGGAGGCTCCGGCATGTGCAATTGATGCACGATAAAACTACTAGCGGTATTTGTAAGTGCGACCGAGTACATCAGCACGATCGTATAAATGGAGACAAAATATACAATGTTAAAAATGATACTTGCCTTATTTCCAAAATACTCTCTTATAGTACCTGTAATCCCCTCATCAGCAGAGTTCGAAGCGTAAATCATTTTAGCAAGCGCCCTATGTGAATAATACATAACAGGATAGGCAAGTATGGTAATTAACAGCAATGATAATAAACCACCTGAACCTGCATTAATCGGTAAAAAAAGTACCCCTGCTCCAATTGCTGTTCCAAAAAGGCTCAATGCCCAGGTAGTATCCTGTTTATGCCACTTTTTAGGGTCTAGATAATTCTCATTTTTTACTGCAGTATTATCAGCTTGAAATTCTATGTTTTTTGCAGTATTCCCATTCATATAATAATTCCTCCTTGTGTCCTATTCTCAATTCTCTATTTAAGGTATAGGAATATAGACCGTTCTTGAAAAATGAATTGCTTATATAGTGCACCACAACAAATATCCCTCTTCTAAATTAATCAAAATTAAAAAATTAGCGAAGCATCAACCTGAAGGGTTTGTTACCACTTACAAAACATTTTAATTATATAGTAGTATATTTTATTGATAATTCCCCCAACATACAGGCATCCTTAAGCGAACAATAGAGTATAGAATGTTAAATATTTCACAATATAATCGATAGCTGTTTATTAATTGGATTGTTTCTCCCCAAAGATTTTATTTTTAATGGCAATCCCTGTAGGTGTAGCCGCAATTCCACCTAAACCTGTCTCTCTTAATTCGCGAGGCATCTGTCTTCCAACTCTATACATCGCTTCAATAACTTCGTCAGCATTGATGATATTGTTTACGCCAGCTAATGCGATGTCCGCTGCTGCTAAAGCATTTGTCGCTCCAATGGCATTTCTCTTTACACAAGGAATTTCTACCAAACCAGCGACCGGATCACAAACTAAACCGAGTAAATTTTGTAATGCAGTCGAAAAAGCTTCAGAAGATTGCTGTGGCGTTCCACCCGCAGCTTCTACCGCAGCTGCAGCCGCCATCGCTGAGGCACTTCCTACTTCAGCTTGACATCCTCCGTACGCTCCTGAAATACAAGCGTTGTTTGCGACTATAGTTCCAAATAACGCTGAAGTGAATAGAAAATGAATCATATCTTCATGACTTAACTGCAACGTATCTTTAATACTAAATAAGACCCCTGGAATTGTCCCACTCGCACCTGCTGTTGGAGTTGCACAAATAGCTCCTAATGCAGCATTTACTTCATTAACACCGATAGCACTTTGGATCGCTAACACCATCAAATCTCCAGAAAGAGCTTTCCTATTTTCTCGATAGTTTTTAATTTTAACAGCATCACCTCCGGTTAAACCGGTTGGAGAAAATACACCGTCACCCTCAATACTTTTATTTATAGCATTTTGCATAGTCGTTAAATTTCGTTCCATTTTACTCCAAACTTCTTCATAAGAAGTTTTAGTTTGTTCGATTTCCTGTTCGATTGCTAATTCATAAATTGGCTTTTGGCTTTTATTAGCTGCATCCACAATTTCTTTTATGGCCATATACATATTTTTCACTCCTTAATGTAATTAAAGAATAATAAGATTAGCTATATTACTGAAACTTCCTAATTCCTTCTGAGCATTACCAGGCAATAGCGAATCTAAAGCGAATGCATATAAATATTTTGTTTTATCTTCCAAACTATGAAAGTTGTTAATTTCCACATCATATTGTTTAAAGATCCTGCGTAAGACAAATTCAAAGTCAGCTCTTTCTGAAATCGCAATAACAACTGGTAATGGCCCCGGCAGATCTAAGCTAAATCCATCAATTTCAACATGTTTGACTTCAATCAATCCACCACCGACCGAAATACCCATCGTTCTAATACTGCAACTTTCATCCTCTACATATACATCTGCCGTATTTGGATGACCGGCAGGACTATCACCCGATTTTTCAATAAAGGTAATGTCAATTCCTTTAGATTCTGCTATTTTAATAGCATCTGGCACTTTACTGTCATCGGCAGCAAAGCCTAATATACCAGCAATAATTGCAAAATCAGTTCCGTGACCTTTATGGGTTTCAGCGAATGATTCATAATACTTTACTACAACTTTTTTTGGAAGACCTTGAAATAATTTATTAGCAACTGTTCCAATAGCCAATGCACCTGCAGTATGTGAACTTGAAGGACCTATCATAATGGGTCCAATCACATCAAAACAACTTTTGTATTTAATAACCTTTTTTTCTTTAATAGATGCTACATTTATATTCATATAAGCACCCCCATAATTTATTATTTTTAATTGCAGTTGTATCTAAGTTATTAGAATGCTCAATTCAAAATAAGATCCGTTTGATAACGCTTTCTTTCTTGAGTTGAATAAACTTCCCTTCTGATCCACAACCCTCCGTATAGCAATCATATCAGTATGTCCAATTTTAGAAAATTACTGACAAGGTTTGTAGAATTTTCGAACCAAATCGAGGTTTGATTTTTTCTCTAGAGGTAATATATTATTTCTCGACGCCCTCATTATAGCTTGTATATTTATAAGTTTAATCTTTTTATATTTTCAGAAAGATCGAATAGACAGAATTTTGAATGGGTAATAAATTACACTTAGTATTTAGCAATTGTGTCCTTTTTTTGAAGCTGTATTAGTTAGTAGAAAAGCAAAAATAACACAGAGTTCCTTTCATAAACATATTGATTATATTGGAAAATCATTATAAAGATACTTATATTGTCCTTTGTCGGAACATCTTATTTCGGACAAGAAAGCTGTTGCAATAAATAATTCATTCAGATGAAAAGGAATACATTAATGAAATTTAAAACCACTTCCGTATACTAATTACACAATTTGTATAAATATTAATTATCAGAAAAAATAAACTTCCCATTCGGATCTTAACATAAAGGATACATTCCAAATAACAATGGAGATTCTGCTTTATCAATTTCTTTATACGTTATATTTCCCTCTTTACCTGCAACAGCAACTTGTACTTTTTCATTTGTTTTCACATCTTCTGCACCTATTGCACCACCCGCCAATAATCCTGTACTTAACAGACTCTCGTGAACAAAAGTTAGAGAGTTATGGAACAAAATATAATGTGTATGTACATACATTTCTTTTAAAAGAAGTTTTGTAGTATGCAACTGAATTAAAAAAATATAGATTTTTATGACTCTTTTTAGGGGATATAGCAAAGTGGGATCTTTTATATGCACATTGCTATACCGAACTAGATTTCAGCATAGTATTTTTTTGCAACTCATTGATTTTTACCAAACACGTATAAAAACCAACAATATGAAAATAAACGACTGGCTAAAATTTTACTTTCAATAAAATAAAAAAGAACCTGCAAATTTGCAGATTCTCCTGATAATGATTTATATGAGTAAGACTCGGAAATATAATACAATGATTCAAAAATAAGTTCAAGTAAATTCAAAGAACCCGCTGGAGTTCGAGTTCTTTCAGAAGTGATGATGTTTTCTAGGCTTAGCAAAGTGAGAAAATACAAGAATATAATACATCGAGATTTAGAGAATTTCAATACTTAAATTAGAGGTTATTTTAATATGATGGAACATCAGCATTTTGAAGGAATAGCAATGAATACCTTATACATTCCCAGTCTACATAACGCTTTATTATCAGTAGAAAGAAAAAGGAAAAGGAAAATCCCTACTTTCACAATAAATCCGCCTTGCTACTCTATTCATTTTTTGATACATTCCTATCCACCGTTTTAGGCTTCTCTTTTGTACTGTGTTAGCCGAAAAATTGTATAAATCATAATTCGTTTTTCTTCCACCTGTTTCACCCTTTCTACACCCTAGTTTTACAAAATAAGAAGTCATCAAAACTTATATTTATTACTTTCTGTTATCTCCTTTCTCTTGTTCTATGCATAGTCTATCTGAATTTTTATTAGCTGCTAAAAAAAGAATTTACAGGACGATTAAAAAAAGCCAAGTGCATTGCACTCGGCTTTATGGTCGATTAAACAATTTTACTTCAGACGTATTAAATTGATGTAGATAGTCTTTAGTAGAAGTATAGCCTGAATTCATGAGTGTTTTCTTTTCTTCTTCTGTGATATCGAAATTAAACGACGGCGTAAAGAATGTATTGATAAATACAGTGCGGGCAGCATCTTCTTTGGTTGTTTTTCCGCTCTCATGACCTTTAATCATCGTTTGAGACAAATTCCATGCAAAATGAATAAGAGAATGGCCAATATGATGTTCTGTTGAAGTTGCGATATGTTTTAACATGGCAATCTCGGCCTGAGATTCTAAACGGAAACCCAGCGTTTCTTTGTTGTAGACAATTTCATCTGCAGGATCAAAAAAAGATGCATTTTATTTCGTGTGTAAGCTTCTTAGTGTAGAATGATCCTCCGTATTGCTTACCAGTTTATTAACCTCGTCAATCGTATCTGTGGTCGTGAAGTGTTCTTCTTTATTCACAAAACTTTTCCGATCAAATAAACGAATTGGGTAGTTATCGAGTACACCTCCGTCTACATAATAATCTTTATCCCATTCTACAGATTTAAAAAAGAATGGGATGGACATCGAAATCCGCACAGCAACTACTAACGGGACATCAGGTGTCGTTTCGCGAGAAAACGTACGAAGCTGGTGTGTAGAAATGTTCGTTCCTTGGAAAAACACGTCTTTTCCTGTTTTGTCATATAACTGCTGAAAGGTTGTGTCCTTACTCCCTGTCCACTTTTCAACGATCTTTCCTACCCACTCAGTGAAGAAATCCCCTTTATAGATACCAAAACCATCAAAAAATAAACGAATATTATCTTGTACAATCGAAAAATCATCATCTTTAAACGCTTTGAAATTCATGTCTTTGTGGATTTTCACAAGATCTGCGAATGGAATGGAAAGACCTAAAAGTAATGCAGTAATCGCTCCTGCTGAAGTCCCCCCAAATCGTTGTATTTCTGGTAAAATCCCTTCTTCATTTAGTGCACGGATGGCACCTATATAAGCGCTTCCCTTTACCCCGCCACCTTCAAATACTAAGTTACGAAATGGATATGCCATTATATACCTCCAATAGAGAAATTTCCGATCTGTTATAGTATCGGAAGTATATTGAAATATATTCCAAATGGTATTAAGAAAGCTTCATGCCCTCCGATACGTATGGCGGAATTATCTTTATTCAATGGATGAATTGTTTGAAAGAGAAGGAATCTGCTTGGAATGGTAATTTAGTAGGATAGGAAACAGGAAACGGAGCGTGTCTATGGATGCACTAACTAATACCCCTTTTTGAATCGTATATAACGTAACTTCTTTTCCGATGTATCCTCAAAGTAAAATCACGAGCAAAAAACCAAGAAACAATCTACATTTCATAAATCCCTCACCATCTATAACATACAATCCAGTGAAATAATTTGTTTCAGATACGTAGAAATATGATTTAACCAGCGATCAATAATCAGGTCTTCTTACCCTAAATATACTTGAATCTATTTGTTTCCATACCGGAAGAGTTAAATCATTTTGTTCCCATTCATGCAATTAAACGGATATGTATAATTGCATATCTGTTTAATCACTTTTAGTGCTATATTTTAATAGCGATGAATGCTATTATTTCATAAGTTGTCAACAAGCGTTATGTATGTATGAGAAAAAGGAAGGAGCCAAATAGGTCCCTTCCTTTTTCTACTAATTAAATAAATTACCCTCTGGTAAAAATTTAATTAGTGATGCTCCTTTACAAGCATCTGATTATGCATTAAAAATGCTAGCTTTGCTTGCTGTCGGAAAAATTAAAGAGGATAGCATTAAGTTATTAAGAGACAAAAATTCATCAACACGAAGACAGATTCGTCTTGGCTAGATAAATTTGGTGATAAATACAGAAAGTAACTCTTACGATTCAATGATTCCTTTTCCTGCCTTCTACCCTTGCCACTTCTGTTTCATGACTTGTAAATATAGATCTTCAAACTCGTTAAAATGGACGCGAAAAGCACCTAATGTATCGATATAAGCAGTAATCACATCTTCTTTATTAAAATGGATCCCTTCCTGTGCTATATCATAGCTATCATCAAGGCTGTATAAATCAAAATATTCCTCTTCCCAATATACGCCTCTGTTTACTAATAAACGAGTGGAGCAGGTAAGCGCTTGTTTTACATTACATTTCTGAGCTACTAACTTTTCATTTAAGACTGAAAGAAGGATGTTTACCGAATGTTTTTCATCAACTATGCGGCTATATGACAGTAAAGCCGATTCTATATATATCAGTTTTGCTTTAGACATTAAAGATATCTCCACAATTTCATATGGCGGGTGATCATTTGCTGCAATCAACCTATCGCACCATGAAATAACCTCCTCTCTATTCCAAAGCCCGCAGCCTAGTCCTAATGCATACAAGTGGGATAACTTTTGATAAGATTTCAATATGTTTCACCTTCAATTTAACTGTATTGTGGGATTACATTCATTTTGGAAATAATCACACTTAGTAATAAATACAATAAGCTGCCCAAACGGACAGCTTATTTGCATTAAAAACGCTACACATAAACTTTTGCTTTTTTTCGACGAATAAGCCACCAAACTAAAGATAGCAGTACTAGAGGGAACGGAATTACCTAAATAAAGAAAAATACTTTCCAAAAATCGTGCATCGTACTACCAGGGGAATCTGTTGCCATCCCGCCAATAAAAAAAGACAATGGAATGACAAGTATATTTATACCTAAACTAATCATTAGAAATGATAGATTCTCCTTCCAGGTTATTGGTAATGCAGCCACGATAAATAAAACCAATGCAGTACCCAGTATAAGAAACAGTGCTCCAAAAAAAAATACAAAGTATAAAATACCATTGATTAAAGGTTCCACAATAGCCCTCCTAAGGATTCATCCTATAGAAACACTCATGTTATTTAGAAAGTCAGGATGCTAAACCTCTTAGTTCTCTTTCAATTTCTTCATCGCTATAGTCTTCTTGTCTTCTACCATTTTATCAGCTTAGAATACTTTATCTACATGCTTATATTCTGGACTGCGTTAGGACATATGTTTCTATTGTACAACCCGCTAGCAAGAAACTCACACTTAGCCCTGCTAATACGATACCTTTAAAGGCTCTGTTCATATTCATTTATCCCTTTTATCTTTTCGTATTTTTTTCTCCATCCATAGACAGTCCATTATGAACGTTTTCATTATAAGTATTGTCTGCTGTTACTGTTTTACTTTCCTTACTATCTGTTTCGGCCCTGATTCTTCTCGTTTACCGTTTCAGTATTACGCTTCAATTCGCATTATCATTACATAAAAAGGACATACCTATTCATATATACCCCTTTATTATTTTATAAAGATTATACAAAAATTAACAATTAATCATTTACTCAACAATAGATAATATGGATAAAGAAAAAATACTAGAGAGTATCACAGTGTAGTAGTCTCCTAGTATCTTTTCATAGTATTTTAACGGCTATGCAAATGAGGAGGGATAAAAAAAGACCTCTTACGGAAAGATAAGAGGTCATCAAGAAGATAAAAATGTTGTATTTGAAACACGCGAGTTTCTAATTCATATTATAACACAATATATTCATATATTCAATATATACATAAAACGAAGGATATATGTTCAAAAAACACACGGAATATTAATTTGGAACAGTATATTTTATTCTTTTAACCTATTTCTTCTACAATGCCGTGATTGTAACAATGAATGGTCTCCTCTATATACTGATGAGCAATTGTAGCAAGTTTTTCTAAATTCTCTTCCGTTACCTCATGAGTAAACAGAACAAAATTACTGTCGGATTCGAAGTTTGTTGAAATGGAACCATCGATCCGTTATGAAATGTTGAGCTTGCATCTCCTAGATTCCATGTAAATATTCGCTAATTCCAATCCCCTTTCGTGTCTATTTTATGTTTAATATAGTCTCGTACCGTATAAACGGGAAATGTTGTTAATTTGAAAAGAGAGCGGAATAAAATTTCTTTATCGCCTCTGTTCTTTCTTCTGTATGATAGAAAAAACGGAGAAAGATGGAATTTTATCTATCCTCATCACTTGTTAGAAAATTCTAATTTGATTAAATTAAAAGAAAATGATATATTGATTTTAGAATAATAATCCAATTAATGGATGACAACCTGATACCTGTAAGTGGACTATGACAATGTCAGATAAACGGGAGGAATTTAATATGAAAAAATTATGTTCATTTGCTTTAATCGGTGCCTTAACCTTTTCGGGTTTTATCGTTTTAGACAGTACGCTACCTGATAAAGCGCGCGCTGAAGTAAATACGATTAAGCAAGCTTCAGCTGTTGTGGATGATTGGCCATGGCAGACGTATTTCTTATTGCATCACAACGTGGACTATCTACAAGAATTAGCCCCTGGTACGTTAAAACAAGGTGATACGTTTGATACGACGGTATATATAGGCGGAAAAGATGTAGGTGTTGTAAAGATTTATCGATTGAACGGAGAAGGTAAATTGCAACGCTACAAAACCATTTCTGCAGGTGAGGCTGGACACCACTACTATTCTAGGTTCAAAACACCAATTACAACGGTTTACACACCAGGTACATATGTGGCAGTACTAAAAGTAGATAATTCATATTATTATGGTGGCTCCTTCCAAATTACAAAGTAAAACATATAGGTATATTTGTCTGAAACGCACTGGGTTACGGTGCGTTTTTGTTATCTAACAAATAAATGATCATGCGGGAAGTCAAAGCATATTATCGAAACGGAGCTGAATGTGATGAAAATTGTAACAGTTAATGCGGATGCAACAGTCCATGTTGGTATTTTAAAAGGGATGACAGGATGTGTTACTAGTTATGATGCGGATACTGGGATGGCCGAAATCTAATTGGATCCATTTACAACGGTTATAATTAGGTCTGTATTTCTAACGCAATAAGGTTTGTATAGGACTCTTTAGAAAATTAATATTTGATTTTTATAGTGACTCAATACATTGATTAAAACTGAGTTACATATTTTAAAATTATCAACAGGAGAATCTGCAAATTTACGGGTTCTTATTTAAAACATAATGCCAGAAAAGCTGAGGTGAATAAAGTGCAAATTTTAAAACCTTTAAAACGTGACGTATACATTTTTCTTCCATTGTCTATTTATTTTTCCTCCATTTTTATTTCATTCTATATCATAGAGAATACATTCAACTTGCTAAGTTTTTTACCAGCACTTGGAACCCTGTATGTCTGGGTAACTAGTGTGATAGACATTAAAAATAAAAACTACAAAATAAAAAAGCATCTGAACTAGATGCTTTGCTCTTAATGTTATAGAATATTGACGCCCATGACCATACAGCTACCAAAAACAATACATACCAAACCTAAAAATATTAAAAAATCTGGCAGATCAAAATGTTCGAGTAACGCGCCTATTAATAATAAAAAGGGATATACTAGAATTTCAATCCAGGTTACGCCCCCTGCTTTCTTTATTTCTCGGTAAGATACAACGCTGACAAGTAAAACGCCTACTACAATCAACCCTATCCCTAACATCATCCATTCATCCTTTTGAAAATTTAGTATTTCACTTTCATATACTGCTCTTTTACGAGCACCAATAATTCCCTCAATTTCTTCTCTACAGGATGTTCTTGATTTTCAGATACTTCTCTCCCGTATGATGAAAAGCTTTGTGAGCAAGCACTAGTTGTAACTTCCAATTTCGCGTATGAGAATGTATGCTCATTTTCTTTACCAATGTTTTCAGTAGTGCTTCCATTTGAACCAACGCGTATACAGCTTTCATCAAGTTTGGTGCGCTTATCTTCCTTGTTAACCGTGTAATACGTGTCATTGACTTCCCCATATTTCATATCGGCTGTAGATGTAACTGCGGTCCCGTCTGTAGAAAAAGTGACGACACGAAATCCATCTTCTTCTGGCAACAACTCAGCTCCTGGAACATTATATAGTACCAATAGGTCTCCTTCGTATGCTTCTGGAATGAGATAAATGGTATCTGTAGTGTCTTGTCCGAATCGGATACAACCGCTTAAAAGAATCATAATAAAGATCCCACAATACATTATAACTTTTCTCATAGAGTCTCTCCCGTTATGTGTAAGAATGGTATAGTATGTATTATATAATGCAATATATTTCCTTGGATAGAATAAGTTTCTAGTTTGAAGACGATTTTACTATTGTTATATAAAATATTTATGTCAGTGGATGATTAGCACGAAGAGAAATGGAGTGAATTGATGAGCAGACGTTTTGCATTAACATATGAAAATAAGATTTTGAGAAAGATAATGATTACCGTAAGCATTATCATACTCGTTTTCATTGCAACAGGGTGTGATTCTGTCCAAAATGAGGCAAAGGATGTAACGGACATTCCGCTTAACAGCAAACTAGATTCCCTTATTTCAGAAAGTATCATTGCCTGGAATCAAGACAAATTAAATCATACAGAAAAACAATTTGAGACGCATGTAATCTATGGAACTGAGATGAAGGATGAAAAAATGTATGTCTACCTCCATTCCCTCATGCAAGGATATAACCGCGAAACACAGACAGTTCCTCAAGCAGGACATTTACTTCCAGTCCGTGTGACAGTCACAAAAAATGGGGATGATTACATCATTGAAGATTACCGTGAACCAGGAGATGGTGCTGAAAATGAACCTGCTTTGCGCAACATGTTCCCGAATAAGTATGCGGATCAAGCACTTGCTATATCAAATAAAATAATACAATCATTAGAATCTCGTATGCAAGAATCCGTTTCTAAGTGGCTGGAACAAACAAATAATGAGAGACAAAAAAGATAACAAATATACTATTTATAATTGAATACAAAACAAAAAAGGAGAGAAATAATCTCTCCTTTTTCTACTTTATACCTAGCATTATTTGTTATATCCACCAAGTTGCTGTTCTGCCATAGCAACGAGACGTTTTGTGATTTCTCCACCTACAGAGCCGTTCGCTCTTGCAGTTGAATCCGCACCTAATTGTACGCCGAATTCTTGTGCAATTTCATATTTCATTTGATCCAGTGCGCTTTCTGCACCTGCAACCACTAAAGAGTTGTTACGATTGTTTGCCATCACATATCACCTCCTGTACGTTTAATATGCTACGAAACAAAGAAAATATTATTAGTAAATAAATCCATTTATAACGTGTACTTTTCAACCATTTTACTTTCCCATTACAATTTCAGCATAATAACAGTACAAGTTTTCTTTATTTGCATGAGTTTACAGAATGTGAAATATGATTATGAAGAGTTTTATTTTACAAAAAAATTTATCGATGTAGTTGTATTGCAAGTTCTTCTAAAATATTGACAGATAATATGCCGTGTGTTAAATTCAAAACATTTAAATATTAAGGAGATGAGTGACAGGTGTCAGTTAATAAGATAGAAGAATATTGGTATATGTACGCTAAAGAAAATGAGTTAAACATGAGTGTTCCAGATGCATGGATGTTTGGAGATGGTTCCAAAGAAATGGGAGATGAATTAGGAAGTTTAGTAGTTAAAGGAATCAAAACAGGAACATGCGCTGCACATTGTGTTTATGAGCTTGAAGGGGAAGAAATTCAAAAAGTTGGTCAGTACGATATTGTATTGGATGGAGACAATAATCCATTAGCAATTATAAAATATACAAAGATCGATTTACTAAAAATGAATGAAGTAACAAGTAATTTTGCAAGATCTGAAGGTGAAGGCGATTTAAGCTATGATTATTGGTATAGTGAGCACGTTAAATTTTTCACTTGGGAATTAAGTCGGTATGGACTTACTTTTACTCCAGACTTAATGCTCGTTTGTCAAACGTTTAAAGTAATGGATGTTTATAAAAATTAAACATGAATGAAAATCAAACATGTTTATTTTATATTATGTTTTTAAGCATTTCGTCATGTAAAAAAACAAAATCCCCTTAATACAGGGGTTTTGTAATCTATACTGTTCATAATCCTTAGTAAACCGCTGATACTTTTTGGATAGTTCATACTCAATTTTATCGTACGCCATTGTACCTGCTAATTCTTTACGTGTCTATTCTTCAATATATCAAAATAATATAATCAATTCCATCATCTTAACGCCTCGCTATTTGGTTCAAAACTAGAGCCATTCGTGGATAAAGCAGAACAACTTTCCCCTTCTTATGCCATACTTATCCTTTATTGTTCCTTTATACCTTTAGTAATTGTGTATCGGTAAGGCTTATCGCCTTCTCATACAACTTTGGATGAAGTGAATAGCTGAAAATAAAAGGAACTCTCAGAATAAAGTTTTTAATCAAGTGCGTTCCTTTTATTACTTACTATTTAGCCTACGTACATATTACATAGTGTATTTTTTTATCCAATAAATTGGATTAAAACCTGGTTAAACTTTTCCCGCTCTTCCCAGAATGTGCCGTGACCACTGAATTGAAAAGGTACAAGTTGTGCATTTCCCAATAATTTTTGCGTCTCTTCTCCCTTAGTAAATGGAACAATTTTATCGTGAATACCGTGAATAATTAGCGTCTGTACATTTATTTTACCAAGATCGCTATACACATTTTCATCTCTCAATGTTCTCATAATCGCAGCTGTCGACCAACTAGCCGCTTCCAATCCTAACTGTAGAAACCATTCGAAAAATGGTCCAGTGATTTTCTGAAAGAAAAATTGATCTGTTACACCCTGCAACATATTAGGGCGATCGTTCAGTGTGTCTGTAATGAACTTATTCGCAATCCCTTTTTCCACACTAGTTGGAGATGCAGCACCAATTAGGACTAATTTGGATACTCCAAATCCTTGATAACGAGCCATATAACGAATTGAAATTGCACCACCTGTGGAGTGTCCTGCTAGTGTGACATCTTTAAGCTGTAACGCTTTAATTACTACTGCTATATCATCTGCCAATCTATCAAAATTGTATCCACTGTATGGTTTGTCTGAATTGCCGTACCCCCTCCAATCAATGCCTATACATCGATATCCCATTGCTGGAAGTACATTGTACTGATATTCGAATTGCTTATGGTTTAATGGCCACCCATGTATAAAAAGTATTGTTTTCTTACCTTTCGAATTTATATCTTCTACAAAAATTCTTACATCAGATTCAACAGGTATTAAGTATCCCATGCAGACTCCCCCATGTAATAAAGATTGCCTCTACAATAAGATATTCAGCTTAAGAGAATCTATGCTGTTTCAAGTCTACTCTAAATTGCCCTAAGGACCGGTTCGACTACAAATAATGATTCATGAAATTCACGTTACATATACAATCGCAACAGTTGTGTTAGAGAGATCCTACTTTCAATTCCTTCATTTGTAAATAAGGTGTTGGAAGCTTTCTACGTACTAAATTTAAATTTACATCTAAATCTTGGACAAATGCGATTTGCGGACCCACAATATTGTATTCAATTTCAGCTTTTGTAATATCTCTTTTTCTTTCTTTGACACATTTACTAACAAACAATTTAATTTATCTGTATCGAACTGAATAAGTATATAGCCATTTAAAATACTATCCTGAATATCTTCCATTTGATTTGTTATTTTTGAATTCTCAAAGGGTAATACAGACTGAATATCTTGTAACGAATCGAAGCTCTTCTCTTTTATATAAGTCAAAACCTCTTCATGAAATATATTTACATCGACTAATGTTCTAAAATATGAAATGACTATAGCGGAATTATTAGAAGCAATTTCCAACGTTATAAAATCTTTAGATTTTTTAGTAATTTTATTAAATCCTGCAAAGATTCTATAGAGTAAACAGATATTCTTTCATGTGGTTTCAATTGATAATACCCTTCCTTTCAGAAAGAAACTATATATAGTTTTCAGGAAATTGCTATTTTTAAAATTAGGGATGGTGATATATAAATATACTTATTTAATTAATAATAAAGCCTTTTTAACTAACTTAACCAAAATTAGTTAAAAAATGTATTAAAAGTAAAAATTTGAAATACCTCCAAGAAAAATTACAATATTAAAAACATCCTTTCTTTTGGTTCTAAAGAAAGGATGTTTTTATAACAGGCTTTTTCAAGTGTCTATTCTATAGGGTACATTTACCAGTGTTCTTCTCTTTATTATTTCATTAAGTAACATTGGCATTACATTCTGTATGGTTTCTTAAAAAATTTCAGTAAGAGAATATCTTAATTTTGAAGTGTACAAATAGGGAGAGTGACTTCAACTGTAGTCCCCTTATTCATTTCACTCTTAATAAATATCTTTCCCTGATGTGTTTCAATGATTTTATAACAGATCATTAATCCTAAGCCAATCCCCTCTTCTTTAATACTATAAAAAGGTTCTCCGAGGTATGGTATACGTTCTTTTGGAATCCCACACCCTTGATCGATAAAACGAATGCTTACTTGATTATTATCAAGTATATTTATTTGAATCAGAATTTCCCCTCCCATCGGCATAGATTCAATTGCATTTTTTAATATATTAACAAATACTTGTTTTAATTGATTTCCTTCACATGAAATCAATGGAATACCAGGGTTAAGATCGATTCTAAATTTTATATTATGCATCATTGCTTGAGGTTGTAATAGCATTAAAACTTGATCCATTAGCACACTAATGTTATTAGGTTGCATTTTTACTACCTGTGGTTTGGCTACCGCCATAAATTCAGTTGTTATGCTCTCTATACGCTCAATCTCTGATGATACTATATTAATATAACCCTGATTATTCTCATTTTCCGTTGATTTTAGTAATTGCATGAACCCTTTCATTGCAGTTAATGGATTATTAATCTCATGAGCCATTACAGTCGCTAATTGTCCTACAACAGCAAGTTTTTCAGATTTTCGTAATAATTCTTCTGTTTTTAGCCGTTCAGTGATATCACGAGAAATACTTAGAAAAACTTTTTTACCATTTAAGTTAAAAACACGAACACTAAACTCAGTTGTTATTACTTTTCCTGTTGGAAAAACATATTCATCTTGCAAAGTGAAGGAAGTTTGTCCTTTTTTAATTTTTTCTAATAACCTTACGATTATTTGAGAATCTTGTGGTACTATATTTGAAAATGATAATGAGAGCAACTCTTCTCTACTATATCCAAATCTTCTACACCCAACAGGGTTTACCTCAATAAATCGACTTGGAGCATTATCTTCATTCAGCTCTACTACATATACCGCATCAGTTGCTTGTTCGATTAGTGCACGGTACTTCATTTCACTATCTCTTAATTGCTGGTGTAATCGATGCCGTTCTCTTTCTGCTTGTTTTCTTTCAGAGATGTCTCTACATATTGCTGATAAAGCTATCACATTTCCTCTTACATCTAGTATAGGAGAAACTGTCAGACTGATATCAAGAAGACTCCCATCACTCCGTTGTCTAACAGTTTCTAATCTAGTAACCACCGATTCTCCTGTTAGAATTTTCTGAATATTTTTAAGTGATTCTTCCATTAAAAAATCTGGTACACAAGGTAATCTCTTACCTATGATTTCTTGTGATGACCACCCAAATATCTTTTCATAAGCTTTATTGGCTTGTAAAATATGCCCTTCTCGATCAGAAATGGTAATAGCATCTAGATTGTGCTTTATAAATGATTCCAATAATTCTTTGGTAGCGCTTAATTCTGATTCTACCTTTTTCCTTTCGGTTATATCAACTGTAGAACCAACAACTTCAATAACTTGTCCATTTCGTTTAATCGGCCTAAGCGCAATAAGAATAATAGTTTTATCATTTGGCCAAGGTAATTCAAATATAATTTCTTTTCCTTCCCATGCCTGAAGATAGTACTTCATCAATTGTGGAACTAAATGCGGAGGAACAATAGAAGCATCAATAGTACGTAAGCTTTTTCCTACCACCTGTTCAGAATAAAATCCGTTTTGATAATAAAACTGTCCATCACATAAAGTGTGTATAAAGTGCTTATCCACTTTTTTAAATTTAAAAATTCCTCCTTGAAGCTCATGTACGGTATCTGCAAGTTCTTGCTTCGATTTTTTTAATTCTCGATTCATTTTAGATAAGTCCTGTGTTAAATAATACAATCTCTGGTAGGCTTCCATAAGAAATAGCCCAATTAAAAGTCCTAACGCTATATATAATAGGCCTCCTGTGTAAAGTAATGTAGTATTAAATAATACGCCAACTAACCACTTTATTCCAATAAAAACAGAAAAATATAACGATGCACTTTTAAAAGGATGTAGTTTTTTAAAATAAGTTTTAAAAGTAGAAAATAGAATCCCCATACCTAAATAAGCAATCACAGGAGGTTCCCAATACCCTCCAGTGTAAAAGATACGCATTACAATTATGCTAATTAACGTAATCCAACCAGCAATACGACCAAAGTAAATAAAAGATAGAATAAGAGGAACAACTCGAAGATCGTAGGAAAATCCCATGTATGGAAAAGAAAAGAACATTAACGTAACTGCAATAATCCCTCCATAGAGCTTTTCGAAATATCGACTAGAATTAATTGTAAACACTTGAATAAATATTGCTGCGCTAACTAATAAAGAAAAAATAGAAAGGTTGATGAAATAATCTTTAATAATCATGTAATGTCCCTCCTTGCATTAAGTGTATTCGACAAAAAAGCTAAAAATCCTACAAATTTTATAAACAGTTCAAATGCATAAATTTTAAACTAGGATAAAATCTGGAAAAGTAAATAAGGAGCACAGCAGATGAGATATTTTAATGAAAAATAGTTCAAAAAAGATAATAGTAACCGTTGACTACTATTATCTTTTTTCTTTAAGTTATCGTAATACGTATGAAACTCTAAGGGACGTGGTATGTCATTTCATCAAACAATGATTATATGCTGAGTCATGAATATAGAAATTTCAGCAGTAATTTTTGAAAAATAACATAAAAAACAAAACTATCTTTGAAAATGGAAAAAATCTATATGAATGTCAACTAATCTATGTACAAAAACGTTCACTTAATTTTGCATAAAATCACTCCACTTAGGAAGCTAAGTAGTTCTTCAAGGTCGATAAGAACACCTGTAGATGCTTCAAGATAACTACATAATTGTATGGGTAATGTACTTGAAACCTTTCGGTAAAACCATACACATAATACAACTAACTCCTTGGTTCAATATTTACTTTTTCGCTGAACAAATTCTTTTTCTTGAGCAAAATATTCTAGGATATAAGGAGATTTTTCGATTAACTTGGTGTCTAGTTTATTCTCCAGCTCCAATTACTTCGTTACTTTCAGATTCAGTTCATTATATTTTGTACTTTGTCTTTATACACAACATATTCTTTACCATCCACTACTGCTACTACCGCAAATTCATCATTTGGATTGAATGAAAGCCAATCAGCCCACATGTTAGTATTAGCCCCTCCACTCCACATATTATGAACAGTGTTTTTAGTTAAATTCATAACTTTATAAGACGCATTTGGTGCATTTGTTCCAGTCTTTATTTCAAAAGTGTATGCGTTATGAATTTTTTTATAAAAGTAGAAAACGTTTGCTGGACGAAGCTGCTTCAAAAAATCCTGTTCTTTTTTCTCTGCAATTTTTATCCCTTCTTGCAAAGTGACAACATCTGTTTTTAATGTTTTCCAACTGTTTTTCGCTGCATTCAAGCTAGGGGTTAAGAATTTATATTTATTTTGATCAGCTTTTTGATCTGCTTTATCAATATGTCCCAGTACACCCGAATATTGAGAATCTAAATCCTCCCATTGCGTAGACATATAAGTAAGAGCAGTGATAGCACTATCAAGCATACTATGCATATCACTAATATTATGAAATGCAACTCCAACTACACGATTCAATGTTATTTTATAATCTACAGTCTGACGCAATTTTGCTAATTCAGGTTCTAGCCAACCTAACTTACCTCTTGCATCACCTATCATGATGCCACCAGCAATCAAGGTTGGAATAAAGGGGATTTTCACCATGTCTAATCCCTTAGATTCTATGTCTTTCTGATATTTTACTTGTCCTAAAAGGTCCTCTAGACGCTTTTGGTCAGCCTCCACATCAGCACCTTGGTTTTTTAAAATCGATTGCAATGTCTCTTTATGACTTCCAAATGTTCTAACATCTTCTCCAATAGCATTTTTTAATTGAATTAATTCTTCTATTAATGCTTTTGCAGACTTTTGATTTTGTTGAATTCCTCCCTGTAAATCTGTAATTCCTTTTTTTAAAGTATCTCCATTTCCAGTATTGATCGCCTCTACTAATGTTTCATAATAATTTTCAAATTTTGTATCGTATTCTATAATGCCTGTCAATGTATCTAAAAGCTGTTTTTTTACTTGTGTATTCCATGTAACAGCATGTGCTCTTGCATTCTTTTGATCTTGTACAATTTTACTAGGTAAATCTGCATTTCCATTAATAGTTATTCCTTCAAAACTCACATCTGGATTATGAATTAGCAAATAAGAATATTCATTCATAGCTTTTGCAAATAAACCAGCATCTTGCAAAGCTTTTTTCATCTGTTCTTCATTTGCTGAAAGAGATATATTTTCATTGTTCGTTTGTTCAATTTCAATCGCAAAAGTTTCTAGTGGTATGACTGCATAAGTAGTTGTTATAGTTAAAAACGCTGATACAGCGAGTAGTTTATTAGGGATTTTTTTCATCATTTCGTATTCCTCCTATATAAGGTATGGTTTCAAGTTCTAATCTTATTAAAAAGCGATGTCTTTCAAAATGAGTTCTACATCTTTTATCAGTATCGTTTGAACTTTCTTTAGCAGCCTTCAAATCATTAAGTATTAAAGAAAATGTATATAATCTGCTTCAAATTAACCGATTCTGTTGCAAATTTTAAAAAAGCAATTAAACTACAAGGTTATTTTTTATTCGAATCATACTTATATATAATTGAAAGGCGAAGTCTTTAATGAGACTCCGCCTTTCTGTTATATAAGGATTTATTAATTATTACTTTTCTGTTTAACAGTGTAATCATAGACTTTCTATGTTTTAGTTCACTTTACGCAGAATTAATATTTCCCTATTTTTGTGGAGTAACAGTTTCCACTTTTAATTCCTTTATTCCTTCTTTTAATGTAACAGCATCTGTTCGTAATGTTTTCCAACTGTCTTTCGCTGCATTTAAATTAGGTTTTAAGAATTTAAATTTATTTTGATCGGCTTTTTGAGCTGCATTCTCAATATGCCCTAGAACGCCCGAATATTGAGAATCTAAATCATGCCACTGCGTGGACATATAAGTAAGAGCGTTAATAGCATCATCAAGCGCCTTGTGCATTTCATTAATATTACTGTAAGCAACTCCAACTACACGATTTAAGGTTACTTTATAATCCACGGTCTGACGTAATTCTGCTAATAAAGGCTCTAACTTACCTAAATTCTCCCTTGCTACTCCCACTATAATACCGCCAATTATTGGTAGACCCAAAATAGCACCCTTCATTACATTAAACCCATCAGATTCTAATTGTTTATAATAGTTTACTGATCCTAATACTTCTTCTAGACGCTTTTGATCGGCATCAACATCTGCACCTTGATTTTTTAAAATTGACTGCAAGAGCTCTTTATTACCTCCAAAAGCTCTAACATCATGTCCAATAGAGTCTCTTAATTTAGTTAATTCTTCTATTAGTTGTTGTGCATACTTTTGATTTTGTTGAATTTCACCTCGCAAATCTGTAATCCCTTCTTTTAAAGTTTCTCCATCCCCTGTATTAATCGCTTCTACCATTGTTTCATAATAATTGTCAAATGTTGTATCGTATTCAACAATACCATTCAATGTATCTAAAAGCTGTTTTTTTACTTTCGTATCCCAAGTAACAGCATGTGCCCTTGCATTCTTTTGATCTTGTACGATTCTACCAGGTAAATCTACATATCCATTAATGGTAATTCCCTCAAAATTCACATCAGGATTCTTAATTAACATATAAGAATAGGCATTCATAGATTTTGCAAATAATCCAGCCTTTTGCAAAGTCTCTTTCATTCTCGCTTCATTTGCAGAAAGAGCCGTATCTCCATTGTTCGTTTGTTCAATTTCACTTGCAAAAGTTGTTACTGGTGAAACTACATTAGCAGTTGTAATAGTTAATAGCGTCGATACAGCTAGTAATTTATAAGGGATTTTTTTTATCATTTCATTTTCCTCCAATTTAGGTTTTAAATTTCAGTTCTACTCCTGTTTAAAAGCAATATCTTTTGAAATGAATTCTGCATCTTTATGAATATCATTCCAACTTTCTTTAGCGGCTTTTAAATCATCTGGTATTAAAGAGAATTTGTGGTCTTGCATAGAATCGATATTATCCAGTAAATCTGTATAATTTGCCCCCATTGTATTCCATTGCTTTTGAATATTTGTTAGAGACAATATCGCTTGATCTACAGTCTGATATAAATATGCCAATGTTTCTTTCGCGTTAGTAAGCGAAAGAACTGCTTGATTAGCACGATCTGCTTTCATACTTAATTCTCCGATTTTGTTAGAAATTTCATTATAGGAGTCCATATGCTTAGATGCTGTGACACCAGCCGCAGTTCCTAGACCGATACCAGCTGCGCCAAGAGCCGAGAGTCCACCAACAACAGCCGGTGTTGCTGTACCGCCAGTTACAACAATAACTACCGCTCCTCCAATAGCTGCAATAACTAAAATAGCTGCTCCCAATCCACCACCAATTGACCATGCTAATACATCATCAAAATGTTTTTTCTGAGTAGAACGAAGTTGCTCAATTTCAGCTTGAAGTTGTGGAATCGTTGCCTGTTGACCTGCTAATATTGCAGTTAATCCACCTTTCCCATCTGGACCACCAACATTATTTTTAAAATCTGTAGAATTTTGATATAGTTTTCCTTTGAAGTCTTGTAGCATCTTAATCACATCTGTAACTTCTTTTGAATTTGTATTGATTGTAGTAATTAAATCATTTATACCCTCTTTTAGACCTGCCTTATCTTTCTTTTGTACAGTTTCTACTAATGTGTCGTAATAATTTTGAAATTGATCATCGTAATTTACAATATTACGAGCAGTTTTTTGAATCTGTGGCTTCGCTGTATCTAACCAGTAATTCGCATTGATTCGTGACAGCTCTTGATTAAGGTGAATATTTTTGAGCAACTCTCCCCCCTCTGAGCCTAAATCAATATTAGATAAATTTACATTTGGTTGCTTAATCATTGTTTTTGCGTATAAATCCATTACTAGAATATGAGACCCTGTTTCAGCTAATGCTTTCTTCAGTCCTTCGGGGCCTAATGCATAATTGCCTACTTTTTGTTCTTGAGCGGTCGTTTCTTGTGCAAATGCATGAATAGTGTTACCGGTAGTAGCAGTTATAACAGTTGCTAATGTAGCTAAAGTTAGTACTTTGAATGGAAATTTTTTCATCAATATTCTCCTTCTTTCGCTAAATGCTTATAATCTTTATGAATTCCGAAAAAACGAAATATTAAAATTTATATACTTGTTCTTCAAGGTAACTTATTACATTTTTTAATTGTCTTAATGTATCTTTTTGAGACTGCTCGCTAGTTGTATCAACATTAGTAGATAATTTTGTAATGCTATTTTTTATTAGATTTAAATCTTCTTTATAGCGCTTTAGTAGATCAAGTTCTACATCTACTTGATTTGCAAACGTATGCAAATCATTTTGTGTAAGAAGAAGCATTGATTTTTGTAAATCAGCTATTGATAGTTTCGTTGTTAAATCATATATTTTTTGATTTTGTTTCTCTAAATCATCTAAATATGCTCGCTGTTCTGCTGTTAATTTATTTACTTCAGCAAAAACGCCAAATGTTTTCTTAATCTTTTCGGTATCAATGACCTTCATCAGGTCATACTCTTGTGTTTTTGCTGCGGCTGCGGCTGCTATTTCACCTTGTTTGCTTTTCTCAATTGCTTCACGAGCTGCTTTTTTTGCTGATTCAATCTCTAGAGCAGTTTTACCTTGCTCTGTTGCTTCTTGCACTGCTTTTTTCTCTGCTTCTAGAATAGAGTTGTTAATTTCTTTTCCTTTGTTATACGCTGCCACCCCTGCTTGAGCAGCTGGTTCAATAATTTCTTTTGAAAGACTATAAACTTCTTTGAATATAGCAAATCCCTGTTCATTTAAAGCCCCTGGTATTAAGGCAATTTGCTGTAAATCATTTTGAATTGCTTTTTTGGTATTTAATATTTCATTTTTTAACTGGTCTATTTTTCCTGTTCCATCTGTACTTAGTATGCCTTGAGCAGTTGCCACATTGGTATCAAAATCTTTTAATTTTTTATCAAGCTGTAATTTAAGATCTGTTAATTCATTGATTTGCCGTTGCGTATTTTCTTGATTCGTCATAGCCATTTCTTGAAGTACTTCAAGTCTATCCGAAAACCCTTCTCTATCTTCTTTATTGTCTACAAACGATTTTAATGTCGGGTAATAGCTATTAAATTTTGTTACAAATCCTTTACTTTTTGAATTTAATAGAATTAACTGTGGATAGAGTTCCGATGACCATTCCTTCATATCCTGTTTGATTAGGAATTGATTTGTATTTAAAGCTGTGACTTCCTCTAACTGTACATTAGGACTCATTAAAGATTGATCAATATACGTTTGGATTAATTTAGATTGCGCACCTAATTTTCGTAATGAAGAGGAAATATCCATGCCTTCCTGTTGAGTTTCCGCTTGAACGATTGGTGTTGCAAGAGTATTGATAGGAATATTTGCTCCAGTTACAATGGATGTGACTAATAATCCTGTAATTATTTTAGTTTTCATTCCGTACACTCCTTTACCATTGTTTTTATAACTTAATTCATATAACTTGTATGACCTCTCTCTTTGTAAACTGATTAAGAAGGAGAAATCTTTCAGATAGGATAATATCGTTATTTTTTACTTCTAATAGAATGTAAGGATTTTACTTACCTCTCACTTCGATACTCTATTTTTTCAAATATAAATAACAAAAATTTATTAACTATATTTGAATCAAGCACCCTATGAATAGTAAATGTGTAATTCTTCCCTAGAATTGCGGTTTAACTTACAGAACCGCGAGAATCAATAAACCAATGCTTACAGTTAATCTTGTTATAACATTGTTTAATTTGAATTTAATAATATTACTCTTAGTTTTATCAGCAAACTCCATACTAGACTACAAAAGATAAAATTATACTGTACATCGCTTATACTTTTATTGCGGAATAACTTCACTTTTGTTATGCAGAAACTTAGAACACGTTTATTACAAATTTGATTCTTGACCTCTTGTGAATAAATTTGCTATTTAGAATATTATTAACGACATAATGTTACTTACAACTTCACTATAATTCCTATTAGCGTAACCTTCTCCTTTCTGTCTGGTCATACCAGTTATGTTGTTCATTAAAACATTAAATTTTTAATGCGTAAATAGAAAAATTTTGTCGATTAAGCTCGATAATTTACTGTTAAATAAAAATATGCCCCGAAAAAATTATATAAATATAGTTATTCGTAAATTTCATTTCTGTAATTGTAATGATTACAAATTAATGTGTATACGGTTAAAAATAACTATTTTCGCTCAACCAAGAAATTTTATTTTAGAAAAAATACTTATAGAATAATATAATAGGTCTTTTTATACTTTTTTACCTTTATTTAGTTATGTATAATTGCATAAAATGTAGATATATTTAGTAATATATGTTATATTGTTGATCTTTTTACAAAACATCCTAATATCATTATTAATAAATATCTAATATGAAGATATTAGTCTATAAACTTATCTTCGTTATAAACGTAGGTTTTAAATGACAAAAAAGCTACAAAGTTTCCTTGGAGCACATTGCAGCCTTCTATCTTTTTGTTTCCTTTAGCAAAATAATGGTTAGTGAATTTTCATTTTTTGGGATACTTATACCCATGTTTAAGTCTTTACATTGGAGACAGCAGATAACAAGCTTATATTACTGTATATTTTTCACGGTACTGCCTGGGAGTCATGCTAGTGATTTTTTTGAAAACTCTTATAAAATAACTTTGGTCATTAAAGTTAAGCCACGCACAGATATCTGATAACGAATAAGTAGTGAGTGTTAATAATTTTTTTGCTTCTTCCACTCGTTCCCTTTGAATATATTCGCTTAAAGTAATTCCCATTTCTTTTTTAAATAGTTTAGACAGATAAGTAGGCGTAATTTCTAAATGATTAGCAAGTTCATTCAGAGATATTCCATCGTAAACATTTTTATTAATATGTTTTATACATGTAGTAACCGCGTAAGAATATTTTTTTGCATTGTATTCTTTCACACGATCTGCAAAAGTACGTAAAGCATCCCCTGACAATCGCTTTACAGATTCTACATTATCTAATTGTTCCAGGGTTTGTATATATAAAATACTATGAGCAAAAGCAATATCTGGTGGCAGGTTTCCTTCTATTGCATATCGAGTGGCTAAGGTAATCGCAATAATTCCAAGGTTTTTTTGATTCCTGAGCGGATCCTCTATTAGCATAAGTTCAACATCTTCTTGCGAAACCGCATACATATACTGTATTAACTTTTTTTTATTGCCTTCTTTAATAGTCGAAAAGAAATCATTTACTAATGCCATATTGTGCGTTTTAGGTTTGTTTTGTCGGCGTTTTAAAATATATAAATCAGGTTTCACATTTTTATTAGGAATTTCCTCTAGTACTTTATTTTTTTCCAAGACAATATCTACATCTAACTTTTCATTGAAAATCATGTAATGTAATAAAATTCCCATATCAATTAATGTAGTTTTTTTAATCTCAGATAAACACTGATAATAGGCAAGTCTTTCTTGAATGTTATCATTTGATTTAAATTCTTTCTGAAATTTTATGATCATATCATCTGAATCTTTTGGATGTATAGTAGGACCGATTATAATAGTCCCTTTAATATCATCATGATTTTCTATATGAATTAGAACAAAATTTTCAAGATAGTTGTTACTTCGAAAAAGTGGCAAGTTAAAGGGATCGTTTTCTTGATAAATATCACTAAGATGTTCTTCTTTTGAAGAATAAAAAGGACTACAAACATTATCAGATGTAGAATGATATAAAATTTTTCTGTCTGCAGATAAAATATGTACAGGGGCATTAAATGCTTTATGTGCAAGATCACACAAGTGTTGTATATCGATAGAAGTATTCATTACATTCTCCTTTATAGATCCATAAAATATATTCTGTTAGATATAATTCACGACAAATAATACTATAAAATATCAAATTAGTACAATTCACAACAAAATATTACTATATCTTTTTTATAAAAATCATATATTATTTAATTGTAGTTAGCATCTAAACATCAGAGTAGATAAGTAAATGAAATAAGTTAAGTTCTTTTCTTAATTCTACAAGGTATAATTATTGAACTTGAGAAAACAGTGAAGTACTACAAAATACAGTGGTAGTCAATGCGAGGACCAAGCTGGAAAAAGATTTAAAATACAGCGAAAGTAACAGGAGATACTGTACCACCGCAAGAAACAACAGTCAAAGTTCCAATTCAATCACTTATACAAATTGAATTCAAAAAAATAAATACTGCTAATTTAAATATGAAACTGAAAAACTATTTTGCTCCAAATTTTAAAAAAAGATAATAAAGAAGTTGTGAAATTGGAAACAGATGAAAGCGATACGGTTATTTTTGAAGCACTATGCTTTGAAAAGTACAAGGTGGAGGAAATTCAAGTACTCAACTAAACATAAAAAAACGAATGGAATATTCAAAAAAATGACACTATATTACTGGTCGCAACATTAGTTTTACTTTCCACAAAAGAGGAAAATATATAGACTTTACAAATACTAAAAATAGCAAATTAGATAGTTTTATTACCGCATCACATAAAGTGAAACTTTAATCAGTGGGGGTTTTGTTCATCCCCACTGATTATTAGCCCACACCAATCGGGCTTTTACGGACAGTTGATCCCCCACCTAACTTCTTTGCTTCCGCTGAATTTTGAGGTGGGGATCTTACTGCCCAGCAAACAGCGAGATAAACTTATTATTAATTTCCAAATACAATAGTTGTTAATCAACAAAAAACTTCAATAACCAAGGTGCACAGTAAATTGACCTCAAAACAATAATTACTACAATATCAGGTTTTGCTTATTCTATAAAAAAGAAATATCACTTAAAAACTATTCCTTTATATCGATTTAGACATAAAACATTTTATTATATCGGCTTAAGTATTATGGAATTAAAATTATAAATAACACCAAAAACCTTTTAAAGGCTTATACATCGTTCGTATCGAATTTATCACCTTTCGATACCTATGTCATTAGCACAACTAAAAAAGATTATTACAAAGGAATCTGAGAGGTTTTTTCAATTTAGAAATTTATTTTTTTGTAAATTAAAGGAAAAATAATCCGTATATATACGGATTATTTTCTTAGTGTAGTCTGTATTGACCTGTTAACTGTTTTTCAGCCATTCAAACTAAGCGTTTTGTAATCTCTCCAACGATCCGAACCATTTGCAGATGATGTGATGTATCAGGTCCCAGTGTGACCCCTAGTTCAAAAGCACTTTCATACTTCATTTGCTCAATAGTACTTGTAGTAGCAGAAATAAGAATTTCATTTGTATTACTTTCGCATGAGTGACCTAATTTATTCCAGTATTTTTATAGGAACCCTTTCCCTCCCCTTATTCCACCAATTAAATTTGAAACACAAATGTACATTGCATTTCAATATAACAATAAAAGCTACAAAAGCAACGAATTTACTATTTTAAAGTTAAGTGTTTAACCTTTAAGTACTTAAATTCTTTTTTCCAGATAAAGCATACATTATATCTTGATGTTTTATTGTCCTCTTATAATTATGTGGTATCGGGAATTTATTTCGGTGTTCTTTTATTATAATTAAAGTTTGAAGTTCTATGCTCAATACTTTTGCGAGGACATGATAGTTATATCCATTGTTTAACAGAGAAATTATGTCATAAAACATAGTTTTTCCACCCACTAATTTTACTAATTTATTCTTTAACTCATCCCTTTTTTCTTTAGCTTCATCAATTTCTAACAACATAGATTTTTTATTTGTCTGCTTAATGTATTGAGTATACAACTCTGGGAATTCTTTTTGTACTTCTTTGTTTAATACTGGTTTATATTTAATCATATAAGTAACTTGTAACAATGAGCGTTTTAACAAACTATCTTCAATGAGATACGCTACTTTATTAAATAAATGTACATATTCCTCAATATTGGAATAACTATTAAAATGAGCTAATACTCTACTTTTTATACTAAAAGCCTTGCCTACATAAATAATATTGTCATTATAGTCTTTAATGAAATAAATACCACTGTCAGATTTTTTCAATTTATTATCCAATTCTTCTATACTCATAAAATGCAATTCACTCATACTTCTCTCTCCTTAGCAGTTTTAAATCGTAAAAAACAAGCAAGGTTTCTAAAAAAGTACTTAGCTGCCCTAGCATCTCTTATTTTATCTCTTGCTAAATGTCAAAAAACTGTTTCTATGTTACTCAACTATCAATATGATTATTAATAAAATTTTCGATCATTATTATCTCGCAATTTTATCATGTAATTTCGAGATCGTTTCCTCATTTAAATTACTGTGTTTTATCGAATAAAGGAAATATACTACTACCCCAATAGTAATCCAAATACTAAAGTACCTCCATGTCCTTAACGGTAAATTTAGCATTAAAAACACACAGCATACAATTGCAACGCATGGTAATACAGGTACAAAAGGTACCATAAATCCACGTTTTAAATTTGGGTGTGATTTACGAAGGATAATAACTGATAGACAAACTAACGCAAACGTCACCAAACTACCGATATTAACTAAATTAACTAATTCTTTCAAATCAATAAACCCAGCTATTATAGAGCTCCCTATTCCTGCCAATCCAGTTATAAAAGTGGGTGCTCCAGTTTTCTTATTAACTTTCGCAAATGATTTCGGTAACAATCCATCACGACTCATTGCAAAGAATACTCGTGTTGCCGCATACATATTGGAAAAAATAACAGCCATAAGGCCAATTACAGCACCTGCAGCAATTGCACCAGCGACTTTTCCTTGTCCTACAACTTCCATTACATACGCCATTGCCTCAGGAACATTTAATTCTTTATAGGAAACCATTCCTGTCATAACAAGGCATACCATAACATAAATAATTGTACATATGATTAATGATGCAATAATACCAATCGGAAGATTACGTTTCGGATCTTTTACTTCTTCTGCTGAAGTTGCTAATATATCAAAACCCGTAAAAGCGAATAAAATAGCTGCTCCACCCGTAAAAACTCCACTTAAACCGTATGGTGCAATTGGTATCCAGTTCATTGGTTTTACATAGAATATACCAACCGTAATAAACAACAAAATCATTCCAATTTTAATCAATACCATTATATTATTGATTCGTTTGCTTTCCCTCGTACCACGGGATAACATCCATGCTAATATCAATGTAATGATTACTGCTGGTAGATTCACAATACCACCATGCGAAGGAATCGTTACTAGAGCTTTAGGTATCTCTAATCCAAACCCCTTTATTAAATTGTGAAAATAGCCTGTCCATCCAGCAGCGACAGCCGCTGTTGCCACGATATATATTAACAGCAATGACCAACCTACTAGATGAGCAACAAACTCACCAATTGTTGCATATGAGTACGTATATACACTACCAGATGCCGGGAGTGTGGAAGCAATTTCTGCGTAACATAATGCTATAAATCCACATATAATTGCTGCAAGTACAAATGAAAAAATAACTGCTGGACCAGCATCTCTTGCTGCTACTAATCCAGTTAATACAAGAACACCCGTTCCAACTATTGAGCCTATCCCTAACATAATTAAATCAAATGCTCCTAATGTTTTCGTTAAAGTCTTGCTTTGATTATGCTCTAGCAATTGTGTAACGGATTTCTTTTTTAGTAAATTACTCATATTTTCTGTATCCCCTTTAAAATAAGGTTTGTTTTTCTCTTTAGTGTTGTATATAAATTTACTTAGTTATTAACTAGCCTCATAATATTTCTTTTACATTAAATAGATTTGAAATATTATATAAATTCGCTTCTCACTTACTAGTTAAACTAGACATTTCCATAGATTTTTGCGTACAACGTTTCATAGCTGAAATGATAGCTGTTCTTAAACCTTTTTCTTCTAGCGTTACTACAGCTTCTATCGTCGTTCCACCTGGAGAACAAACCATATCCTTCAATTCACCTGGATGTATTCCTGTTTCCAATACCATTTTTGCAGAACCTAATACAGCCTGAGCCGCAAATTTATAAGCTTGTTTTCTCGGCATACCGCCAAGTACAGCAGCATCTGCCATGGCTTCTATAAACATATACACATATGCTGGAGAAGAACCACTAATAGATGTAACAACATCCATTAGTTTTTCATTTACGACCTCCGTCTGGCCGAAAATATTAAATATGTTAAGTACCTCTTTTATATCTTTTTCTGTAACCATTTCATTAAAACATAACGCAGACATTCCTTCTCCAACAAGTGCCGGTGTATTAGGCATTACTCTAACAACCTTTAACTTTCTACCAAATTCATTCTCAGTGCTCTTAATACTTTTTCCTGCAGCAATAGTTACAACGATTACATCATTTTTTATTTGATCTTTTATTTGGTTAATTACCGATGAGTATAAATCTGGTTTGATTGATAAAATTAAAATATCAGCACTGTTAGCGACTTCATTATTGTTAGTAGTTATAGTTATGCCATATTCATTACTAGCATTTTTTAAATTAATGACGTTTAAATCTGAACAAATTATTTGATCCGGAGAAACTATATTTTTTTTAATCATCCCACCTATCATAGCAATACCCATGTTTCCACATCCGATGAATCCTATTTGTTTATTCATAATAATTTGCTCTTGCTCCTTCTACTCTAAATTTTATTGATTTTGAAATTATTATTCTAAATAAGGACTATTACAATTACTTGGTTTATCAATAGAATTTCAAAATTCTCCTCCCTATATAGAGCTTACATATACCTCTAATAACTTCTTTGCTTTCGCTGAATTTTGAGGTGGGGGTCTTACTGCCCGGCAAATAGCCGGATAAAATCATTTCTTTAATCTATAATAAGAAGGACATAAAAAAACAAAAAGTTACAAAAATTTTTAAATTAAAATTTTTGTAACTTTTTGTTTTGATGCAAATATAATTTCAATTAAGGTATCTCACCGTTTTAAACTTGACGCTCCATAATCTTGTATAGTTACATTTATATGATATTTAATCGGTACCTTACTAAATGTTTGATCCCAATTTTTTTTTGACTTTCTCCCATGTTCTCGGGTGTTTAATTCTTAATTGGTTGCCAAAACCCGCAATATCGACTTGGTATTCTTTTTGTATTTTTTTTGTAACATGATGTACTAAGTGCTTTACTTCTTTTTCAATAGCGTTTTCTTCCCTTTTTAAAAATTCATTTTCAAAATCTTTTCCTGATTGCATCCAATTTTCAGACAAACGCCCTTCTGATTCAATGTTTACATCAAAGGAAATATTATTTCCGTTAACATGTGGTATGATTTTGCTTTTTATTGACTTTATTTCGTATATAATGAGTTTCTTTGATTCTTTATCAAAAGTTTTTACCACACCACCATTCCTTTTTCCGTTTATCCATACTACTCCTTCCAATTCCTGTTCATTTAAAAAGCCCATCAACTTTTTTGTCTTTCCTTTAATTACAGCAGCTCCTGCAAATTTTGTTTCTCCTTTTATCGAGATTACATTTTGCAAAAGAAAACTGGACCCTGACCGCATCTTTCCTTCCAATTTAGCGAGCGATACAGGAGGTAAAATCCTTGTTGTTCTATTTCTATTATCTGCAATTCCAGACAAACGAAATGCTGGGATTTCTCCTTTTTTGTTTGATTCCAGTACCTCCTTCGCTAGACCCTTGCTAATTAAGAGCATACAGCTAAGCCGAACTTCATTGTCACGGAGATACTGTTCAAGTAATTGTTCTAAACTGTATGTACGTACAAGACTATCACTAATAACAATGTTTTTTAAATGTGGGCTGAACATTGTGCTCTCTCTTTTCAATGAAAACTCACGAACAATTTGATGAATGGAATCACCGGTCTCAGAAACATTTATATAACGTTTTTGTTGTCCATTTCCTTTACTTTGTGCTTGCGAACTAACAATTTGATAAGTAGCTGTTATAAGATTTCTTTTAGGATAACCTCCTTCCTCATCCTCTTTCTCAATTGTTGAATCCTTCCCTTTATCTAGTGCTATACCTGCAGTTAAGCTCAGCTCTTCTACTTCTTTACTGCTCCAACATCCTGTTAAAAATAGAAGCAAAAGCGTCCATAACAAAGCCAAATAGAACCGCATATAATTAAATTTATGTTTCACACTACTCCTCCTTTTAATCGCGTAATAATAAGAAGAAGCAGTGGCAGTAAACCAAATAAAAATAAAGCAGCATTACCGAGCATATCCCCCAATTTAAGCAAGTCATTTATATTTTTCGAAGTCATAGCAATGATGTAAATGATTGGAATTAAAGCAAAAATAAACGGATGAATACTCTTTTTAAAGAGTTGTGCTAATCCTAATGCAGCTGCATAATAACTAATCGTATAGGTAGCAAATATTTGCATAATCCATATTACAAGCAGTAAAGATTCAAAACGTTCAAATATCAATCCAGAAATTTCAAAACTGCGCATAAGGTCAATTGTCGGCCATGTTCTTGTTACAACTCCATCAATTGATAATGCACCAATGACCATTACAACAGTTATTACATAAAAGATTAACGGAATAGAAATTCCAACTAAAATAGCTTTTACTGCTTTATTTCGTTGTTCCATAAATACCAAAAGAATTAACATAATTTCAGGACCTGTATATGCGAGAGACGTTGTTTTTATCCCATCTAATACCGGTTTAATTCCCAAACCTAATACGGGACGGAGATTATCTATCTCGAATATTCCGATGCTCATAAAGGAAATGATTAAAAAAATAAAAACAGTAATAGGAAATATTATTTCAAACATCCGTGCAATTGAATTAATACCACTCATAATCAAATAGAGACCTATCCACATAAAAGGCATAACAATAGCCCATGTGGGGGTTCCTTCTAGCAAAAAAAAGCTTATTACTTCTGCCATTGAACGAATTTGAAATGCTGAAGTTGTAAGAAAATACCCTATAATAAGAAAACTAAGCAACCTGCCTATCCATTTCCCTACAATATCTTGACTGTATTGATAAAATGTTTTATTTGGAAACTGCTGACTTAATTTGACCATAATTACTCCTGAAACCATTGCGAGTATCCCACCTAATATAACACTTAGCCATACATCTGGTGTTTTCACTTTTTCCACAGATGCTCTGGGCAAAGTAAGAATTCCTGTCCCAAGTATGTAATTTACAATAATAACAACTGCTTGTGAAGTTGTTATTCGGTCTTTAGGTATAGTAATCACTGAAGGCCACTTCCTTTCGTCATCAGCTACCTTTTGCGGATAGTTTTTTTGGTATGCATTATTTTCGGTCGACGTCTCATTATTTTTAATGGCATGCGAACCATAAAATCTTTCCAGTCACTAAATCGATATGGAACAGCAGGGCTGGTATAAGGAACGCCAAAACTTTTCAGTTTCACTAAATGACTGCAAAGTAAAAGAAAGAAGAGAATAACTCCATACAATCCAAATATCGCAGCACAAAACATAGCTACAAAACGAAGAATGCGTAACGTAATTCCCACACTATATTGCGGAATAGTAAAAGAAGAAATAGCTGTTACCGCAACAACGATAACCATTATTGGACTAACAATTCCTGCTTCTACGGCAGCCTGACCAATTATTAAACCGCCCACAATTCCCATTGCCGGTCCAATGGGTTTAGGCAGACGTAAACCTGCTTCTCGTAAAACTTCGATAGCTACCTCCATAATTAACGCTTCTATTAAAGCGGGAAAAGGAACTCCTTCTCGCGATCCGATAATAGAAATAGCGAGCTTAGTGGGAATTAATCCTGGATGAAATGAAATAAAAGAAATATACAGTGCTGGAGCAAATAATGAAACAAAAGCTGTCATGAAGCGTAATAAGCGGAGAAGCGTACCAGGAAGCCACCTTTCATAATAATCTTCTGGTGATTGCAGCAGCATGCTAAATGTAACTGGAGCAATTAAAACAAATGGTGTTCCATCTAACAAAATAGCTACTCGACCTTCCATCAAAGCACTAATAACACGATCAGGTCGTTCTGTATTTTGAATCTGCGGAAAGGGACTGAGATAATTATCTTCAATGAGTTGCTCTATATAACCAGATTCGAGTACACTGTCTATGTCAATTTTCTGAATTCTGTTTTTTATTTCATCCACCAATTCTGTACTAGCAAGATCTTTAATAAATGCGACGACTAACTCTTTCTTTGCACGTTCTCCTACTGGTAGCTTTACTAATGATAAGCTCTCATCCGCACAGTGTCGTCGCAAAAGTGAGGTATTATCACTTAATACTTCAGTAAAACCGACCCGTGGCCCTCTGACTAATGCCTCCGATACTGGTTCTTCAATGTTTCGTTTATTTGCTTTTGTTGTACCAAGAATAAACACATCTGCTAAACCATCAATTAAAAGAGCTGTTGAACCTATCAATACTTTGGGTATTAAATCTTTTATGTAATGGACTTCTGCTACTTCACTAATTGTAAGAACTTTATTTTTAATATATTCTTTTGAAACAGTCCCCTCCACATAAGAAGATTCATTTTTATATTCATCAGAAAAATCATCCATTAGTAATTTCATAATATGTTTGTCAATTATCTCTTTATCTGATAGACCATCAACAAAAACGATCCCAGCTTGAATATCTGTGCGTCCAATATTAAACTTCCGAAAGCGAACATCAGAATTATGTCCGATTTGTTGCTTTATAAGTTCTAAGTTAGAGGCAAAATCATTTGTGAAATGAACGTTTGCATTTTGAGATGGTTTATGATCTTGTTTCGTTTTACTTTGAATATTATTTTTTTTCACTTGTTTGTCTCTTGACTTCCACCAACTCATTCTTCCCACTCTTTCTCTGCCATACGAACCCAATGAAAAAATCTTGAGATAGTATACGGAATTAAAAACAAGATAAAAGCTTGTACAAAGACTTTCCAATCTGGAAGATAAGAAGTAATTACGTTCCACATTTTTATCACCCAATTTATATACTCTGCTAGGATTGAGATTTTTAAAAAACGATATGTACTTAATAAAAAATAACTATAAGATTAAAGAGCAGAAAAGCGAGACATTATGCTTATTTAGTACCAATAACCTAATTAGTATAAAAACATTTCTGACCTAAAATACCATTTCCAATTATAATTTGTTAAATATTATCTCCTTTTCCCTTATTTATATGCCCGCATTTGAATTTCAAATAATATAAGGATCAATGATATTTCCTCTTAAAGAAAAAAAGATGCTAGAAGATAGCATCTTTTTTTAAATTCAACTTACTATGTATTTATATTTTATTGTGAAAATACTCGTTTTTTTAATGAATATTAATGTTTAAAAAAATAAAAATACATATTCTTTTGTTCTAAGTTCATACACTTCTATCGAATCGATACGGAATTTTCTGATTTTAAAACTAATATGAAATAAAAGAGAATAAAAAGAAAAATTATTATCAATCTATCAATTGAAAATAATTATTAGCAAGAGTTTATCATCTTAACTCCAGGTGTATTCGTTTTGCTTCAAAATAAAGAACTTGAATAAATTTTTTCGTATCAATACGAGCAGGTAATGTTGGTTCATTATTCAATTCTGTCATCTTTCTCCTTACGGTAGTAAAATCAAAAAATCTAGAAGCATAATTTTCGAACTTCGGGTTTAAAAAATCAGTAAGTCCAAGGGATGCTAAATGGTTTAATGATTGATAAATTGCTCTCCGAATCCGTTGTTTGGAAGCTTCTATGAACCTTTTTAATTCGGCATCTTCAGCTGAATCCCCAAGTTTTTTTTGAGCCAAATTCATAAAAATCTCTTTTAGTGAGGGAAAGCCTTGTTCCAACGTGTTATCTTGTTCATATTTATATAAATAATCTAGCATATCCATTAAATCTTTACTTCCACTTTCACTGGCTATTCCTAATTCAGACAAAAGAAAATGAATGGAATTTTGAAAATGATTGAAAGTATTTAAATGTTTTTCATTACGGTATTTTTCTTGCACACTTGAATTACTATCCAATTTTAGTACCATATTAAGCGATTCTTGAATGTTTTTTATTGATTTTTCCAAACGAATTCGTTCAATGACTTTCCGAACAACTGTTAATACTTCAATCCGGTTAATTGGCTTAATAATATAGTATTCAACACCAAGCGAATAAGCCTCAGCAATTAATTCTTTTGATTCTACTTGAGAGACCATGATGATTTTCCCTTTAAACGAAGGCTTTATTTGACGAATTGTTTTTATTCCATCTTGATTCGGCATTAACAAATCGATAAATAAAATGTCTATATTTTTAAGGATTACCATTTGTTGCTCTAAAGATAAACCATCCTCAGCTTCTCCTATAACCTCCCCAAGATCTTCATCCTCGATAATTTGAGCCAACATTGAGCGAACCGCTTTTTCATCATCTACTATATAAAAATACATAGAATCACCCTTTCGAAATTATATGATCAATCCCTAATTTAATTATAAAAATTGATCCTTTTCCTTCGGTTCTGTCCTCAAGCGTAACATCACCTTCAAGTTGTGCGACCATTTCTTTAACATACGATAATCCGATACCTGTCGATGGATTGCCTAAATCATCATATTTAGAAGTAAACCCAGGCTCAAAAATTGAATCTTTATATTTTGAAGAAATACCAGGACCATTATCGCCTATTTGAAATTCAACAAAATGGTGGTCTTTATTAATGTCAATTGTGATGGTTCCCATACCTTGGATAGCTTCTACAGCGTTTGTAACGATATTATTTATAATAGATAAGATTGTATAAATATGATAATGAGGATGCACACCATCAATTTTATACACAAATTGGATATCTTTCTCTAACAACTGTGCATATTTCGTATTTGCCCGTATAATGATATTTACTAGTTCATGTACAGACATATAATCTGTAAAACTTTCATCTGAAATTAATTTTGAAAGTCCCGCAAAAATACGTTGGTTATCCTTTTTAACGTCATGGACCTCACCAGCAATTTGTAATGCCTGTTGCCTTAAATCCTCAAACTGAAAATCCATCTGTTTATGCTCAAAAGAGTCCAAAGTTTTATATAAATCATAGGATTTTTTTGTTATATTCTCAGCATCTTGTAATGTTTTTTTTAAATGAACAGCATCTTCATATAAATTAGAGATGAGCATGAGCATATGTTCATTTTGTTTCTTTATATGTCGCTCCCTTGATTGTGCTTCATACAATTTCATCATATTGAAAAAGCTTAGAACTATAAAACTATGGGAACATGCGATAACAATGATCTCATTTATTGCCTCGGATGTGATCGATGTTTTTAATACGAAATATTGAATCATTAATTCCACACAGTCTGACAGTATTTCAATCATGCAACCAATAAAACCAATCATTAGTGGTTGATGATAAAAACGTTTGATTTTTGCTAAATGAAAGAGATACGAATAAGTAAAATAAAAGAAAAAACTAGGATAGTGAGTATGAAAAGCGGCTAGCCAATCCATATTTTCCTTTATAATGACATCCATTGAGATACGAAATACTACCACGACTATCGCTGTTAAAAAACCCGGTAAAAATGCTGGAACTCGTCGAAACAATAACAAAAAAAAGAAAAATGTTGGTGCACCAAAGCTCATTCTAAATGTTTCATTTAAGGGAAATGACTTTATTTCACCTACTAAGGGTACTGTAAGTATCATTAAAACGAGAATATAGATGTCTTTTTTTACTAAATTACTAAGATTCAAAATAATCACTTCTCACTTTCGCCTAACAGTCAGTATACAAACCTATTTGCATTAATACAATACTTACTCTATTTTTTTCAAAAACTGATAAATAAGTTATAAACGAAAGCATTATAGATTGTGAGTATTCATTACACTCTTCTACTTTAGAAAGATACTTTATAACTCAAAAATGTTCAGACACAATATAAGGTCTGAACACTTTTGGACTCGCTCTAACACCAAAATATCTGTGCTCCTTTTTAAAATATACTTAAATCCCATTCTTTTGCAATATGTTCTAACAACATAATTCCTGGTAAACTATTCCCATACTCATCAATGGCTGGTCCGTAAATACCAATACCACATCCATCTTGAAACGATAAATCCTTCCTAGATTTTGAGGGAACAAGTGTCATAATTCCGCCGGATACCCCACTCTTAGTTGGTAATCCAATGAAAGCAGCAAATTTTCCGGAAGCATTGTACATTCCACAAGTAAGCATTAAAGCTTTTGTTAACCTAGTTACTTCTTTAGGGAGCACTTGTTCTTTGCGAATAGGATGATATCCATCATGTGCTAGTATAAGCCCTATTAAGGCAATATCTTCTGTATTTATTTCAATCGAACATTGTTTTAGGTAAACCTCTAGTGTCTCCTCCACATCTGATTCTAGAAAACCATTCTCCTTTAAATAGTATGCTAATGCTCTATTACGATGAGCCGTTTCCCATTCTGATTGAAATACTATTTCATTAATAGCGGGACGCTTCTCTATCATTTTTTCAATTAATACGTATAGAGATTCTAATTTTTCTTGCACCGATGTCCCTGGCAAAAGTGAAGCTATCGTAATTGCTCCAGCATTAATCATAGGATTAAAAGGTTTTCCTGGTTTATGTATCTCTAAACGAATAATTGAATTAAAGGCATCTCCAGTTGGCTCTACGTCAACTCGTTCTAATATATAAGAAATACCGCGACTTAAACAAGCGGCTATAAAACCGATTACTTTTGATATACTTTGTAATGTGAAAGGTATCTCCCAATCTCCTGATTTTATCATTGTTCCATCTGGCTTTACTATACAAATACCTAACTGCGATACATTTATTTCCCCCAGAGCAGGAATATAACTGGCGCTTCGTCCCTTAGCTGCATACGTTCGATAATGAGCTACCCATTGATCTAAGCAAACTTTTTCTTGACCCTCAACTTGAACGCTAGAATCCTTTATCATTTAATCATATTCCCCCGTACTATTAACTTTATATAGAATGATTTTTTCTTTACTATAATCAATACTATTTGCACTAGAACCAAGAAAAATATTCAGACATATTGCAGTCTGAATATCCTTCTTATTACACACTTTTCTTTTTTGAAGTTTTCTCATAACTATCCCAACATTCAATATTTTCAAGTCCTTTAATGTTTTCTTTATAAAAAATAGGATCTTTACCAGCTTTTTTCTGGTTTATATAATCTTGTAACGCCGCAAATGCTACTTTTGAAAGTAAGGTAATAGCAATTAAATTAATAATAACCATAAAGCCCATAAATAAGTCCGCTAAATCCCATACAATTTGAATCTTGGCAACAGAACCAAATACAATCATAGCCAACACACTTATTCTGTATATCATTAACCACACTTTACTTGTATGTAAGAAGCGAATATTTGTTTCACCATAATAATAGTTGCCAATTAACGCACCAAATCCAAATAAAAAAACAAAGATAGCAAGACAACCCGATGCCCAAGGACCTATGTGTTCACTTAATGCTGCTTGTGTAAGTGCAATACCATTTAACCCCGGTTGTTTATATGCATCAGACAGCAAAATAATAAAGGCAGTGCTAGTACAAATGATCAGTGTATCCGTTAATACACCAAATGCTTGAATCAGTCCTTGTTTCACCGGATGACTTGTTGTTGCTGTTGCGGCAACGTTTGGTGCACTTCCCATACCAGCTTCATTTGAAAATAAACCACGTTTAACTCCATTCATAAGTGCTGCACCAATTGAACCGCCTGCTATTTGTTTAAAACCAAATGCGTTTTGAACAATAAGAGAAAGAACTTCCGGCATTTTTGATATGTTGGTAACTACAACAAATAATGCAACTCCAATGTATAATACCGCTAAAAATACCACCTTGTATTCAGCCATTTTTGCAATACGTTGTACACCACCAAAAATAATCGCAGCGAAAGCAATGGCCATGATTATCCCAACTGTTAGACGATCTGTACCAAATGAGTTTTGAAAAGCAATTGTAACTGTATTTGATTGTACTGAATTGAATACAAGACCAAAAGTAATTGTGATTAAAATAGAGAATAATACTCCCATCCAACGTTTATTCAACCCTTTTTCCATATAATAGGATGGACCACCGCGGAAACCAGTTTTATCTTTTACTTTATATATCTGTGCTAATGTGCTTTCGACAAAACTGGAGGCCGAGCTAATAATAGAAATAATCCACATCCAAAATACAGCTCCAGGACCACCTAATGCAATTGCAATCGCAATTCCTGTGATATTCCCTGTTCCAACGCGGGCTGCCATACCAATACAAAACGCTTGAAAAGGAGAGATTTGATCTTTAGAACCACTTTTCCCCTCCATTAATACACGGACCATCTCTTTTAACATTCGAAACTGTACAAAATTCAATCTAAATGTAAAATAAATTCCGCAAATAACAAGCATAATAATTAACAATTTAGACCATAAAAAATCATTTGTTGATCCGACTAAGTCTACAAAAAGCCTTTCCATACCATCACTCCATGCCAAAATTTTTATATCATAATCTATATAAAATCACCTATATTTCCTGGTACAAATACCTCTTTCATATTCAAATACAACAAGGATAAAAATTTTCTATATTAATCGGATTGGCCTGTTTAAGCAAACATCACAACATGTAACCGTAAAACTGAAATTTTGAAGTACTTAACGCTTATACAAACGGATGCTCTACCCCTTTCTGCAAACTAATATTTTTATCCACTAACATTGTTGTACTATTATGTTTGTTTCGTTTACCGGTGATTTAAATCATAATAATCAATAGTGATTAAGTGTTTTTTTGTTAATTGTCTCAAGAACATGGAAATATCTCCTTTCTCGCTACTAATCTCAAGAATAGGCTAGGTAAAAACTTCGCGAAAAATCTATAAAGCGCTTTCACTATTCAACTAAGAAAACCTTGTCTTTAATTTATAATTAAAAGTACAGATTTTTATAAAAACAAAAAAATATTTTAAGTTTTTTTTCATCTAAAAAACACTGAGATTTTGTGAATTTTATACAGTATCCAAACGTCGCAGATTCCGTTCTACCTAACCTTTGACAAGCCTCTATTTTCTTCATAAAAACATGCATACTTTTCTCTTTTAGAAGTTCATATAAAGGATTTGAAATCAAGAATCAACGGAATATTATAAGAATATTTAAAAAATAAAACATTTAATTTATTTATGGTATCATACAAAAAACATTTGTTTTATCAATTAATCATTCCTCTATATTGCACATATTTACAACATTACAGACACTTAGCAAAAAAGGATTTTGTTGAAGGGATGAAACATTACAAAACTCTTATTTAGGACCTTATGTCATCCTCTTTTCTAGCAATATCGAGTTATCCAAAAATATGATTTTGACAGCTCCACAAATAAAAAACTACTCATATTATTATTTTTTTGAAAACGTTATTAATATGATTCCATTTAAGTTTCAAATTTTAGAACAACCAATTGATAAGAAAAGCTATTAATTTTATTGCAATATAAGAGGATTTGTTGAATATCTATCATTAAATGTATATTTCCTTTGCTTTTCATTCTACTAACATAGATTACAGGTGGTGTATTGTGAAAGAAATAGTATTCGTTCAAAATAAAAAAAGACTCCTTATGAAATTCAAATTTTTAAAAAAGGATTTAATACTTACCATTTCACTGATACTAGCAATTGTAAGCTGCTTAATACATTCACCAAAGATCGAATATATTAACTTTGAAGTGTTAATTAGCTTATTTAATCTAATGGTGGCCATTAAGGCCTTTGAACAGCTAAAGATATTAGACAAACTTGCCGTTGTGATTTTAAATAAATGCAATAACAGCAGGTCAATATCTATTATTCTAATTTTGTTATGCTTTATTTGCTCCATGTTTGTAACAAATGATGTCGCTCTCCTCACTTTTTTACCAATAACACTTGTCATTAGTAAAAAAACACAAATGAACATGATGGATACAATCATCCTGCAGACAATTGCGGCAAACATCGGTAGTAGCTTGATGCCTATGGGGAACCCACAAAATTTATACCTATATTCTTACTATGGAATTAAGCTCATCCCATTTTTAGGTTCAATCCTGCTTTTAGCTGTACTTGGAATTAGTTTGTTATTTATATTTACTCAAAAACTTCAAAAAACAGATTTGAAAATAGAACTACCTGTTATTACCGTGAAAAATCGAAAAAAAGCTACCGTCTGGATTTTGATACTTATCACTATCATTGCATCTATTTTTGGTGTCATTAATTATTACATTGCACTAATAGTCACATTGATAGCAGCATTTACGTTAGATAGAAACTTACTATTTAAGATTGATTACTTTCTTCTAATAACCTTTGTCTGTTTTTTTATTTTTATCGGAAACATTTCCCATTCGGATGCGCTGGAGACATTTGCTCGCACTAATTTAAGAGGTGATACTTCAGTCTTCTTTAGTTCCATATTTTTGAGTCAATTGATTAGCAATTTTCCTACTTCAATTCTTCTATCAAACTTTACTTCTGATTGGAAAGCTTTATTACTAGGAGTAAATATTGGAGGGCTTGGAACAATTATCGCATCTTTAGCCAGTGTAATCTCCTATAAACTATTCATTCAGGCCAATGTTAAAGAGAGTAAGGCGTATTTAATTAAATTTAGCATTTACAACTTTTCATTTTTAATCATACTTACATGTATACAATACTTTATATTTAAATTTCTATAACTTTAAAAAGTGATTACTACTAGAATAATAAAAACCAAAACTTTCTCAACATTAAATTGAGAAAGTTTTTATTTTAAAGTACATAATACTTACAATTAGCATTATAAGCAAGATCCACAAATTGCATCAATTAACTCACCAGTTATCCAACGACTGTCTGATGATGAAAGAAAACCTCTAAAAACTAGTTGATAATCTTTTAGAATTTAACTTTCCTATAATACTCTTTGCTATTTCTTCAATATTTTCATTTAGAAAGAAATGACTACCTTCAAAAGAATGAAAAGTACACGTTTTACTTGTATATTGCTTCCATTTTATTACTTGATCATATGTAGTAAATTCATCATTTTTCCCATTAAATATAAGAAAATCAATATCACATGGTTGTATATTATTATCATGAATGTATGTCTCGACAATCTTAAAATCTGCTCTTAAAATAGGGAGAAAAATCTCCATTAATTCTTCTGATTGAAGTACCCCAGATGGTGTACCTCCCATTGCAATAACTTCTCTTTTAAATTGTTCATTAGGAAGATTATATCGGATATTTTTTATTTTACTATTTGGATGGTTTCTACCGGACAAAACAAGAAATTCAGGTAATTCGTTATTAGAATCCTGTATTTTTCTGGCTACTTCATAGGCAATCAAACTCCCCATGCTATGCCCGAATAGAATGTACGGCGAAGCATCTATTTGCTTAACTATACTAGTGTAGGCATCATTTACGGCCTCTTCCATACCTTGGTACAAGCTTTCTTCAATTCTATATCCTCTGCCAGCTAATTCTATCGGGACTACTTCAATATATGGATTAAAGTAATTTTTCCATTTTGCGTAGTTAAACGCAGATCCCCCAGCATGTGGAAAGCAAAAAAGTTTAGTCTTCTGCATTGATTTTCTCCTTACTTTCAAATTTGTATATAGTTTGGCAAATTGTATAAATGTCTTTAATTATTATCTCTTGCGGAAATTCATCTCTTGTTGCACAAGCAGATAACTTATAATTTGGATCAATGTTATATTGTTTAAAGTAAAAGTTTTTAGGTATATGCTTGTATGAAATTGAAGTTCGTGATTCTTTTTTTATAGAGAATGAATTTAATGGGGTATAAAGCCCTTTTCCAATCGTTTTTATATAGCTTTCTTTTAATGTCCATAAATCATAAAAATAATTAATTTGTTCATCAGAATTCATATTAGATATATCATAAAATTCTTCCGCTGAAAAAAATTCTTTTGCTAATTTAAAAGCCTCTATTTCTGAAACTTTTTCTATATCAATACCCACATTAAAATTAGCAGTAGTACAAACCACCCATTCTCCTGAATGAGACACATTAAAATGAAAGTCAGAAAAGTTTTCAACAAAAGGTTTTCCATACTCATTATATATAAATCTAATTTCTTCATTATTAATTTTATACTTTTGGCAGATTAGAGATCGGATTAGTAAATCCCCTATCAGGGTCCTATTAATGTCGCATGAATTTAATAATCGCTTCATTCGCTCTTTCTTCCCATTTGAAACCAAGTTACTAAGTTTCTTAAACAAATGACTTTCAATATTCTTTGGTATTTTCACAGCGTGAATTTGTATGATAAATCACGTCCTTTTTTAAAGAATGGCTTCGTATATGTACGTTACAGAAATTCAAATTAACTTTATTAACTTTCATATACAATAGGAAAGGTGCATATTTACATATCAATGAAAATATACACCTTTCCTCAGTTATATCATCAAGGTATTCTCTTCTATTACAAAGAATTCAGAGCATTTACATCATACTTTGAGCAACTCATATAGGTTTATATGTATCTATCAAGTAATTTTTGCACTATCCCCTTAAAAAATAATGCTCTTGATATATTCATCATTGCCTACACTTGTTTGCAGTTATTGGGCTGCCCTTTTCATTCATAAGCGTTACATCTTTTGTGCTCTCTACTTTTCCGTTAATGAAAGGGATGTTTCTTTTATTCCTTCAAATTCATTTAGTACATACATAGCTATTTTTTCAACTGCAGGTGAATCCACTATCTCTTCATGTGATCCAGAAACAGAATACATATTTACTCTTCCTTTTAATAAAGGTCCCCAATCTGTAAACAACTCTTTTCCTTCCTCAGCACTAAAGTAGAGAACTTTTCCAAAGTATGGTATCAAATCATTCTCTGCCATTAAGTTCAGGCATTTCCTATGAGCATTGATAACTTGCTTTAAATTCATAAGATCTGCATCTGGCGGGAGTACTCCTTCCATAATTAATCGCTCCACAAGCATATCTTGTTTATGGATGAGGCCTTCTTCCTGCTCAGTAAAATCTCTAGGAATGAAATGCTCATATATATATGAGAGCATTTCTTCTCTTGTTTTATAATCCTGCTCTGATGGTACTTTTGTATCCATTAGTACCAACAACTCAACTTCCTCACCTTGACTCCTTAGTACAGTTGCGACTTTATAAGCAATTGCACCGCCTAAAGACCATCCTCCAAGACGATATGGACCTTCTGGCTGAACACTTTTTATTTCTTCGATGTAAAATTGAATTACTTCCGGCAAGGTCAACTCGTCAATTTCTTTCTTTTCTATAAGAGGATTCTGTAAACCATAAAATGAACAATGGTTCTTAAGTAATCTTGCTAGTTGAATGTAACAGAATACATTCCCCATAAACGGATGAATGCAGAAGAACGGTCTTTTTTCTGATTCTTGCAGTGGAACCAGCGCTGATACTGATTTCGTCATATCATACTTATCACGAATAAGGCATGCGATTCCTTCCACTGTTGGATTCTTAACCAATGTAGACACCTTAATCTCTTTTCCAAACTTCTCCCTAATTTTTGAAACTAGTTTAATTACAAGGAGAGAGTGTCCCCCTCTATTAAAGAAATCATCATTTACATAGACATCTTCTATCTGTAACACATCCTGCCAGATTTTAATCAACTGATATTCAATTTCATCCCTTGGAATGATTGGTGTAGAGAAGTTATTTTCTCTTTGAATAGTTAAATTGTTCAATGCCTTTCGATCAACTTTTCCATTCGTTGTAAGAGGCATCTCGTCTACCTTAATAAAGTGTGCAGGAACCATATAATTCGGTACTTGTCTCTTGAGATATTCACGCCAATCATGCATACTTCCATCTCCAACTACATAAGCAACCAATCTCTGCTCTCCTAATTTATCCTCTGTTACCAAAACTACTGCTTCTTTTACCAATGGATGCCCCTCTAGATTCGCTTCAATCTCTTCAAGTTCAATACGAAAGCCCCTAATTTTCACTTGATTATCAATTCTTCTCAAGTAATCTAAATTACCATCAGGTAAATAACGAACCAAATCTCCCGTACGATATAAACGCTCTTCTTCATTAAATGGATGACGGATAAATCGCTCTGCTGTTAATTCTGGACGATTCAAGTATCCTCTCGCTATACCTGCACCACCGATATATAGCTCACCTGTTACACCAACTGGAACAGGTAGCAAATTTTTATCCAATACATAAGTTTGAACGTTCGGCAACGGACGTCCAATCGTAACTCTCTTACTATCTGTTTGAATATGATAACACGTTGCATCAACCGTACATTCTGTAGGACCGTATACGTTATAAAAATCAATTTTTTCGGTCTCTACTAGCTGTTCCCATAATGACGGCATGATTGCTTCACCACCGACTAATATCTTACTTGGTACATGAACATCAGCACTTATTTCTAGCAACCCTCCATCTATAAGTAATTGAAGTAATGAAGGTGTCATATCAAACATTTCCAATTTATTCTCCCTAATATAGGACACAAATTGTTCCGGATTAGTGCGAACTTCACTTGGGATAATATATAAACTTGAACCATAAAGCAACATTTGTAATTGCTGAATAGATACATCAAAGGCAATTGACGCATTCAAACCGACGCGCATATTACTAGGTATGTCATGTGAGAAAACTTCTTTTTGTAAACCATAGGATAGGTTTATTACAGAATGGTGCTGTACTAAAGCCCCCTTTGGATTCCCTGTCGAACCAGAAGTATAGATAACATACGCTAAGTTTTCCCCTGTTACCTCACATATTGGTGAAAGTTTGCTTTCTTGAGAAAGCATTGCTTGGTCCCTATCTAGGCAAACTGTCTTGATGTCTTTAGGTATCCATCCTAGTAATACCTCATTTGTAACTAACACTTTAATTCCCGTGTCTTGTAAAATATATTGCAGGCGGCTTTCCGGATTCGATGGATCCAATGGAACATAGGCTGCTCCAGCCTTCCAAATTCCCATGAGACCAACAATCATCTCAACTGATCGATCAAAGCAGAGGCCAACTAATGACTCTGTCCCAATTCCACATTTCTGTAAATGATGGGCTAATTGATTAGCTCTTTCATTCAGCTCTCGATACTTTAGTTGCTGTTTTTCATCTACCACTGCCACCGCGTCAGGTGTACGATTTACTTGCTCTTCGAATAGTTGATGAATTACATTCTCACGTGGATAGGATATAGCATTATTATTCCATTCTTCCAATAGCTTTCTTTGTTCAGCCTCCGTAATATATACTAGCTCCGATAGATTTTGATCAATGTTTTTGAGCATTTGCATTAACACTTTGTGTAAATGACCCAGCATTCGTTCAATGGTTACTCTATTAAACTTACTACGGTCATACATTAACTTTAACGATAACTGAATTCCTGGAACTACAGCCAATCCTAATGGATAGTGGGTTTGTTCTACCCCTTTCAATTCACCAATTTCCAGATTTTCTGAAGATTCTTCTTTCACTGGATAATTTTCAAACACATATAAACAATTGAACAGCGGTGTACCTCTAGGAACCTCACTCCACCCCTGAATCTCTGTCAAAGAAGCATACTCATATTGTCTTCTTTCTATCTCTTCCTCTTGTATCTTCTGCAACCAATCTATTACTTTTATATCATCCATCAATTGAATTCGCGTCGGTGACGTTGTAATGAAAGGACCTACGATGTTTTCAACATCAATAATCTCCGTAGAACGCCCTGAGCTTGTTACACCAAAAACAATGTCATTTTCTCCACTATATCGGCTCATGAGATATGCCCATGCACCTTGAATTACTGTACTCAAAGTAAGTTTATTTCGTTTCGCCCATCCTTGTAACGCTTGAGTCTGCTCTTCTGATAAATACGTAACCTTCTCTGTGTAACCTTTTTCTTCCTCTTTACTTTCTAAGCCCAGTAAAGTTGGTGCAGTAAAACCTTTTAGCTTCTCTCTCCAGAATTGTTCCGCCTGCTCCTTATCTTGTTCTCTGAGCCATTGGATATATTTCTTATATGATGAGGACTTAGGTAACTTCACAGCTTCTCCATTCATGCTCTTCTGATAGACTGTAAGTAATTCATTAAAGACTAATGGTAAACTCCACCCATCCAGTAAAATATGGTGATGTGTCCAAACAATCCGATATTCTTCCTCACCTTCTTGAATGACTGTTATCCGCATCAATGGTGCTTCATCAAATTGGAAGGCTTGTTTTCGATCTAATGCCAAAAAGACTTTTCTTTTTTCCTCTATCTCTTCACTTGTCATTGTACGCCAGTCTTCTTTGTTCACTTTAAATGGGATATTTTCATACACCACTTGTATTGGTTCTTCAATTTCATCCCATACAAATGCTGTACGAAAAATTTCATGCCGCTGAATTACAGATTTCCACGCCTGCTCAAATGTAGGAATATCCATTTCCCCTTGAATCATAAAACTCAATTGCACTATATACGGTGCAACATGTTCATCCCCTTGATCATGCAATGTGTGGAAAATCATACCTTCTTGCAAAGGTGATAGTGGATATAAATCAGTAATCTGATTGTTCTTTCCACGATGCATTTTTTTTAGTACATTTGTCAAACCTTCTTGGCTAAGATTAGCCATTGCAAAATCCGAAATGGTCAGTGCAGATTCTCTATCTGAAGATTGAATCAATCTACTCAGTTGATATAGCATATTCTGTGCAATACTTTGAATCGTTGATTTGGCAAATTGTCCAACATTGTATACCCAAGTGAACTGAAGTTTTCCATCCGTTACAACCCCAATTACATCAATTACATGCGATCGCTTGGAACCGGCAGCATGATCTAAACGCTTAAATTCGTTCTCTGGAATAAACATTGCATCGCTAGAAAACATTTGGTCAAATTGTCCAAGATAGTTAAAACTAATAGACGGTGTATATTGGGAGCTTAATGGCTCACACATTGTTGTGTTCATGTAACGCAACACCCCATAATCAACACCCTTATTAGGAATTTTGCGAACTTGTTCTTTAACTGCTTTTAATGCTGCAATTGGCGTATTAGCATTAGTAATATTTAAATGAACTGGGTAAATACTTGTAAACCATCCCACGGTTCTCGATAAATCAACATCTTCAATAATCTCTTCTCGACCATGTCCCTCTAAATCTACGCTTAATATCGGCTGCCCCGTACATGCTGCTGTAGCTTGTACCAATGCTGCTAATAATACTTCATTGATTTGGACACGGTGAGTGCTTAAAGTCTCTTGCAATAACATACGGGTCTCATTCTCGTTTAACACCACAGTAATTTCCTCAGTTACTGCGCTTACTGGATTACTTATAGTACCATCTACTGGCAGTATAACTACGTCTTGTTCAACCTGCTGCTCCCAGTAATGTAGCACTTCTTTTGATATTCCAGTTTGAGCGTAATGTTGTAATTTCTCCGACCATTCTTTAAAAGATGTACTCTTCATAGGTAATTTAATTTTTTGCCCTTGGACTGCTTGCGTATATGCTGTTTGCAAATCTTCCAATAAAATTCGCCAAGAAACACCATCGACGGCTAAATGATGAATTGTCCAAAATAATCGGCCAGTCTTCTCACCTTCATCAAAATACACCATTCTCATTAAAGGACCATCATGTAAATTCAATCTTTCTTGTGCAACATTAATCTCTTTTTGAATAACTTCATGCCAATCCGCTTCCGGCACTTCGTCTAATGAAATGACAGTCAGCATCAATTGTTCTTCAATTCCTTCATTCCACTGTTCCCAAGTCCCATTAGGTAAACGTTCATATCTTAAACGCAGGGCATCATGATGAAGTAGAAGGTTACGCGCTGCCTTTTCCAGTGATCCTATGTCCAATTTTTCTTTCGTTCTAAAGAACATGGATTGATTCCAATGATGTGGATTAGGATGATTTTGTGCAAAAAACCTTTGCTGAATAGGTGTAAGTATCGTCTCTCCAGTTATAATTCCTTGTTCAGCTTGTACACCTTGTTCTTCTTTGACTACTTGCGCCAACTCAGCAATCGTTTGGTGTTCAAATAGTTGTTTTGGTGTCAACTGTAAACCAGCTTGCTTTGCGCGAGAGACAATCTGAATGCTAAGAATTGAATCTCCACCAATTTCAAAAAAGTTATCATAAATACCAATACGTTTTGAACCTAGCACACGTTCCCAAATCATAGAAAGCTTATGTTCACTTTCATTTCTTGGGGCCGCGTAGCCTTCTTGTGTTCCTTGATAATCTGGTATAGGTAACGATTTCCGATCAACCTTTCCATTTATGGTTAGCGGTAATTCTTTCATTTCGACAAAGTAGGAAGGTATCATATGGATTGGCAGTTTTGTTTTAAGATACTCTCGCCATTCTTCTACACTACCTTCGCCCACTACATAAGCTACTAACCTCTTATCTCCCGACTGATTTTCCCTAACTATTACAACTACCTCTTTTACCAAGTCATGCTCTTGTAAAGTCGACTCAATCTCCCCAAGTTCGATTCGAAATCCTCTAATCTTCACTTGATTATCCATTCTTCCTAAGTAGTCTATATTACCATCAGGAAGATATCTCACAAGATCGCCTGTTCTATATAACCTCTCGCCTTCTTTGAATGGATGAGAAATAAATCGTTCGAATGTTAACTCTGGACGATTCAAGTACCCCTTTGCTAGACCTGCTCCTCCGATATAAAGTTCCCCCATCACACCAACTGGAACTGGCAACCTATTACTATCTAATACATAAGTTTGGACGTTAGGCAATGGACGCCCAATTGTTACTCTCTTACTATCTTTTTTGATATGATAGCATGTTGCATCAACCGTACATTCTGTAGGACCATATACATTATAAAACTGTATTTTATCAGTCTCTACTAGCTGTTCCCATAATGACGGCATAATTGCTTCACCACCAACCAGTACCTTACTTGGAACATGAACGCCATCGCACGTTTCTAACAATCCGGCATCTATAAGTAATTGAAGCAATGAAGGTGTTATATCAAAGATTTCTAACTTGTTCTCCCTAATATAAGCTACAAACTGCTCCGGATCACTTCGTACTTCATTCGGAATAATATACAAACTTGAACCATAAAGCAGCATTTGTAATTGCTGGATAGATGCATCAAAGGCAATTGACGCATTTAAACCGACATGCATGTTAGATGGTATCTCATGTTCGAAAACTTCTTTTTGTAAACCATGCGACAAGTTTAGTACAGAATGATGCTGTATCAAGACACCCTTTGGATTCCCCGTTGATCCTGAAGTATAGATAACATACGCTAAGTTTTCTCCTGTTACTTCACATTTTGGTGAAAGAATGCTTTCTTGTGAAATCATTGCTTGATCCCTATCTAGACAAACTATCTTGATTTCTTTAGGTATCCAGTCTTCCAATGACTCGTTCGTAACTAATACTTGAATTCCAGTGTCCTCCAAAATATATCGTAGACGACTTTCTGGATATGATGGGTCTAATGGAACATAGGCTGCTCCAGCCTTCCAAATCCCCATAATACTAACAATCATCTCAACTGAACGCTCAAAGCAAAGTCCAACCAATGATTCATTCCCAATCCCGCATTGCTGAAGATAGTGGGTCAATTGATTAGCTTTTTCATTCAGCTCTCGATACGTTAACTGCTGTTTTTCATCTACCACTGCTACCGCATCAGGTGTACGATTTACTTGCTCTTTAAACAGCTGATGAATCGTACTTTCCTGTGGATATGCTACAGCATCATTATTCCACTCCTCCAACTGTTTTTGCTGTAATCCTGACAATATAGGCAACTTAGCTAATGATTTATCAGGATTCTCCACGATTACATTCAACCAGTTCCCAAAATGTTCAGCCATGGATTCAATAGTTAAGCTGTCAAATAAATCAGTTCTATAAACAAAAGTAAGTAATAAACCCTCTTCCACTTCTGCAGCAGTTAAACTTAAATCAAACTTAGCGATAGGAGCATTACTTTCCATTACTTCTATATTTCTTCCATGTAGTTCTGGTAGCTTCTGTCCCGTATTTTGCAAAGTAAACATGGTTTGGAAAATCGGAGAATGGCTTGTATTTCGTTCAGGTTGGATAACCTCTACAATTTTCTCAAACGGAACATCTTGATACTCATACGCCTTCAATGCTTTTATCCTCACTTGAGACAACAACTCTTGAAATGCCGGTGCATTACTTAAATCAGCTCGATAAACCAATGTATTGACAAAGAAACCAATCAGCCCTTCAATTTCTCGATAATTTCGATTTGCAATTGGGCTGCCAACAATAATATCCGTTTGTCCCGTATAACGAGCAAGGAAACTTTGATACGATGCCAATAAGGTCATGAAAAGTGTGGCCCCTTCTTGACGACTTAGTTCGTTTAATTTATCCAGTAATGAGCGCGATAACAAAACATTATGAGTTAATCCATGGTGGGTTTGCACTGGCGGACGCGGACGATCCATTGGCAACATTAAGACTGGTAACTCACCGGATAATTCTTCCTTCCAATACGTAAGTTGTTGATATAGTACTTCATCTTTCAACCATTCTCTTTGCCACTGAGCAAAATCGGCATATTGAACTGGTAGTGGTTCCAGCTCTGCTTGTTTTTCACCAATCGCATTCTCATAAAATGCCATCCATTCTTGAAGCAAGATTTCCATCGACCATCCATCTGAGATAATATGATGCATATTACATAGAAGAACCCATTCTTCTTCTGAAATTCTTATGAGTTTCCCACGGAACAATGGCCCTTTTTCTAAATCAAATGGAGATTCGACTTCAGTTTGAATCCATTGCTCCAACTTTCTTTCTCGCTCCTCTAATGAAAGCTTAGTTAAGTCCATTTGCAGAAGCGGACGGAAAACGTACGGTTGAATCTGCTGCATAGGATGGCCATCCTCTTCATAAAATACAGTCCGCAAAGATTCATGACGCTCTATCAACTGATTCCATCCCAACTCCAATGCCTCAGGTAACCAATTCCCTGTAAGACGGCATGCCATTGGCATATTATAAAGTGCACTATTAGGTGCAAATTGATCAATAAACCATAAGCGCTGTTGGGCATAAGACAGTGGAATATTTCCCCCTCGTTCCATCGGCATCAATGGTGGAATTTCTCGTTTTTCGCTCCCCTTACGTAACTGATCTATTCGTTTCGATAATGCCTCGACCGTTGAATATTCGAACAGTTCACGTACTGGCAATTTGATTTGAAAGACTTCCTGTAAGCGTGAGACCACTTGTGTAGCAAGTAGAGAGTGACCACCAAGCTCAAAGAAAGAATCCTGAACATCAATGTCTCTTATTCCTAGCACTTGACTCCATACTGAAGCAATAAGTTCTTCCAGCGGAGTTCTTGGGTATACAGTATTTTCAGCGGATTGTTCACTAAGTATAGGCAATGCCTTCAAATCAAGCTTTCCATTCGGTGTAAGTGGTAAAAATTCCATCTCAATAAAGTTTGTTGGAACCATGTAATTAGGTAAATGTGTTTGTAGATGTTCTCGCCATTCATGGACACTTCCTTCACCAACTACATAAGCTACTAATCTCTTATCACCTTGATTATCCTCTCGCGCCAATACAACAGCTTCTTTCACAGAAGAATGCGCCTGCAAAACAGCTTCTATTTCTCCCAATTCAATCCGGAAACCACGAATTTTCACTTGGTCATCTATACGTCCATGGAACTGGAGATTACCATCAGAAAGATAACTTGCTTTGTCTCCTGTATAATAGAGACGTTCTCCTGACTTGAAAGGATGTGGAATAAATTTTTCCTTTGTAAGATCCGGACGATTAGCATATCCACGTGCAAGGCTCTTCCCTCCAATATAGAGATCTCCAATTACACCAATTGGTACTAGCTGAAGATGAGAATCTAACACATAAACTTCTGTATTCGCAATCGGTCGACCAATCGATGGCGTACCCGTTGTCACTCCTACAGGTACGTAACAATCTGTGGTAACAACGGTATTTTCCGATGGACCATACTGATTAATTACCGCAAAAGGAATATTGTTAGATGGATACTGCGTTAATTGATCCCCACCAGTAATGATAAAACGAAGCTCCGTTTTATCTGGCCAAGATAATTTCAATAGTCTTTCCAGAATAGGCGTAGGTGCAAAACTAACTGTTATTTGTGAATCGATGAGCCAGTCCCTTAGCGCTTCTGGATTAATTCTCAGTTCCTCTGTTGACAAGTAGAGTGCTGCGCCAGCAGTTAGATACGGCCAAATCTCCTGGACAGCCGAATCAAAAGCAACCCCTGCAATCTGAGTCGCACGATCCTCTGCTGAAATATGATAAACTTCTTGATGCCAAGAAACCATATTCATTAATGAGCGATTTTCAACCATGACACCCTTCGGTTTTCCTGTAGAACCAGAGGTATAAACAATATAGGCTAAGTTCTCTGGATTTATTTGACGTGTAGGTGCGATTACGCTTTCCACTGTTAGTTCTTCTAACCTCACCATTTCGACGTGTGCGAAATGTCCTTCTTGTCCTTCCGCCGTCACTACAAATTGAATTCCTGCATCTTCAATCATGTATTCTAACCTTGATTTTGGATATAACGGATCTAAAACAACATAAGCTCCACCAGCTTTTAAAATGCCTAGTAAACTTGCCATTAGCTCAGCTGACCTCGGAAGATAAACTCCTACCACTGACTCTGGGGCTACTCCCTTTCGCCGTAAAACATTTGCCAACTGATTTGCTTGTGTATCCAGTTCACCATAAGTCCACTGTTTTGTTTGATCAACTACCGCAATCGCATCCGGACGCCTTGCTACTTGCTCCTCAAATCTGTCGCAAATAAGACCCTGATGAGACATTTCCATTACAGTGTCATTCCATGTTTCTAATAACAAAGTACGTTCGGGTTCTGATAGCATGCTCAGGTCATGCAACGGATTTTGTGGGCGATGAGAAACTTCATGTAGCCATTTCTCAAAGTGTCCTGCCATCCGTTCAATAGTAGTAGCATTGAATAAATCCTTATTGTACTCAAAAGTAAAAAGTAATTCCTCTTCCGTCTCAGTTGCCATTACACTTAAATCAAACTTTGCAATTGGACTATGGCTTTCTATCATTTCAATACTTCTACTAGATAACATCGGAAACTCTTGTTTCATATTTTGCAAGATGAACATAGTCTGGAAGATTGGCGAATGACTTGTACTTCGTTCCGGTTGCACAACTTCTACAATTTTTTCAAATGGAATATCTTGATATTCATACGCCTTCAATGCCTTTTGACGAACCTGATATAGTACATCTTGAAATGTCGGTCTACCACTTAAATTAGCTCGATAAACCAGCGTGTTAACGAAGAAACCAATTAGTCCTTCAATTTCTCTATAATTCCGATTCGCAATTGGGCTTCCGACCAGGATATCTTCTTGTCCCGTATAACGAGATAGAAAACTTTGATATGCAGCTAAAAGCGTCATGAAGAGTGTAGCCCCTTCTTTTCGACTAAGTTCATTCAATTTATCATGTAGCGTGCCTGGCAGAACCAGAGTGTATGTCGACCCGTGATGAGTTTGTATTGCGGGACGCGGGCGATCCATAGGAAGTTGGAGTACAGGAAGCTCCCCAGACAATTCTTCCCTCCAATATTGGAGTTGTTGATCAAGCACCTCCTCCTTTAGCCATCCTTTTTGCCACTGAGCAAAGTCTGCATATTGAACCGGTAATGGTTCAAGTTCCGCTACCTTTCCATCCGTTGCTTTCTCATAAAATGCCATCCATTCTTCAAGTAGGATTCCCATTGACCATCCATCTGAAATGATATGATGTAGAGTACAAAGGAGTATCCATTCTTCCTCTCCCACATGCAAAATACTTGTCCTGATTAATGGACCTTCTGTTAAATCAAATGGCACTTCTGTTTCTTGTTGAATTAAACGTTTAACTTCTTCTTCTTGATCTTCAGAAGAAAGCATAGTTAAATCCGTTTTCGGAATTGATTGAAAAGCATACGGTTCAATTTGCTGTACGGGTTGACCGTTCACTTCGTGAAAGACCGTCCGCAGTGATTCATGACGTTCTATTAGTTGATTCCATCCCGTTTCTAATGCTTCAAGTAGCCAATTCCCTGTAAGGTGGCATACCATTGGCATATTGTAAAGGGCACTATTAGGTGTAAATTGATCAATAAACCATAAGCGTTGTTGGGCATAAGATAGTGGGATAGCTTCTCCTCGTTTCATTGGTATTAGCGGCGGAATCTCTCGTTTTTTATCTCCTTTACGTAACTGATCTAATCGCTTTGCCAGTGACTCCACCGTTGTATATTCAAATAGTTCACGTACTGGTAATTCGATTTGAAAAATTCCCTGTAAACGTGAAACTACTTGAGTAGCTAGTAGTGAATGACCACCGATTTCAAAAAAGGAATCCTGAACATTAATATTTTTTATTCCTAACACTTGGCTCCAAACGGAAACGATAAGCTCCTCCACTGGTGTTCGTGATGAAGTAATATCTTCACTTATGAACTGTTCTTCTAATTCCAGTAAGGCTTTCCGATTCACCTTACCATTTGGAGTGAGTGGCATACCTTCAATTTTGAAAAAGTATGCCGGAACCATATAATGTGGCAGTTGCTTCTTGAGATATTCACGCCACTCCCCAGTATCGCCTTCACCCACTACATAAGCTATTAACTGCTTATCTCCTGGTCGATCTTCCTTCACCAACACGACTGCCTCTTTTACAGATGAGTGATCATGTAAAGCTGCTTCAATTTCTCCCAATTCAATTCGGAATCCTCTAATTTTAACTTGGTTATCTATTCTTCCAATATATTCTAAGTTACGATCATTCATATATCTCACCAAGTCACCCGTTCGATATAATCGTTCCCCGTCCTTAAAGGGATGCGGAATAAAACGTTCAGTAGTTAAATCCGGTCGATTGAAGTAGCCACGTGCTAATCCTACTCCTCCAAGGTAAAGTTCCCCTGCCACACCAATCGGGACCACTTGTTGATATTGATCTAACACATACAACTCTGTATTATCAATCGGACGACCAATCGGAATAAGCATTGGTTCTTTTTCTAAATCACAATCGTAATAAGTCACATCCACAGTTGCTTCAGTAGGACCATACAAGTTAATTAACTTTGTTTGCTGAGCATTGTAAAGGATCCCCTTAAACCGGCGAACCTGCTCAGTGTTTAACGCTTCTCCACTAGTAAAAACTTGAATTAAAGACGATACATCCCTTTTCGAATTATATAGTTCCATATACTCTAAGAAAGTAGATAACATCGACGGAACAAAGTGCATGGTGGACACACGATATCGTTCAATATACTCCTCAATCACCGCAGGGTCTTTCTCTCCTCCTGGTGGAAGTAAACAAACACGTGCTCCTACAAATGACCACCAAAATAATTCCCAGACAGAAACATCAAACGAAAACGGTGTCTTTTGTAGGATTGTATCCTCCTCAGACAATGGGTATTTTTTCTGCATCCACTGTAGGCGATTGATAACAGAATGATGTTCAATCATTACCCCCTTTGGATTTCCCGTCGAACCCGAAGTGTATATAATATAGGCTAAGTTATTTGCTGTTACTCCACTTACCGGAGCTAAATTACTCTCTTTAGAAATCATCACTTGATCCCGGTCTAAACAAATTGCTTGAATATCTTTAGGTAACCAGTCCTGTAGTGTTTCTTTTGTTAACAGCACTTGAATTTGTGAATTCTCCAAAATATATCTTAGGCGGTTTTCGGGATAACTTGGGTCCAGTGGGACATAAGCCCCACCTGCCTTCAAAATCCCAAAGAGACCAATAATCATATCAGGAGAACGTTCAATACATATACCAACCAATGATTCAGGTCCGATACCTCGTTTTTGTAGAAAATGTGCCAATTGATTCGATTTTTCATTCAGTTCTTGATATGTTAGCTTTCCACCCTCATAAACTACCGCCACTGCATCAGGTGTCCGTGCAACTTGCTGCTCAAATAGCTCATGAATCATACGATCATGACCATAAACTACGTCCGTATCATTCCATTCTTCTAGGAGTTGTTTTTGCTCAGTATCCGATAACATTGACAGCTTTGTATATGATTCATCTGGATGATACGTGATTTCATTTAGCCAGTTCTCAAAATGTACTGCCATACGCGCAATGGTACTACTATCAAATAAATCCGTGTTGTATTCAAATGAGACGAATAGACCTTCTTCCACTTCATAGGCAGTTAAGCTCAAATCAAATTTAGCAATAGACATATTACTTTCTACCATTTCAATACTTCTATCAGGCAAATCTAGTCGTTCTTGTTTTATATTCTGTAGCGTAAACATGGTCTGAAATATAGGGGAATGACTCATGCTTCGTTCAGGTTGCACAGCTTCTACCACTTTTTCAAATGGGATATCTTGATATTCGTATGCTTTTAACGCCTTTTTCTTTGTTTGGTTCAAAATCTCCCGAAAAGTAGGGGTGCCACTCAAATCTGATCGATAAACCAACGTATTAACAAAGAAACCAATTAATCCTTCTACTCCCTTATGGTTCCGATTTGCAATCGGGCTACCAACTAGAATATCTTTTTGTCCCGTATAACGAGCAAGAAAGCTCTGGTATGCGGCCATTAAAGTCATAAATAAAGTAGATCCTTCTTGTCGACTTATATCCTTCAATTGACTGAGCAATTTATAAGGAAAAATCACATGATGCGTAGCCCCAGAGTAAGTCTGCTTAACCGGCCGAGGTCGATCCACTGGCAGTTGTAAGATAGGAAGCTCCCCAGACAATTCTTCCTGCCAATACGTAAGCTGACGATTTAGCACATCACCTTGCAACCACTCCTTTTGCCACTTCGCAAAGTCTGCATATTGAATGGATAATGAACTTAATTTAGCAGGATTTCCACCCATTTCTTCTTCATAGAAAGCAAGTAATTCATTCATGAATATACCAATGGACCAAGCATCAGAAATAATATGATGCATCGTACACAGTAATAACCATTCATCCTTCTCTAATTGAACAAGCTGATTACGAATTAAAGGACCATTCATTAAATCAAATGGTTCTTGCGCTTCTCTCGCAATTAAACTATCTACCTCTTTTTCTTTTACTTCTGGAGGAAGTTGAGAGTAATCTCTTACAGGTAATGCTCTAGGAAGGAATTCGGCAATTTGTTGCACAGGTTGTTCTCCTACTTCTTTAAAAACAGTTCGTAATGATTCATGGCGTTCAATGAGTCGATTGAATCCCTTTTCTAATGCTTCAGGTATCCAATTTCCTTTTAGATGCCATACTGTTGGAATATTATATAAAGAACTGTTTGGGTTAAATCTGTCCATAAACCACAAACGTTGTTGTGCATAAGACAACGGGAGTGCTTCTTTATTCTCCTTTTTTTGCATTTGCTTCTGAAGCCATGCTCTCTTCTCAGGAGAAAGTGAACTCAGCTTTGCAAGTAAATCACTTCTCATTTTTTTACCCCTTCCTCAATCAAATTACTCTCGAATATCCCTTGTGCTTCTTCCTCTGATAGCTCCTCTAATTGCTTAAGTAGTTCCAGTAATTCTTCATCATTACTCACTTCTGCTTCTTTTTGAACATAGTCTTGAAGACTTACATTCTCCTTACTATCATTCTGCATTTCTTGATTTTTGTTATCGAGCAATTGATCAATCTGTTCTGCCAATTGCTGCACCGTATGAAACATAAATAAATCATGCAATGGTATCTCGATTCCAAAAGCCTCTTTAAGATTGGAAACAGCTTGCGTAGCGAGTAGTGAATGGCCACCAATTTCAAAAAACGAATCTTGAATTCCGATGTTTTCCATACCTAAAACTTCATGCCATATTGAAACGATTGTTTTTTCCGTAGACGTACGAGGAGCAATATAACCACTTGCTATCTCCTGTTTCTCTGGTGCTGGTAAAGCCTTCCTATCAATTTTCCCATTAGGAGTGAGTGGAAATGCATTTAATCCAACAAAATAGGCTGGGATCATATAATTTGGTAGTTGACCCTTGAGATAATCACGCCACTTTTGAGCATCTCCGTCTCCTACAACATAGGCAATTAAACGTGGGTCGCCAGGATAATCTTCCCGCACCATCACAATAGCTTCGTTAACTAGTGTATGCCTTTGTAATGTCGCTTCAATTTCTCCTAGTTCAATCCGGAACCCACGAATTTTTACTTGATGATCGATTCGTCCAACATACTCCAAATTTCCATCCGGCAAATACCTTACTAAATCTCCAGTCCGGTATATTCGCTCTCCTTCTTTAAACGGATGCGGTATAAAACGATTTTTCGTTAAGTCAGGGCGCTTTAAATATCCACGTGCTAATCCTGATCCACCAATGTACAACTCACCAACTACACCAATTGGAACCATTTTTTGTTCAGCACTTAGTACATATACTTCTGTATTGAATATTGGTTTACCAATCGGTGGAACCCTATGCATGACACCCTTTTCTAATTCCATATACGTGGAATACGTAGTATCTTCGGAAGGTCCATATAGGTTGTACACCTTTTCAATCGTATTTCTCTCGTATAAATCTTGAACAAGCGAATATGGCAATGGTTCTCCAGCCAAATTCATCACCTTTACCGAAGAAGGTATTGTTTTTGCTCGAACCAGTTCCTTTGCTGCCGATGGCACAGTATTAACCAAAGTCACACCTTTGGAAGACAACTTCTCTAGATGTAGCGCATTTTCAGTGACAATCACCTTACCACCCATCGTTAAGGGAACAAATACTTCAAAAACGGATAAATCAAAAGATAGCGAAGTTGAAGCTAACACTCCCGCTAATTCCTTTCGGGAATACGTGTGATGCGCCCAATGAATCATTGTTACTGTATTCCTGTGCTCAATCATTACTCCCTTTGGATTTCCAGTGGAACCTGAAGTATAAATAATATAGGCTAAGTTATCGCCCGTCACTTCACTCGTACATACCGTAGTTACTTCTTGTTCTATTTCTGCTCGATTACGATCAATACAAATCACGTTGACGAATTTAGGTATAGCCATTTTTTGTTGTAACTTTTCCTGTGTCACCAGTACCTTTATTTGAGCATCTTCTAAAATGTACTGCAGTCGACTTTCCGGATACGCTGGATCAATTGGGACATATGCTCCTCCCGCCTTTATAATTCCTAAGAGACCGACAATCATCTCGGATGAACGTGTAACGCAAATGCCAACTAATGATTCGCATGTTACACCATTTTTTTGTAAATAATGTGCCAACTGATTCGAGCGTTCATCCAACTCTCGATATGTTAGTTCTTCATCTTCGCACACTACTGCAATTGCTTCTGGTGTTTTTTTCACCTGTTTTTCAAACATTGTATGAATCGTACTTTCTTCCATATCTATAACACGCGATTTATTCCATTCCTCTAGTAGTTGCTTATATTCTACTTTCGATAACATATTCAGTTCTGATAGTACACATTTTGGATGAGAGACAATTTGATTTAACCAATGTTTAAAATGACTTGCCATACGTTCAATGGTTGTATCATTAAACAAATCAGTATTATATTCAAAGGTTAGTGATAATCCTTCTTCCGTCTCAGAAGCAAATAAACTCAAATCAAATTTGGCAACAGAAGCATGGCTTTCCATGAGTTCCATTTGTCTTTCAGATAGCTGAAGAAACTCTTGTTTCGTATTCTGTAAAGTAAACATAGTTTGGAATATTGGTGAATGACTTGTATTCCGTTCAGGTTTTACGGATTCTACCACTTTCTCAAATGGAATGTCCTGATACTCGTATGCTTTTAGCGCTTTTTTTCTTACCTGCGACAAAAGTTCTTGGAACGTCGGATTTTCACTGAAATCAGCTCGATAAACCAACGTATTTGCAAAGAATCCAATTAATCCCTCAATCTCTTTCACATTTCGATTAGCGATGGGGCTTCCAACTATAATGTCGTCCTGTCCTGTATAACGAGAAAGGAAGCTTTGATACGCTGCCATCAATGTCATAAATAAAGTGCACCCTTCTTGCAGACTTAAATCTTTGAGCTTTTCCTGTAGGGAATTCGCCACTATTAAGGACTGACTTGCACCACGATGGGTTTGAACTGCAGATCTAGGACGATCCATCGGTAATTGTAAAACCGGTAGTTCCCCAGATAATTCTTCCTTCCAATATTGAAGGTGCTGATTCAAATTCTCCTCTTTTTGCCATTCCTTCTGCCACATGACAAAATCTGCATATTGGATAGATAACTCCTTCAATTCCACTGGTTTTCCGGTTAGTGCTCCTTCATAAAAAGCCATCCATTCTTCAAGTAAGATTCCCATTGACCATCCATCTGAAATAATATGATGCATCGTACAAATGAGAACCCATTCTTCCCTGTCCACTTTCAATATTCGTGTTCGAATCAGAGGATCTTGTCCAAAATGAAATGGTTCCTCAGCTTCGTTTTGAATGAGCCGTTTCATTTCTCTTTCCCTATCTTCCAAAGAAAGATCTGTTAGATTCGTTTGAGGAATATGTCTGAACACATGAGATTGAACCTGTTGAAAAGGTTCACCCTCTTGTTCTAGAATTGTAGTCCTTAATGATTCATGACGCTCCAACAATTGATTCCATCCGACCTCCAATGCTTGAATTGACCATTTACCTGTTAAGCGACACGCTGCATGAATATTGTACATAGCACTATTTGGCATTAATTGATCAATAAACCATAGACGTTTCTGCGCATAGGAAAGTGGGATAACTTCTTCTCGTTTCATAGGTACAAGAGGAGCAACCTCTCGTTTTTTATCTTCTTTTCGTAACTGATCCACTCGTTTCGCCAATGCTTCCACTGTATCGTGCTTGAAAAGTTCACGTAATGGAATTTTAATTTGGAACAGTTCTTGCAATCTAGAGACGATTTGAGTAGCAAGTAGTGAGTGCCCACCACGTTCAAAGAAGGAATCCTGAATACCAATATTTTCTGTTCCTAACACTTGACTCCAAACCGAGGCAATAAGCTCTTCCGATGGCGTCCGGGGTAGCACATTTAAATCTTCAATAGCTTGCTCATCAGATGCTGGCAAGGCCTTTCGATCAATTTTCCCATTCGGAGTAAGCGGGAAGTGTTCTAACTCTATAAAGTGCGCTGGAATCATATGATTTGGTAATTGGTTTTGTAAATACTCTCTCCACTCTTGGGTATTTCCATCGCTTATTACATATGCAACCAATCGTTGATCACCTGGACGATCTTCTCTAACTAATACAACAGCCTCTTTAATAAACGAACATTTTTCTAAAATGGCTTCAATTTCTCCTAATTCAATCCTAAAACCACGCATTTTGACTTGATGGTCCATTCTACCTATAAATTCTATATTTCCATCAGTTAGATATCTTACTGAATCTCCTGTTCGATATAGTCGTTCTCCCAATTGGAATGGATGCGAAACGAATTTTTCAGCAGTAAGATTCGGACGATTTAAGTATCCACGTGCTAAACCAGCACCACCAATATATAACTCACCCTCAATTCCTATTGATTGCAAGCGTTGATTTTGGTCTAATACATATAATTGCGTGTTCTGTATTGGCTGCCCAATAGAAACAAATTCTTGATTAGGCTGAATATCAAATGCATTGACATAAATAGTGGCTTCAGTTGGCCCATAAAAGTTGGTTAATTTCACTTGTCCACTATAATTCCATTTTTGTTGAAAACGTCTAACTAACCCTGAACTTAGTTCTTCTCCACCAGAAAATACATGGCGTACGGACGAACAATTCATGTTCAATTCAATATGATTGAAGTAATCTAAGAAAACAGATAACATCGAAGGTACAAATTGAACTATAGTAACCTGATGTTGTTTAATCACTTCAGCTATAATAGAAGGATCTTTTTCTCCACCTGGAGGTAGGAAAGATACACTTGCACCAACGTGAATGCCCCAAAACAATTCCCAAACAGAGACATCAAATGAGAATGGCGTTTTCTGCAAGACCACATCTTTTTCAGAAAGCGGATATTTATGTTGCATCCATTCTAGATAATTAATTACTGAATGATGCTCAATCATTACTCCCTTTGGATTCCCTGTAGATCCTGAAGTATACATAACATACGCTAAATTTTCTCCTGTTACACCACTTATACATGGGGTTGTTTCTTCTTTTTCAATTGCAGTGTAATCTTTATTCATACAAATCGTTTCTATATTTTCAGATACAAACAAATTTTTAGAATTCTCTTCCGTCACTAGTACTTCGATTCCAGCATCCTCTAATATATATCGAAGTCGACTCTCTGGATAAGTAGGGTCAAGTGGAACATACGCTGCTCCTGATTTTAGAATACCTAATAACGCTATCATCATTTGTAATGAACGTTCCATATATACCCCAACTAGAGACTCTGGGCCTACACCATGCTTTTGTAAATAATGAGCTAACTGATTTGCACGCTTCTCCAACTCTTTATAGGTAATTTGTTCATTTTCGTAACTAGCCGCGATTGCTTCCGGTGTTTTTTTTACTTGCTCCTCAAACATCGTATGAATCATGCCTTCAGCCGAATAATTAACTTGAGTATGATTCCATTCCTCTAGTAACTGTATTTGTTCTTCTTCTGTTAAATGAGTAATTTCAAATAGTTTTGAATCTAAGCTCTTCGTCATCTGAATTAATATTTGCAATAAGTGATTCTGAATCCGATTTATTGCTTCTTCATTAAAATAGCTTCGATCATACATCAACTTTAAAGTAATTTTCTTACCGGGCATTACAATGAGTGTTAAAGGATAATTTGTTTGTTCCGTGCTTTTAACATCTAGTAATCTTAAATCATCATTTCTCTTATCTTGAATTGGATAATTTTCAAACACATACAAGGTATGAAATAAGGAGCAATTTCGCGGAACCTCACTCCAGCCTTGAATATCTATCAACGAATTATACTCATACTGTCTTCGTTCCATTTCTTTCATTTGTATTTTACGAAGCCAATCTACTACTGATGTATTATCCGTTAATCGAATTCTGGTAGGTAATGTGTTAATAAATAGCCCCACCATATTCTCTGCTCCTATTAAATCAGTAGGACGTCCAGCGCTAGTTACGCCAAATACGACGTCACTGTCACCGCTATACCTACTCATCAAATAAGCCCATGCACCTTGTACTAACGTATTCAACGTTAATCGATTATTTCGTACCCACTTTTGTAAACTCTCAGTAAGTTCCTCAGATACTTGATAAGCACACTCTCCATAACCCTTCTCTTGTCCTTGATCCTTTCTTTCCATTGCTAATGGAGTAGGTGCATAGAACCCTTTTAATTCTTCTTTCCAAAATTCCTCTGCTTGACTTTGATCTTGTTTATTTATCCATTGAATATATTTTTTATAAGGAAGAGATTTAGGAAGATTCAACAATTCTCCCTTTATCATCTTGAGATAAACTTCCATCACTTCACTAAGGATCAATGACACACTCCATCCATCTAGCAAAATATGATGATGTGTCCAGATAATTCTCGTTTCCTCTTTTGCTTCTTTAATCGCAGTGACTCTCATCAATGGTGCTTCATCCAATAAAAATCCTTTCCTACGATCTGCAGTCAAAAACTGTTGTAATTTCTTCTCGTTCTCCTCATGCGAATAGGTACTCCAATCCTCTTGATGAATAGTAAAAGGAAGACGTTCGTAAACTGCTTGTAGAGGTTTTTCTACTTCTTCCCAAACAAATACTGAGCGCAGAACCTCATGTCGTTGAATAACATATTCCCAAGCTTTTTCAAAAGTAGCAACATCCAATTGCCCCCCGAGCAAGAAACCTACTTGTACAATATAGGAAAAAGAATGTTCATCATCTTGATCGTATAAAGTATGAAACAGTATTCCTTTTTGCAAAGGTGATAAACCATATATATCAATAACGTCTCCCATTTTTACACCCTCTTCTTTGTTAATTTAAGTAATACTTTGCTTAAGCTTTCTTCCGTAAGATCCTCTGCATCAGCAAAATCTGATACCGTAAAAGCAGACTCTGTTGTTGGTTTATTTATAAGTTGACGGAGATGCCTTAACATACCATCTGCTATCACTTGAATTTTTAATTTAGAAAACTGTTCCCTACTATACATCCAAATAAAATGTAACTTTTCATCTTTCACCATTCCGATAACTTCAATTAGATGAGATGGTTTGGAATCTGGAGCATGATCTAAAAATGTAAACCCTGCCTCTTGCACAAACAAAGATTCCTTTGAAAACACCTGATCAAATTGGCCCAGATAGTTAAAGCTTATCGAAGGCTTTTGCTGATAAAACGGAAGTATTTCTTTATTCAAGTAACGTAAAATACCATAGTCAACTCCGCGATTTGGAATTCGACGTAATTGTTCTTTGACAGCCTTTAACCCTTCAATAGGTGTCTGAGTTCCTTGAAAATTGAGATGAACGGGATAAATACTCGTGAACCAGCCCACTGTCCTTGATAAATCAATACCTTCAATCATCTCTTCTCTTCCGTGTCCTTCTAGATGAATAGAAACGGTTTGCTGATTTATACAATCAACGATAGCTTGTCCTAATGCCGTTAATAGTACCTCATCAATCCTTGTCTTATGAGTGACTAGAACTTCGTGTAACAATGTTTGTGTTTCTTCTATTCCTAAAGTCCTCGTCACTTGATCAATCGATTCTTCTGTTGTTTCTTGTATTGGATAGTCCATTGGAATTTTCATCGTTTCTTTTTCTACTTGTTCATTCCAATAATTTTGTACTTCTTTTGAAATACCCGAATCACTGTATGTCTGGAGTCGTTCAGACCACTCTTTAAAAGATGTACTTTTCGCAGGTAAGCGAACTTCTTGACCTTGTTTCATCTGGTTATATACCACCTGTAAATCTTCCAATAGAATCCTCCATGACACTCCATCTATTACTAAATGATGAATCACCCAGAATATTCGATCATTTCCAGTCAAGTTATCTTCAAAGTACACTACTCTCATTAACGGACCAGTAACTAAATTGAAACTAGCTTGATTAATGTTCATCTCTTCTTGTATTATTTTATTCCACTCTTTTTCATTAACTTGATCACGTTTTACAACATGGAGTACTGACAGCTCATCAGTCCCTTCATTTCTCTGCCTCCACGTTCCGTTTGGTAACTGTTCGTACCGGAAACGTAAAGCATCATGATGTTTCAGTAAATTTAATATCGCTCCCTCTAGTAATTTCACATTCAATCTTTCTTTTACTCTTAAAAGCATTGATTGATTCCAATGCTCTGTATGTGGATGTTCTTGCTCGAAGAACCAGCACTGAATTGGAGTAAGAGGCACATCACCTATCACAATTCCCTGCTCCGCTTGTACTCCCTGCGTTTCTATAGCCACTTGTGCCAGCTCAGCGATAGTTGGGCATTCAAACATTTGCTTTGGAGTAAGTTTTAACCCCACTTGACTTGCTTGAGATATGATTTGAATACTGAGAATCGAGTCGCCACCAATTTCAAAGAAATCATCATAGATTCCCACCTTTTTAACACCTAATACTCGCTTCCAAATGGTAGTCAGTATCTGTTCGTTACTATTCCGAGGGCCAACACATTCACTATTAATCTGCTTTTCCTCTGGCATAGGTAAGGCCTCTCGATCAACTTTACCGTTAGCTGTAAGTGGAATAGCTTCCATCGCCACAAATCCCGAAGGAACCATATAACTTGGTAGTTTCGCTTTAAGATACTCTCTCCACGCATCTACATTTCCATCTCCTACAACATATGCTACTAATCTTTTATCACCCGGCTGATCTTCTCTTACAATTACAACTGCCTCTGTTACAGATGCATTTGTATTTAAAGTAGACTCAATTTCCCCAATCTCAATTCTGAAACCACGTATTTTAACCTGATGATCAATTCTTCCACGATAATCTAGATTCCCATCTGGCAAATACCTAGCTAAGTCTCCTGTCCGGTATAATCTTTCTTTCGAATTACTACTAAATGGATGAGATATAAAACGCTCTGCTGTTAATTCAGGTCTATTTAAATATCCACGTGCCAATCCTGCTCCACCAATATAAAGTTCACCATCAACACCTATAGGAACAGGTTGTTGATAAGCGTCAAGTATATACACTTCTAAATCGGGAATCCGCTTTCCAATATTACTTCTTGAAGCATGCTGCACATCATCTAGAGTAATTGGATAATATGTAACATGAACTGTAGTTTCTGTAATTCCATACATATTAATTAACTGTGGTTTTTTCTCTCCATACCTTTGAAACCACGGTAACAAGCTAATAGGTTCTAACGCTTCTCCGCCAAATATTACGTAACGCAGCTGCAAATTTTTATTCTTATCTTCTTGTTCACACACTCGTATTAATTGTCGAAATGCGGAAGGTGTCTGATTTAGAACTGTGACTTCTTCCTCCACCAATAATTGATAAAAATCCTTAGGTGATCGACTAATCCAGTACGGAACAACAACTAATTTTCCACCATATAATAACGCTCCCCAAATTTCCCATACTGAGAAATCAAATGCATACGAATGAAAAAGCGTCCAAGTATCTTTTTCATTAAACTGATACCAACAATCCGTCGATTTAAATAGCCGAATAACATTGTGATGCTCTATCATAACGCCCTTTGGATTTCCCGTTGATCCCGAAGTATAGATTACATATGCCAGATTTTGGGGACCGACACTAGAAACCGGAAAAGACTTACTTTCTTTCCCAATCTCATCTTGATCACGATCCAGGCAAATCGACTCAACATTTTCTGGTAACCAGTTCAATTTTTTTAAACTTTCTTGCGTTACGAATAACTGAATGCTAGCATCTTCTAAAATATATTGAAGTCGTTGCTCTGGATATGTTGGATCAAGTGGGACATAAGCCCCACCAGCCTTCAAAATCCCTAAAATACCTACAATCATCTCGTGGGAACGTTCAACGCACAGTCCAACTAAAGTATCAGGTCCTACTCCCTTTTTCTGCAGATAATGAGCTAACTGGTTTGCACGTTCATTAAGCTCCTTATAAGTAATTTTTTCTTTTTCATACGTAACTGCAATAGAATTTGGATAAATCATCGCTTGCCGTTCGAACATTTCATGAATAGTTACTTGAGGTGGGACATCCAGTTTAGGATTGTTGAACTCAACTAAACTTTTTCTTTTATCTTCCTCAGAAATGATTTCTATTTCAGCCACCTTCTGCTTTGGGTTTACAAAAATATTTCCCAGTATCACTAGCATAACGTTAAAGAATCGTTCTATCTCTTCCTTAGAAAATAGCTCCTCACGATAATCAATATGTACATGTAAAGAGTCTATATCAATTAGATTTTCAATATGCACTGCAAAATCTTGTACTTCTTCACGGTTTGGAATCCATAGTGAGTCACCACTTTCATCACGATCCCTATAATCAATCGTAGTTCCGAAAAGTCTCACATTACTGTTATTCTCTTTATTAATCTGCTTTAATAACAAATCAAATGGATATTTCTGGTGTCTTAATGATTTACTTTGTTTTCTGGACACTCTACTAATAAATGAAAGTACTTCTTCTTCTGGATCAATATCCATTCTTAAAGGAACTGTACTCACCATCATTCCAATCAATTTTCGTTCCATTTTAGTCATACGGTTGCCGTAAGCCATTCCTAAACCAATATCAAGCGATGAGGTCCACCGATACATGGACAACGAGAAAGCAGCAACAAAAAGAGTATATAAACTAATTTTGTAATCTTCAGAAAATTTTTCTATCTTTCTCTTCAAATGTTCCGTTAATATAAACGTCTCACGTGATGCTTTGGTACTAACTTGGTACGTATTATAAGGCTTCAATCCAGTCACAGATGGCAGTGTTTTAAATTCCTCTAACCAAAATTTTTGATCTTTTTGAAAGCGACTACTATTCAAGTATGTTTGTTCGTTGGTCAGAAATTGAACATATGAATTTTTAATTTCACCCTCCTCATTCTCGTTATGCATATCATAATAATATTTTGCAATCTGCTCAGTAAATATTTGAATTGATAAACCATCCATAATAATATGATGAACATTTCCAAAGACTGCACATTCATTATCGTTTAATTTTATTAAAGCGAAATAGTATAAATTTGAATTAAATAATGTAAACGTTTCTTTTGTTTTCTGCTCAATCCATTCCTCAAGCAAATTTGTATTCTCCACATTACTGAAATCAAAAAACTCAAATTCTTGTTCTTCATGTTTAGTAAAATATTGTTTCGGTTCCTGATGCCCATTTTCTTTTAACCTAATGCACAGACCGTCATTTTCACTGATAACGCGATTCACAACTTGGTTTAATTTTGAATAATTCATTTTTCGATGAAGTTTAAATAAAAATCTTAAATTACATATTCCTTTATCAGAATGAACGACTTCTGTATACCATATTCTTCGCTGCGGATGGCTTAATGGATAGCATTCCTCATTGGTCATAAAAATCTTCCCTTCAAAAATTATTTGCTCTTATAGGTTCGTGTTTATGTTTAGCCCATAAATATTTCTGCAGTGAAACTCCAATTACTCCAATAATAACAAGCCCAATCCCTCCATAAACATAGAGTTGAGTTACTCCAAACAAATGCACTAATGGACCACTCATAGCAGGAGAAATAATTAGAACTGCGTTTGTTAAACTGCTTTGTATACCAAATACTCTTCCTACTTGATCTTGATCGGATTCTATTTGTAAAATGACTTGATTAGATACAAGCATCAGCCCACTTCCGATACCAGCGATAAAACTAATTAAATAGGCTAAAACGAAGACCGTACCGGGCGTTATCAAACCAATCCCCCCAAAACCAATTCCCATTAAAACCATACCTCCACATACTACCCAGCCATATTGAAATTGTTTTAATTTCTGAGTTAGTAATGCACCAAGTATTCCTCCAAGACCAATAATAGAAATGATATATCCCATTTTACTTTTATCATGTGGGAATAAGCTCTTAAATAAAGTTGGGAATTGTGAGTCTACTAATTGTAATACTGCCATGGCTATTGTAACGAAAATCATGGTTGATAATATTATCCGATTAGATAACACATAACCCCACCCTTGTACCCAAGCGGTCCAAGTACTTTGTTTTTGCTTTTCAACAAATTCTTTCGATATAGTTTCTTTAAATTTTATTGTGGGTATCAGAACCAAGGTAGCTAATAAACAACTTATAGCTCTTATAATGAGGCAGAACTCTGGTTGAAACCAGCTCAGCAACATGCCCCCTATAAGTGGGCCTACTATCTTTGTACCCTGCTCTACTATTCCGTTGATACTTACTGCTTTAGTAAGCAAGTCCGGGGATACAATCTGTCTTGTTAGTGTTTGCTGTGCAGGATAATAGAAAACAATAAAAATGGAACGAATCATTAATGCCACTAAGAGCCAGTGGATATCTTGTACAAATAAAAGAGCAATTGTTATTAGACCAACCATTAGGTTACAGAACATCATAATTGGAATTTTTCTAAAACGATCCGCAATAACACCTGCCCATGAGCCAAAAATAATTCCAGGAAGTGCATATGCAACAGGGATCAACCCAATCATAGTAGGATCTACTTCCCATTCAAACCCAACTATAGTCATAATCGCTAACATATCAATAAAAACACCAAGCATAAGCAATGAATAGGCAGAGAAAACTTGTAAATAAACCCTATTTCCTAATAGGCCTTTTGAATCGGTAGTTTTCATAAAAGCAAGCTCCTTAAGTTACTAATATAAACGCTTTTGCGTATAAGGTACCCCTTTATTAAACCTAATTAATTATTATTAACATCTCACCTAGAATTTAACTTCGTCAAAACTCAAACCAGCCTTATTTTTCATATATTTAAAATAGTCAGACAAACAAAAGCGTACCTATTTCTTCATTTTTATATCAACTGTTACAAAATATATCTTTACCTTACACTAATAACAGCTAAACGTTGCCTTAATATAACCCTTTACAGTCGTTTACACATTCAATTCACATCCTTTTTAAAGTTGGCTTTTTTCTATCTCAAATACTATCACACAAATATTTCACCTACTATATTCATAAAGTTGAAATATTCGAATCAGAAAATTCCGATAAAAAACAAAATCCAAAAATCATACCAAAAAATTATTTAGTTATATTGGCATTTTATAGATGGCTTTAGCCATAAGGATATTAAGAATTAAGTTTTTTAATTTTATTAACATAATAGTTTAAAGAGACTATAAATCCTACTAAACAAAAAGATAAATATACAATAAAGTATATTTATCTTTTCTTATCCTACATATTTTCTATGCAAATTAATTCCAATAACTAAAATTGATAATAAAAATATAATACTACCAATTACTAATTGCACTCATAACAGAATTGAATAATAAAGTATTAATACTTCTGCACCTACTACCTATTTTATTTATTAGATATTTATACTTCAAAAAAATTACACATTATTCACAATTAGGATGCATACCCAAAATATGATTTGAATATGTTATTATATTTTAATATAATATAAAATCAGTTTTTCTATAAGAGAACTTAATTTTTATGTAGTACGAAATTGTTAGTAATACAGTATATATTTTAATTTAGTTATAAAAATGTTTAAAGACCACCTATTTCCATAAGTGATCTTTCTTTGTGATTCTACATTTATGAACTACTGTAGAAATATATCGTAGATACGCTTTGTTTGCTAAATGTTTAGTTCTTTCCATTTACTAAAAAATATAAATTCATACACTTAATATCATATTCTTTAAATTGCAAACTATTATTTTATCTTCTGTACAGGCAAACTACTAAAAATTAATTCAGCAACTTTTACATATCCTTTTGAGTTTGGATGAATTAAATCCTTAGACCAAAGCGTATTATCATTAACTAAATGATGATTCCAAAAATCAACATGATGAAGCTTATACTCTCTGCTCAGTGAATGTATAACTTCATTTGCCTCTAATAATTGTTCTTTTATTACTTGTTTTTTTTCAGAAGCAAAAGGAAGCCTAACTGTAAAATCTGGAAGGTTTGCTATAATAATATCAGCCCCTGCTTTACTTAATGTATCTATCATAAATTCCATATCGTTCTTATATGCATCGTGATTCCAACGTCCTTTTAAAACATCGTTTGCCCCTGCAATGAGACTAACCAAATCTGGATTAAAAGTTAGCGCTTTTTCCAATTGCTGCGAACGAATTTCTTTAGTTACTAACCCACGCTTTGCAAAATTGGCATATTCTATATCGTTTTCACACAGTTGAACAAAATGATCTACCCAGCTTTTTAATGCAATTCCCTCAACTTCATCCCCTATCCCCTCTGTAAAACTATCGCCAATTGCTATAAATCGCTTCCACATATGTATTCCCCCTTTATTATTAACCATATCTATACTATACAATAGCTCACACCGTAATTGTTATTTCTAAGTGGTTTTCGATTTCAATTATATTCCACTTTACTATATTTATATTTAGAATCCAAAATTGATCGATTCCTAAGTATACTTAAGAATCGGTCATATTCATATATTTACTAAAGAGATAAAATCTATCTAGAAATTATACTTTTTTCAAAAAATTTATTGTTCTTTGTTTTGCCCAGTTGATACATTTCTTTTCGATTAAATGATATGAAACTATAGAAAAAAGTAGTGTCATTGCAATGCACAAAGTAAGAAGGAAAAAGATAGGTATCTTTGTATACAATAGTTTAAATAGTACCATCATGATTGGAAAATGACACAAATAGATACTGTATGAAATTTCTCCTAAATATACAAATACACTCTTATTTAGAAATGCTTTTACTTTTAGGTTACTCATAGCCATTATAATAAATATACTAACCCCCATTACGACACCCCAATCTTTTAATAAGAAAGTTGTATCATTACGGGAAAAACCATAAATTAAAATGGAATATAAATATAAGATAACCCCTAATGCAATAAGAAATCCTTTTTTAAATTTTTTCATATTCCTATATGAGTAGATAAGTTTTTCCTGATACTTAAAAAGTAACATTCCAACAATAAACATAGATGTAAAATGCAGTGTATCAGCATAACCATTATAAAATCCTTCAGCTTTCCCAATATGCAACATATTAAGAACAACACTAATTAATGAAAAGCTCAAAGCAAATAGTATCGTTTTCTTCCAATTCAGTTTATAAAAAAGAAGGAATAACAAAGGAAACACAATAGATATACGCATTTCTTGAGCCAATGACCAAATAACTGGATTATAATTTTCCGTAAAAAAGTTATTAAGAAGCACAAAGTGGTTTAGAATATCTAATTTTGTTATAGACCCTTGCCACCTATCATAGAACCAATCCCGTAATCCTACCACTTCATACGACGAAAATAAAATAAATAAAACAAAGGTAACGATTATCCAAAAATAATAAGGAATATAGATTCTTACAAATCTCTTAATTAAATATCCCCAATAATTTGTTTTTGAATGATAAAGTGCCATAGATAACACAAAACCACTTAGTACATAAAAAACGATAACAGCTTCCCCACCCGCCCATAAAAACCTAAGCGGGGAAAATTTAATAGAATTAGGCAACGATGGTAGCATTAAACAAAAATGTCCAAATACCACAGTAAGTGCCGCTAACCCTCGTATGGAATCTAATTCTTTTATTCTGTTACTCATAAAATGTTCTCCTTGTAAATTGTAAATTTTGCTGTTCATAAAGGCCACTATAAGAATGTAGTGGGAGAATTGTACATATTCTTTCTTTAAATTCCTAATATAAGCAGTACAAAGTTAATTTGACCTCCATTTCTTTATATACATAATTTAAAACAAAATATTTAATACAAAGAAAAGATTTTATTAAATTTTTATAAAGTGAAACATTTAGTTGTATCCTATAAAATTAGCTTTTTACTATATCAATCGCACTATCCCACATACTACTAAAAATAGATCCTGTTTTACGTATAAAACGTGTAAACCAATTTGCTTGTTCCACATTAGATTTTGTTACAAGGTCTATTTGTAATGATTTACCTGATAAAAACCCAGGATCTGTATTATCTTTAGGCGAGATAATCATTTTACTAATTGTTACACCTTTTTTAATAGGCACTTCTTGTTTTTTATTCAATACTTTAAATTCTTTTTTATAAATGTCTTTATTGCCCTTCGGCATTGGAAGTGAAACAGCTTGCTTCGTTTGAACTACTACATCTGTGTCTTTTGCATTTGCTACTCGCACTGTTTCATGCCCTTTTACTACTGAATCTTTTCTGTAGACATTCTTCACTTCAAAATTCGCAAATCCATAATCGTATAATTTCTTTGTTTCATCAAAACGTGCCGTATGAGATTTTGCTTTTATCACTACAGAAATTAGGCGCATACCATTTCTTTCTACTGTACCAGTGAAACAATCTCCCGCTTCTGGAGTCGTTCCTGTTTTCAAACCATCTACACCTTCATATTGCTTAATTAAACCTTTTAACATCCAGTTAAAGTTCGCCATATCAATTGGATATTTACCACCCTCTTGGAATGTTTTTTTAGGAATTTTTGCTGTATCTAATATTTTAGGAAAATCTTGAATAAGACGTTGCGCTAAAATTGCACAATCTCTTGCAGACATTTTATTTTTCTCGTCTAGAGTTGTCCCTTCTGGATGATATCCTTTTAAATCGTTATTTGTTAAGCCCGTAGAGTTTACAAATTTATAATCTTTCATTCCAAACTCTTTCGACTTATCGTTCATCATTTTTACAAAGTTGACTTCTTCACTAGCAATCTCTTCAACTAAAGCAATTGTTGCACCATTTGCAGAGTAAATTGCCATTGCCTCATATAACTCTTTTACCGTATAAGAGCCACCATTTTCTAATGGAACGTTTGATAATGAGCGATCTTGCGAAATCTTATGTGCATATTCAGAGATTTTAACTTTTTGATCCCATTTAAGTTTTCCTTTATCCACCGCTTCATGAACTAAGTATTCGCTCATCATTTTTGTCATACTAGCAATTGCCAATGATTCATCTGCATTTTTTTTATATAAAATTTTTCCGGAATTTGCTTCTATTAAAATTGCTGATCCCGCTTCAACGTCTATAGCAGAAACTGTTTCCGCTGCTGCTCTTCCAAATGTAACGAACATGCTAAAAAATAGTGTAAGCACTGTTACTATTGCAATAAATCTCTTGCAAAACATACCTTTCACTTCTGTTACCTCCAATATCTTTGTACTCAAAAAAAGCGTTATTCTAACATAATCTCAAAAAAATAGACAGTGTTCTCAAATTATATATACATATTAGACGTTAGGATCGCTTTCATATAGACCATCTCATCCGACACTTTTAGGTGCCCTAATACTTTGTATTCCCACACATATCCCTATTTTTAATCCCCTTATATTTTTCAAAATGATTCGCACTTTCATATTTTTTAGGATTACAATTAATAGACAATCTAAATAATACATTTGTTCCACATGTACAAAAAATAAAGTGAAACTTTAATCAGTTGGGGTCTTACTGCCCATTAATGCTTTATTAGCTATCAAGGATTTTAATTACTCAATTCAGCTATTTGCTAGACTTATATTAGAGATGAATTTTCTTTAGTCTAAACTATTAGTTTTTTGTAATAAAAAAACTACACCCTATACTGGATGTAGTTTTTCTAACTGATTTATTTATTTTTCACTTCATTTTTATAAAAAGCAAATAATGGTTCGATGGATGGACTAGATAACAGCGGAATTGCCTTCTCAATCAATTTCCTATCCCAATCAAACCAACGCATTTCCATTAACATGTTTATTTCTGTATCAGTGAATCGTTTCTTTATTTCCTTAGCAGGATTTCCACCAACTATTGTATACGGCGGAACATCTTTACTTACGACAGATCCTGCAGCAACAATTGCCCCTTCACCAATAGTAACGCCAGGCATTATTATAGCATTCATTCCAATCCAAGCATCACTTTTTATGACTGTATCACCCTTAGGTTCATATGATTGTTCAATTTGCTCAGCGAATGGATATACTGTAATCCATTCTGAGTGATGATTATGGTTACCACCCATTAAAATGACTACTCCACTTGCAATGCAAACATAATTCCCAATAATGAGTTTATCAAGATGCCATCCCATCTGTTCAATTGGATTGAAAAGTGCTTGAGACTTAGCATCCCCCCACAAATACCTTACACAGCCATCTTCAAAATTTTGATGACTATAATAGCCTGAATAATAGGAGTACTCTCCCACTTCAATGAGTGGATTTGTTACTATATCTTTTATATACTTTGTTTCTGACCAATGATTAAATAATGGATACTTCATAACTTTATTCCTCGCTTCTAAGTATTATATATTTTGCTATTTACTTAGAAGCTTACTACGACAGCTACATTTTTTAGCTTTCTCAAACGACGAATCATTATCTTCAAGCCTTTCTTTTATACTAAAAAAAGCATAACGCAATACATTACACTAGTCAAATTGTGTAATTTTGAACACATCTTAAACAGCGTAATACTGCAATAAGAACATGAAAACACTCAAACTTTGATCCAAATAATATATTGATTACATTCAGTTTATATTTTGTAAAAAAATTTTAATTGCCATGACAAAGCAAACAATAACCACTATTGGTCGTATTAATGCCGTCCCTTTTGTAAGCACCATCTTCGCCCCAATATATGATCCTATAATTTGACCAAGCATCATAATCAATCCAATTGTCCAATCGATTTGGCCAAAAATAATAAAATACAACAAAGCAGCGAAATTACTTGTAAAATTCAAAATCTTAGCATTTGCAGTTGCCCGTGTAGCACTATATCCACATAAGAGAATGAACGCTAAAGCAATTAAACTACCTGTTCCTGGGCCAAAGAAACCATCATAAAATCCAAGGAATGGAGCCACTGTTAACGCAAACAACAACATACTTATTTTTCTCGGTCGATCTTCGTTTGCTATATTTGGAGATAATAGAAAATAAAGACCAATAATAATAAGTAAAAAAGGTAATATCATGATTAGATATTCTGCCCGTATCTGTAAAACAAGCCATCCACCGAAAACGGATCCCAAAAAGGTCATTAAGATGGACAAACGCATATCTTTGAGATTAATTTCTTTCTTCTTAATAAAAATCATTGTTGCCATGAGGGTTCCGCTACTCCCTTGTAGTTTATTAGTTGCTATCGCTACAGAAGGAGACATACCTACTAATAACATTATCGGGATAGTTATCATACCACCGCCCCCAGCAATTGTATCTATCCATCCTGCTAATACAGCTACTAAAAATAGTAGTATGAGTAATTCAATAGTAAAATCCATACAAAGAATAGGGGCAGGCTTGAGCTATTATAACCCAAACCTCCCCATCGCCCCTCCTCTCTTTAAACTAGTTAATGATATCTGTAAAGTAACTTTCTTTCTGATCACGTAATCGGCTGGAAACGTACTGCCTGCAAACAATTCTTCTTCCGTACTTATTATCTCCAATCGGGATTTTATATTCTTCCTCAGATAACCTTTCCCTACCATGAGTTACATTTGTTTGTTTACCATAGTATGAATTTGGGATAATTAATAAATCTTCAGATGTAAGTGGAACCTTATAAGTGGGCGTTGTTCGTAAGAGTTCTAAAAATATGTCAAATTTCAATTTTTCTTCTTCACTTTCTCCCACATAAATCAATTTATTTTCTGCTCCATTCAAACAAGTTGCAATAATATCACCATTATCATCCAAAAATATAATTTGGTTTATTTCCCCTACAAATCCAGATATTTCACCATCCGCCATTCCTGCGATATGAGCAATAGGCATTTTACTTATCGCCAATATATCATCTTTACTGAAGTGATTTTCTTCAAGATGCTTTTGAAGTAATTTTGGCGTTCCAATATGAGTTTGAGTTTTTAAATTTAACACTCCTTTTAATAAAAGAGCATCAACTCTAGTAAATTTTCCACAAGTAATTTCAGACACTATTCGTTCCACGGATTTATTAAGTCTATTTGATACAATTTCTAAATTCGTATTGAATGTTTTCAATCTTGCTTCAATATCTGATTGGTCTTTCATATCTGTATACACTGTAGCATCGTTATGTTGATAAAAGTTCCCACCACCGGTGCTTGCACCGACATTTCGCAAAACTTCATCGTTGTTCAAAGGGGAAATGAGGTGAAATCTATTTTTCCCTGCATGTTCGGATGGGTGAATTAAAGCATCATAATTAAAAAGTGTGGCGAAAAGCCATGTGACCCATTCTGCATAAAAATATTTTTTCATTCTATCGTCTTCGTCTTCACCATAATTAAAACCTTTGCGATTCTCCCCAGGTAATAGTGTTTCCATAGGATCACATGGAATATTTTTAATAAGAGTAGGTGGTACGTTCCCACCACAATTCGCTACTTTTATCATATGTAGTAGTTTTTTCATGTCTGAATTCGAAGTTTTCTTTAAATAATCAATCAAACAATTAAGCCACTCTCTTGAAAAGCTTGCAGCTATTTCTTGATCACAAGTATAAGGATTATGAGTTTTTAATTCATGGTCTATTAGATTCTTCATTTTATCCTTCAATACATTAGGAATGCTAATTTCTTCGATTTCTGTAATCTGCAGTGTTCCTTTATTCATTATAAAACCTCCGTTGTTTTATTTTTTCACACCATATCTTCTATTAAATGACTACCTACTTCTTTTTTGCTCCTTTGCTTTTCTTCAAAGCTATTAGAACTACCAATTTACAGATAAAAAACGTGGAGTATAAGAGATTTCTTCTTAGTCACATTTCCCCCACGAATCTCCGTTAAATTGGCAAATTTAATTTGAAAATCTGATTCATTTTCATACTTTACTTTCAAACTATGTTTATATGATTTTCAATTCAAGTAAGAGTATTTCATTTTCTAAAGTTTTCTTGAGTTTAAAATCAGAATTTTCAAGATAAATATATTGACACTAAAAATATAACACGAAACCAAAAAATGTAAATAAATAGTTTTTTTATAAAAAATAGTCAGACTATTTATAAGGTAATTCGTATTTCATTGAACCAACTACGGCCTCTCAATTTTATTGATAACAATAAAAAGGTCCCCTAAATGGTGATAGAGGACCTTTTTCCAAGTATATTCTATTTTAAATTTCTTACTTACCTTTTATTTTAAAAGATATTGCTGTAACTTCTTTATTAACAGTTCCATCCCGTTTGGACTTACAATAATCTTCCCATTCGCTAACGAAATATTGCTGTCTGAAATATCCCCTGTAAGTGCACAAGCTCTTGGTGATTGATATTTTCGTAAAATAATCTGGTCCTCTTCTATAAACATTTCAAGAGAATCTTTTTCTACAATTCCTAAACTCCGTCTTATTTCCATTGGAATAACAATACGCCCCATGCTATCTGCTTTACGAGTAATTCCTCTTGATTTCATAAAATGCCACCCTTTATATTTATCTAAGAACCTGTTTAGAATCTATGGTATAATCTGTACAAAAAAGGATATTTTCTATGATACATAATTATACAAGTA
>NZ_JBNPJZ010000097.1:0-4464 GCF_050312695.1 Bacillus sp. AF62 | reverse complement strand
CTTGAAAATAGCAGACAGAGTTGCTTATTGGCAGGTGTAGCGATTTTATTAAAAAGATTTTAAACAGGTTCTAAAGAAAAAGCTCTTACATTTATTTCAACATTATTTCCTTAATATGTTAATTATTTTTGTTGTCTTGTTAGTTAAAGGGGTACTTAGTACAAAAAATAACCGTAGATAGTAGCACGAACGCCGTTCTTGTTATAATTAATTTTTTTCAGAACGTCTATAATCCTCTTTTAAAAAATATATGTAAATATAATAAAAAACGAATGATTAATAGAAATATTCTACACCACTCGTTTTTTATCGGACTTCTTTTTACTGTACTTTTATTTTCTTTATGAGTTATTAGAAAAATAATTGTCTATATAAGTTTTTATTTTTTCAAAATTCTTTTCTATAAATAAGATTGCTGGTACTTCAATTATTGGAAGATTATTTTCATTATCAAAAGCTGGACACGGTTTGGGAACTACCAAATAGTCAACTGAGTTTTTATCCCTAATATAATTAATTGAAACATCATAATACTTAGAAAAATATTCCTTCAAATCATCCTGATTCCTTAAAAATGGTAGAGAAAATATTGAACCATAATTTATACCAGCGTCGACAATTAATACAAAACATATTTTTTTCATGATACACCCTCCTCGTATAATAAGTTTTAAGTTAATAACTGTTCCTTGAAAATTAAATAGTTTTTATCTTCAAGAGCTACATCAAAAAAATGATGTATGGGTAAAATTTAGTCTTGGATACTGGGGGATTTACCCAGATAATGGAATTATAGAAATGGACCCATCGGGAATATGCTTACTCCTCCTGTAGTTCGACCACGTTAAAAGACTGTGACCCAGACCAAAATGCACTGCATACGCACAAGCTGTATCGGTTTCCTTCACTTACCTCTCATAGTGGTGGAAGGGCAGCTAATCATTGAATACTCATACGCGAGGTTGTGGCTATGTTTTGGACTCTAGGGAGATCCCACAGTATCCAAGCTCATTCCAAATACTATTCAAAGAAAGGACCTTCTTTCTTTGAGATTATTCGTAGCTATTGATGTAAGCTCTGAAAAACTTGATGTATGTTTTCTTGACAGTCATGACACTGTTTTGAAAGAAATTTGTCTTTCAAACGATGTGAATGGTGCCAACGCCATTAAGGAGGATGTTCTCCATTTTCACCAGTTGTACAACTATAAAAAAATTGTCATTGGCATGGAATCTACTTCCGTCTATAGTTTCCATCCTTCCATGTTCCTAACGGAAGATAAGGATTTGAGGGCTTTAGACGTGGAAGTGGTCGTACAAAATCCAAAAGCCATCCATCGGTATAAAAAAACTCTTTGAAGAAGATAAGACCGATAAAATAGATGCTTTCCGTATTGCCGATTTTTTACGAATCGGACGGTATAATAAGTTTCTTATCAAGGAGGAAAAATACGTTGCCCTTCAACGTTTAACACGATCTAGATATCAACTCGTTCACCAGCAAACAGAATGTAATGAAGAACCTTTACTACAAATGTAATACGTTATCGAAAGAGTTAAATACCTCTGTTTTTGGTGCGACGATGATGGAAATACTCTCAGATTCCCTTTCGTTGGATGAAATCGCAGAAATGGATCTAGAAGCACTCGCTACTCTTCTTCAGAAAAAGGGGAAAGGACGCTTTAGCGACCCGGAAGATTTAGCGAAAACCATCAAGAAAGCCATACGTGACTCCTACCCACTAGGTAAGGTCGTTCAAGACTCTGTGGACGTTGTATTAGCCACTTATGCACGATTGATTCAAACATTGAAAAAAACAAATCAAAGAGATAGAAAAAAGCATTACTGCTTTATTCTAAGCCATTCCAGAAGCGAGATATTTAACAAGTGTTCCAGGCATTGGAGTCGTATACACCGCGGGAATCATTGCGGAAGTGGGACAAATTGAACGCTTTGAGAACGAAGCACAATTGGCCAAATACACCGGTCTTTACTAGAAAAAATCGCAATCTGGAAACTTTGAATCGGAACGAACACCCATGACACGAACGGGAAACCAGTATCTTCGTTATTACATGGTTGAAGCTGCCAACTCTGTACAACTTCGTGAAGCTACTTACCGTGCTTATTATTTAAAGAAATATGATGAAGTTCCGAAATACAAACATAAAAGAGCCCTTGTCTAAAGCCGTAACTAGATTCGCTAAATTGTTTTTCAAATATTGAACCAAGCACTTGACTGATTGCTTGTTGAACAACCCTATCCACTACTGTCGGTATTCCCAATTTGCGCATCTTCCATAAAAAGAGCCAGGTCCATAAAAAAATAAGGACCTGGCTCATAAAGACATCATTATGTAAAGCCGTTAACTTCCCTACGCTGGTACGAGCCAGATTAGGTCCAAAGGGTTAAGAAGTTCACGCGCTTCTCTCTCAGCCTACGCATACGTTAGGCACCCCTAGTTTATCACTGATTTAATTTTCAATACTTTTCCATAATACACTATAATCTGGAAAATTCAAAGTTTATTTCTTTTGTTGTTTATGGAATCATCCACGTTAAATAATAAGCCTGAACATAAGTCATAATACCAACAATAATTACGAAGAACAAACTATGCTTCACTGTAAAACGGAATAAATCCGATTCTTTTCCAGCAAGACCAACTGCTGCACAAGCAATCGCAATCGACTGCGGAGAAATCATTTTACCTGTTACACCGCCTGTTGTATTTGCTGCAACGAGAAGCACTTCAGATACGCCGACTTGCTGCGCTGTAATGGCTTGTAAATTCGAGAACAGTGCATTCGCAGACGTATCAGACCCTGTTAAGAATACGCCAATCCAGCCTAAGAAAGGCGAGAAGAACGGGAATAGTCCGCCAGTTCCTGCTAGTGCTAACGCTAACGTAGAAGATAGACCAGAATAGTTTGCGATAAATGCAAACCCTAGTACGAATCCGATTGATAGAATTGGCATTTTTAATTCACTTAACGTTTCTTTAAATGTCACTACTGCATCTTTTACATTCATTTTCAAAATAAACATGGAAATGATACAAGCAATTAAAATCGCCGTTCCGGTTGCTGATAATACATCAAACTTCAGAATTGCCTCGTAAGGCGTTGGTTTATTTACAATCGGCTCTGCTTTCATTACTAGATTATGCAGACCTGGAATTTCAAACTTAAATACAAGACTTGCTAAAGCCCCTCCTGGAGCGAATAATGCCTTAAAGAAACTTTGGCTCCAAATGACTACCATAACCGTTAATACGATAAATGGAGACCATGCTTTTACTACTTTTCCAAACGTTAATTTCGGCATCGATGCTGCTGTCGTTGTTGCTGCTACTTCACTATTTGCTTGCTCGGATTGATAGATTTCTTTCGGCTGCCAAACTTTTAAGAACAGCGCTAAACTAATTAAACTTACAAGTGCCGATGTAATATCCGGAAGTTCCGGCCCTAAAAATGTCGCTGTAATGAACTGCGTAATCGCAAATGAACTACCCGCTACAAGTAACGCAGGCCACGTTTGTCTTATCCCTTTAAATCCATCCATTAAAAATACGATAAAGAATGGAACAAATAATGATAGGAACGGTAATTGATGTCCAGCCATTTGTCCAATTTTATGTGGATCAATACCTGTTACTTGTCCAGCAACTGTAATCGGAATTCCCATCGCTCCGAACGCCACTGGTGCAGTATTTGCAATCAAACAAAGACCTGCTGCGTATAAAGGATTTAACCCAAGACCCGCAAGAAGCGCTGCTGTAATCGCTACTGGTGCTCCAAATCCTGCCGCTCCTTCTAAAAATGCTCCAAATGAAAATCCAATTAAAATAACGAGTAGACGATGATCGTTCGTAATCGATAATACCGATGCACGAATCACATCGAATTGACCTGTTTTTACAGAAATTTTATATAAAAATACCGACATAATGATAATCCAAGCAATCGGCCATAATCCGTATAAGAAACCATATCCGGTCGCTGCCATTGCCATCGTGAACGGCATTTTATAAGCGAATAACGCTACTAAAACTGTAAGTACAACTGTAATAAATCCTGCCACATACCCTTTCATGCGGAAAACTGCTAAAGCTAAGAAAAAAAAGATAATCGGAATAAGTGCGACCGCTGCCGAAATCCAAATGTTTCCGAATGGATCATAAACTTGTGTCCATGTGTTCATTGTTCTCTCCCCCTAAAGAATCCCCTTTTAAATAGAATAACCTCATCAATAGACTATCAGGTCATCATACCTTTAAGCCTAAAATAAAAAAACGTTTAAGAAAACGTTTTCAACAACTTCCATTTATACTGTACCATAACAATTTCTATTAAAAAAGATTTTTTTGAAAATTTTATTATTTAACAGAGGGTGTTGCAAAACTAAAATAAATATGCAATGTTATGAATCAGAAAAACTAGCTGAACATGCAATAGATAGCG
>NZ_JBNPJZ010000174.1:0-4475 GCF_050312695.1 Bacillus sp. AF62 | reverse complement strand
ACTTGTATAATTATGTATCATAGAAAATATCCTTTTTTGTACAGATTATACCATAGATTCTAAACAGGTTCTTAGAGTTTTTGCTGAAATGGTGATAATTCAATTTCTACAAAATGCTGAAAAGCATGAGATTGCCTTACAGGTATATCCTCCATATAGATATAATCTAAGCCTTCTGTTACTAACTCCGATGCAATTTGATCTAAATTTTCGTTATACAATGCGAACTCTTCCAACCTTTCATGTAAATGTGGTTCTAATGAAATTAATAATTTCTTATTATTTTTTCGGAATTTCTGTTTTTGGCCTTTCCAGTAATTTTGCTCTTGCATAACTGCATGTAAACTGCTGGAAGGATAATTTTGTGTTTTCTCATTTCCTGAATAAGAGCTTCTACCTGATATGATCCCCTAATAGTAGACAGAAAAAGAAAGTACATTGGACTTATCAACATTTTCCAGACACTAAGTTAGGTGAATATTATGAATAGGCTTTCTCAAATTCGATAGGAGAAAGATAATCTAAAGAAGAATGCATTCTTTTTGTATTGTAATACAACTCTATATATTTAAATATTTCTTTATGAGCTTGTTCAGGTGTTTTCAATTTAGCACCTTGAATAAGCTCTCTTTTTATAGTCTTGTAAAAGGATTCCATTAACGCATTATCATAAGGGGTTTTTTTCTCCTGACACTCGAAACAGCACCCTATTTTTTGTAGTGTGGTTTGAAAATTACCGCTTGTATAGTAATCCCCTTAGTCTGTATGAATAAGTAACCCTTTTTTCGGATGTTCTTTTTTATATCCTTTTAAAAAAGCGTCTATCACGAGAGAATCTTTCATACGGGTACTCATGGACCAACCAATCACTTTTCTTGAGTACATATCCACAAATACCGCAAGGTATAAGATGCCTTTTTGGGTAGGAATATAAGTAATATCACCAACCTATATTTTATTTCGTTGATCCGTCTGAAAAACTTGATTTAAGAGGTTAGGTCTTTCTATGGAAGGTGATTTTTTATTATAACGTTTAAATTGAAAGCGACTGTCTTTCGCATACAGTTTCATTTGACGCATCAGCTTTCCTACTCGCTTCCGGTTTACTTTGATACCTTTCTTTTCAAGAACTTTTGTAAACATTCATAGTGACCTGATCACGAGATGTTTAACGTTTTACAAGCCTTCTTGATGTTATATTTGTGTTTATTCTCTTTTAAATATTGAAATCTTACACATTCTTTTTCTTCAAGAAGACCTGGAACTTTTTTAATAAATCGAGCTCTTTTCTCAGTTCTTCATTCTCACGCTTGAGTTTTTTCATTTCATACTGAGAATGATAAAGTGCGCTTCCACGACCTGGAAACGCACTTTCCCCATATTCTTCATATTCGCTTATCCAAAGATATAGCGTATTAGAATGAATCGATAATTCTCTGGAAACCCCTTTTACAAACATATTTTCTTCCAGTACGAGCTGAACTGCAGCCATTTTAAATTGACGATTATAGACTTTTCTACTTATAAACTGAATTACCTTTCTCTCTTAACTTAGTGTCCAGTTTAGTGTACCATCTCCAGTCGTGCTTTTTAAATACTGTCTACTTGACAGGGATCACTGCAGGCTGCACCTTCTCTTTTATTTGTATATGATGAATCGTTTCGATTTCTTTCCAGGGACGGGAAGCTTGGCGAAGATTTTGAAATCCTATGGATGTAACAAACCTTTGTTTGAGATGTCTATGGTCTTGTTCAATGAGGTTATTGAGGTTGATTCACAATGCAATATTTTGTATGTGTATAAAAAATCATTATGTTTTTTATACACATACAAAATATTGCACCAGAACCATTTTTAAAATCAAGTTAAAATTGGTAATATGAACCTAATTATTTATAAACGAAGGTTTATCAATAAGCGAATTTCCTTAGTAAGGCTACCCCTACTTATAGTAACAATTAAACAGATAACACATTTAATATGCAGATTTTTGTTTGTATATGTAAAAATATGTATATTACTTTAAAAAATAACTTCTACTTTCTCAATACAAAATATAAGAAAAACATGTAAAATAATAAGTACTATTAATTTATTATCTATAAAATATGTTATCTCTTCAAAGAAAGAGCATGTTTTTAGGTTTAACATACCAAATAAAACAAAGGAAAGTATGTGATTTTTAGGAAAAAGCGAAAGGGATGATGCCATATCGAACTCAAGCTAGTTTTACATTCTGTATTTGAAAACCTTTTCCAAGAATATGAAAATGCACAACCTAAGATGTATTTCACATTTCAAAAAATAGAAGATGATTTTATTTTTATAGATATTTGTCCAGAATTACTAAATTTAATTTTTCAAAAACGAGATGATTTGGTGGGAAAATCTGTGGATACCGCTCTTCATATAAAAGATAAAATGATAAGAGAGAAACTCAAACAACTCTATACGTTAGCGTGGAATCAAAAAAAGTTTTATACTATTATTTTCCAAATGAAAACCCAGACATTTTTATCATTACTTATCTAAGAACTCAAAATAATCATAATCAGGTTAAAAAAGTAATTGGACAATGTATGCCTGTCTATAAAAAAGATTTACAGTCTCCTTTGCGACATGTAGATCAGTTTCTTTCTTTTTAAGGAAAAGATTTTTTATATGTTCTTTTGTATTTCTGCTCTGTTCGTGTTTCAGCGAAACAATGTTACTCATCGAAATCTTTCCTTTTTATATTTTTGATTGTTTGGCGCATAATTTTTAGCGTTTGTATTAAAAACACAAGTTCTTCTTGTGAAACTTCTTCGTCGTTTAGGGTGAAAGTATAACATTCTAACAATTCTATATCCTCTATATCTAAAATTTTTTTACTTGCTATATTCGAAGGAACAATTAAATCGCATATTTCCATATTGTATACGGTAGCTATTTTATGAAGTAAATCTAATGTGGGGGTATATACTCCTCTTTCAATTTTAGACAGATTACTATAATCATAATTAATTTTTGCAGCTAAACTCTGTAGGGTATCGCCAAACCTCTTCCGCGTTTCTTTAATATTGAAGCGCATTCTTATCCCCCCTATTAATTTTGAGTGGTCACATATAACTTATCACAATACCTATTAAAGTATCCACAAAGTTGTTGTGATAAGTAGTAGCGAACACTCGGTTTCTATATGTTGTAAAATATGTAGTTTTCTTACTAAATATTATATGGTTATATATTAGATTAATAGACTTGATTGTGGAGGCGTTTTTATAGGAAATTTACTCGGAAAATTAAAATTTGAAGTACATATTAAATGCTTGCGCTTTATGTAGATGAGTAGTTACAAATGTAGCAAAGAATTGCTAATATTTGTACATGGCTATTGGGACTACATTCATAACGAATATCCCAATGATATAATTGATTTGTCTCGGACTTGTTGTTACATATACAAAACTAATCAACATCTAATAGGCAGAATCTTCAAGTCTTTATTTTCATAATACAAAAAAATCTGTTTTTTTTAAATACTTAATCTGTAAAATGATGGTTTTCTTTTATTGAGAAATTTAAATGTGATACAATCGTATGGATATCAGCTGGTTCTGGTGCAAAAACTTCAGGCCATTGTGTTCGGAATTCTAAGCCTATATTTCTTCGCTATAGCCAATTGGCTGCCCTCACCATTTAAATAAATTTTTACAACTTGTACCTTTAATTAATTTGAATAAGTTTGAAATTTATCCCCTTTTTTAACCATAATAAAATCCCCTCCAAGTAAAAGTTTAGCACCCATGTGTTTGCATGGTCTTTTTACACTGTCGACCTTACGGGGGTAATATCATTCAGCGAATGGCTACTTATCACCGATGAAAAAAAGAATGTATGTACGAATCGAAGTCTGCATAATTGAAATTATCTGTGTCTGTTTTATTGACTTAATATCAAGCTGTTAGTGGGCTATACGGTGCTGTAACGAAAGCGAATAGCGGTGGTAAATAAACCTTTGTAATACAGTCACATCCCTATATGAAAAAGGTTATGACTATTTATTTTCCAACAGTTTCCAAACGAATAAAAAGTCTCCTACCAAGAGACCTTTTTATTGTGGGCATACGTACCTTTTTATGTAAGAATAATTATGTTAGTATATCTTAGAAGGGGAGGATAATGAATATGATTATTGTTATTAATGTACCGAACAATGACGATATAGGAGGTTTGTACTAAAAAACCTTTGTTTTAAGTCTTGAAAACACATTCATAATCTCCTGATTTATAATATATCAATATATTTTCGTGTGATAAGAACAATAATTTCTCTTGTGACAGAACATGTATAGATTTTGGTTATTATGAACAGATAGAAGAGCATATCCCTTAAAACAATCAACTTATTTCTTGTAATATGAGAAGAATAGACAAAATAATTATTTTACATGTACTTATAGATTAGGATATATGCTACTTGTACTACTAAATA
>NZ_JBNPJZ010000019.1:0-4781 GCF_050312695.1 Bacillus sp. AF62 | reverse complement strand
CTATCTATTGCATGTTCAGCTAGTTTTTCTGATTCATAACATTGCATATTTATTTTAGTTTTGCAACACCCTCAATTTGATATAAAAGAAACAGTAAGCTCTATGAATCAAGTTGGAGCAGAAGTACAATCAGGACTTGTAGTTGCAAATGAAACGAAGCAAAGCTTTGTCGAAATATTGAAGTCTACAAATGATACAGTTGTACAAATTGATAGCATGGTAGATGTAGCAAAACAAATGACGGTAGATGCAAAACAAGTAAGTGCATCTATTAATGAAATTGCAGCTACGATTGAAGAAAATGCCGCAAGTGTTCAAAATATTGCTGGTTCCTCTGAGGAACAATTAGCTTCAGTAGATGAAATAAATGCAGCAGCAGTCCATTTATCACAAATGGCAGAAGAATTACAAGAGATGATTGGTAAGTTTAAAATATAATAATAAACTGTTAAGAAACGAAGTAGTACTTATGCTTCGTTTCTTTTTTTATGAAGATAAAAAAGAAAGAAATATATAGTAACCGTGTTATGATAATAAAAAACTGTATTTTCTTTAAATTCTATCTTTAATCATGTTAGGGGAATGGTTTTGAAATTTAAAAAATTAAAACTCCAACCGAGAATTACATTAACTATTAGTACACTTATTTTAGTTGTACTTATGCTAACGAGTTATTTATTTTATTACATATTATCTGAAACGGTAGAAGAGCAAATTGGTAAACGGGCTTTGCATGTTGCGAAAACAGTTGCCGCGATACCAGAAATTCAGGAAGCTTTTCAAAAAGAAAATCCAGCTTCTATTATTCAGCCAATCGCAGAAAAAATTCGAATTGATACAGAGGCTGACTTTATTGTAGTTGGAAACAAAGAGGGGATTCGTTATGCACATCCTGAGCGAGATAAAATAGGAGAAAAAATGGTTGGCGGAGATAATAAAGGCGTTTTATTAGAAGGGAAATCTTATGTTTCTAAAGCTAATGGATCATTAGGCCCTTCGTTGCGTGGGAAAGTCCCAGTCCGTAACCAGGAAAATGAAATTATTGGTGTGGTGTCTGTTGGGTTTTCAATGGCTGATATTCATGGAGCGGTAGAAGTGTATGGAAAGCGTGTATTTTGGATTACAATAATAGGTCTTTTAATTGGGATAATCGGCTCTATATATTTAGCGGCAAGTATAAAAAGAATGATGTTCGGGATGGAACCAGAAGAAATTTCATCTTTATATGAAGAGCATAGTACAGTGATTCAATCTGTACGTGAAGGGATTATTGTAATCGATAAAAATGGCATGATTAGTTTAGTCAATCAAGCAGCTTATGATATTCTTTCGCTAGATAAGCAACAAAATATTATTGGGGAATTTATTTTAAATGTAATTCCTAATTCAACGATACTAGATGTACTTCAAACTGGTGAAGAACAGTTTGATCGTCAATTAAATATAAAAGGACAGGCTGTTATTGCGAACCGTCTACCTATTAAAGTAAAGAATAAAGTAACTGGCGTTGTATCGAGCTTACGTTTGAAATCTGAAATGGATCAGTTAACAGCAGAATTATCTCAGACGAAGCAATATACAGAGGCATTACGAGCGCAAACGCACGAATATAACAATTTATTGTATACGCTTTCAGGTCTTATCCAATTAGAATCATACGAAGATGCTTTAGAGCTTATTCATAAGGAAACAGCGGTATATCAAGATTTTGTTCAATTTATTATGAAGCGGATTCAAAATCCATGGCTAGGTGGAATTTTAATTGGATTTTATAATAGAGCACGAGAGTTGAAGATTGATTTTATGCTAGATAGAGAAAGTGGTTTAGACAAATTAAGTCCACATATTGAGAGTAATTATGTCGTTTCTATTTTAGGGAATTTAATTACGAATGCATTTGAAGCAATTGAAAAAAATGAAGAGAATGATAAGAAAGTAAGGATGTTTGTAACTGATATTGGAGAAGAAATATTAATTGAAGTGGAAGATTCAGGGCAAGGGATTCATGATGAAATAATTACTAGCATATTCTATAAAGGCTTTTCGACGAAAGAAGGAGGAGAGCGAGGATATGGATTAGCAAAAGTGAAAGAGTTAGTAGAAGATTTAAATGGAAGTATTGCAATCGAAAAAGGGGATTTAGGTGGTGCGTTATTTATTATTGCACTACCGAAAGAGAGAGGCGAATAGTAATGGGTGAGGAGATTGAAGTATTAATTGTAGAAGATGATATTCGGATTGCAGACATTCATCGTCGTTTTACTGAAAAAATTGAGGGATTTAAAGTAATTGGAACGGCAACGACTGGAGAACAAGCGAAAGAATGGCTAGAGCTTGTGAAGCCACAGCTTGTTTTATTAGATGTGTACTTACCTGATATGCAAGGAACGGAACTTGTCACATATATTAGGCATCATTTGCACGATACAGATATTATTATGATTACAGCGGCATCGGAAACAGAAGTAGTAAGGCACGCGCTGCGAGGTGGAGTAACAGATTATATCGTAAAGCCACTAATGTTTGACCGATTTAAAGCAAGTCTGGAAGGCTATCAAAAAAAGATTATACAGTTAAAGAAAAACAATCAATTATCTACGGAGCAAATTGAATATTTATGGTCTCAAAGAGGCGTGAAGGGAGATCAAATAGAATATGCCCCGAAAGGGATAGATCCTTATACTTTAGCGAAAGTAAAAAAGCATATGTTAACAGTTAATGAAGAAGGGATTACAGCAGAAATGTTAAGCTCAATGATTGGAGTAAGCCGATCAACGGCAAGGCGCTATTTAGAGTATTTGATATCTAGGAAGAAAGTCCACGCAGAGCTAATATATGGAAGTGTTGGGAGACCGGAGAGACGTTATTTTCTTGTTTCTTCATAATAAAAACAGTAGAGGATTTTATTTCTTCTACTGTTTTTTTGCATCTTATATTGGAATAATCCCAATCACAATTCCGGTAATTAACATAACCATTGTCGTTCCAACGGCCCACAATAAAGTGAAGCGTTGATGTTCACCGAAATCAACTTTGGCCATTCCGACCAATAAATAAGTGGAAGCGACAAGAGGACTTAATAAGTGAACGGGTTGCCCAAGTAAGGAAGCACGTCCCATTTCAGCTGCACTAATTCCGTAAGTAGCAGCAGCTTTCGTCAAAATAGGTAATACCCCGAAGTAAAATGCATCATTAGACATGAAAAATGTGAATGGCATACTGAGAAGTGCTGTAATAATTGGTAGTTGTGGTCCAAGTGCATCTGGTATAAGAGTTACTACACTGTTAGCCATTGCATCTACCATTTTTGTTCCAGATAAAATACCAGTGAAAATACCGGCAGCAAATACGAGAGAAACAACTGCTAATACATTCCCTGCATGAGAAGCAATACGTTCTTTCTGTTGCTGTAAGTTTGGATAGTTAATCATAACAGCAATAGCAAAAGCGACTGTAAATAAAACAGGTAACGGCATAACTTCTAGTATGAGACAGACAAGTAATGTAGCGGTTAATAAAAAGTTAATCCATAGAAGTTTAGGACGTTTATGCACTGCGGCTTCGACAGTTGCAGCTTGCTCGTCCATTGTTTGCATTTGTTTTAAATACTGTACATCCATAATTCCTAAACGTTTTCTTTCTTTTTTTCCAAGATAGTAGGCAACGAAAACAACCCAAATTGCACCAGCAATCATTCCTGGAATAAGAGGTGTAAATAATTCGGAAGCCTCAAGTCCAAGTGCGCTCATAACACGAGCTGTGGGTCCACCCCAAGGTGTAAGATTTGTTACCCCTGCCCCTAACATAACAACTCCAGCTAATATGAGGGGGTTCATTCCAAGGCGCTTATATAGTGGATACATTGCGGAAACTGTAATCATGTATGTTGTTGTACCATCACCATCTAGAGAAACGATAATAGTCAATATAGCCGTTCCGACAACGATTTTTAAAGGATCTCCTTTTACAAATTTTAAAATCTTACTAATGACAGGATCGAATAAACCACTATCAATCATAATGCCAAAATATAAAATAGCGAACATAAGCATAATACCAGTAGGTGCTAATTTTTGAATCCCCTCTAACATCATTGGTCCCATATTGGCATAGAATCCGCCAATTACTGCAAAAACACTCGGAATTAATATTAATGCTACTAGCGCTGACATACGTTTCGTCATAATTAAAAACATAAAGACAAATACCATCGCAAATCCAAGTAGTGCTAACATGTAATTTCCCCCTCAAAAGAATGATTGCGCTTTCAAAAATAGAATAAAAATTCAGAAAAAGGTTTTTTATTTATAATAAAAGCATCTATTCAAATGGTAAATAATTTGAAAAATAACATCATTAGAAGCATAATTTTTATTTTGTTCATTTTGTTCACGGTAGTTAATTTGAATTTTTAAAAAGTAAGCCGCATCTCGTAAGAATGGTAGAATAAGATGAAAATAGTGAAGTGTGAAATAGGGAGTAGATGTTATATGAAAACGAGAATAGAAGAGATTTATAGCTCTTATGAAGGAAAAGTAGAGGAGATTTTTATTAATGAATCTTCTTACGTATATGAATGGGAAAAATTACTGATGATCCGAAAAAATGACGGTGAGCTAAAAAAAATTGCAGTCGGGATTAGTGGAAATATAAGATTGGTAAATGTAGAAGTTGGACAGGAAATTAGTGCGGATACATTATTAGTTAGAGGGTGTTGCAAAACTAAAATAAATATGCAATGTTATGAATCAGAAAAACTAGCTGAACATGCAATAGATAGC
>NZ_JBNPJZ010000173.1:0-4922 GCF_050312695.1 Bacillus sp. AF62 | reverse complement strand
ATTTGTTCATGACTCACACACATAACAATAATAGTGAATGTAAGTTTCATAAAACGGGTACTCGGTCATCGGTACTCGTTTTTTAAATAAAAAAAAGAGAAACCCTTCAAAAATAGGTATATATAACCAAAAATGAAATAAAATATATAAACCCGGTCAATCATATTTCTTTGTACACATGTACAAAAGAGACGAATTCACTCGTCTCTTTTGTATTTTTTTGGTATACAAAACCAATTCATAGTAAATAGTAAAAATGGAAGAAGGACAAATCATTTTGTTTTTGTATGAATACCCCTTTGAATCATTTACTAACTACCAATTAGATTGCAAAATACATTTGGACTTCTTCTACAAGGAATGAAAAGTACATCATGCACATTTTCCATCAAAATTTCTTACCTCACATATTGCATGTGCATTATTCATTCCTTTTTGAGATGAATTCTATAATCTGGTACGTGATATTTTAATATCCACTCATAAACAAAAAGAGCAACCGTTTCGTTCAGTTGCCCTTCCGTCAATTCTTTATACTATTACTATAAGGCATTTTTACAAGGGTTAACATACTCAAAACTGGGTGTCAGTAAAGTGCAAGTTCTTCAACGAATTTTATCCTTCTCATTATTTCAGCGTGTTTCTTATAGACATAACTAGCACTATAACTCAAATTCTCGGCTATTCCTTCTAGTGTCATGCCCTCCACATACTTTAGATACGCAATTTTATTTTCCAATCCTTTAAATGCACTTATTAGCTTTTTCAGTTTATACATGTCGTCCATCTTTTCAGCCAATTCGCGTTCACGAAAAGCAATGCGATCCTCAAGTTTCGCTCCTTCTGAATCAGCGATCAAACGCACTTCTTGTAAGTCACCCAAAACCCAACGTTTAAGTTCTCGCTTACTTCTATCCAAATCATGTTCTAGATAGATAATTTCATCTTCTAACTTTTGATAGTCTTTTAACCATTTCAACATGTATGATCACCTCACTTATTTTAGAATGCCAGCTTGTATAAATATATTTCTCCATGCTTTTTCAACATTTTCCCCCTTTAAATTCACCTCAAAACGTATGAATCTATTTATACACTGTTTTTTTATCGTTTTTAGACGCTCTATCACTCTCGTTATAATACATTCGCAATAAATTTAAGCGTTAAATTTCCTTGTTATATGCAGTCGTTTTTTCGTAAGCACTGTATTTGGGGCTAAATTACATATCGTTTGTTCCCTTTGGTGCCCACATTCACCTCTATATTCATTTTTGGTATTTATAACCTTTTTTATTTTATTCATGTATAAGATATTTTTGCTTGCCCATACTGTAAATGCGGTCATTAATCGATTTACCAAGCCTTAACCTCCAAACGTTTGAGCATCTGACTTTTGTTAGTTGCTTCTTTTTTTGGTTAAATGGACCTTTTTAAAATTCTTTTGCATATATTATTATCACAAGGAATTCTCCAGGTTTCTCTGGTCCAGTTACCTTGAGCACCTTGAGGTCCAGTAGCACTTGTGTTACCTTGAGGTCCTTGAACACCTCGTAGGAATAACCCGTTATAACTAGCGGGTTATTTTATTTTTTTGTAAACATGCTTGTTAAATAGCACTTTTGTTCCTCCTTACTTTGCTCTAACCTTCGTCAAACGTTCCGCAGTCTCTCGTCTTTATTCCTCAGACGTCACATACCCTATTTTATACTCACTTGTTTTTCACAGAAATATAGTATATTAAACAGCTCCTGTTCTAAGATAATGTTTCGCTTGATAATAAAAATGATAATAAATCCAATTCCCACTGAATTTCTTATTCAAATAAACGATTTCAAAACTATATTTTGCTTTAAATGTATTTAGCCTTCCCAGTAACGCTAGTGGATTGTATTTGGAATGATACTTCCCTTGCAACATCTTCTCATATCCATGTAGGTCCTCCACAATTAAGGTGAAGGGAATCTCTTTTGATCGAATTAATTCATTCTCAAACGCTGTTTGCGTATTTTTTTGTAAGTTCCCTGTGATCTCATCCATATGGGCTTTTCGTTCTACTCGGCTATCTAAGTAGATATCACGAGGAATGCCTAACTCTTCATTTTTCGGGATCATGCAGCCATAATCACCGGTATCTAATTTTTGATTTTTAATTGGAATGCCCTTTTGATGTAAGTAATCAAGAATATGACCATTTACGTTTTCACGCGTATCAATAACGATTGTGAGTGTTTTAAGAATGTTGCTTATCTCTTTATCCGTGTAATGGAAACTAATCATTCAGATTCCCCCTCTCCATATCCCTTATTAATTTCAAGCTCAATCAAGATAAATACCCTTTCAATACTTGCTTTAACGTTTAATGGATCATCCGTAAAGTATGCCTTAGTTAGTAAATCTAAATATTTATATAAATTTTCTAATCTGTTTTTGTACATCATTTATGACCTTTCTTCGCATATATAATAGCACGTTCATATATCTTTCTTGCCATTGCATTCGATTCATCATTTTCAAATTGGCGATAATCTTCGTACATGTCTGTCCATCCATTCGCAACAAGTACAATCGTCCAGTCATAGAACATTTGTAAAGAATCAGAATCCGTAAGCAGCCATTCGTATAACTGTGTGTTATGCTGCCATCCACAAAACTCATAGAATATCTTCCGGATTGTCACCTGTTCTGCACTTACATCCTTCCACGATTGAAACCAAGCATCAATTTCACTAAAATTTTGTTCAGCCAATTGCATCACTTCCGCTGGAATGCAATTCTGTCTCTTGATTGCAATACGACCGTCACTTTCGTCTAAATAGATATCTGCGCCTGATTTCCATATGAGACTTAGAATTTCTAATACTTGCATGGGAGGAGTTTCACACCCCACCTAGCTGCTTTACCTTTTGACTTATGCCATGCTCCAATTCGTTCTTGAGACAATCGATAACCAAAACTGTTTCTACTAATAGGTTTTAAATTATAAGTCTTACAATATTTTAAATAACGTTTATATAAATCATTCGTTACCTCAAAACTTTTAATATCTCGTTCAAGATTCTCTTCAACAAATTTTCCAATCATGTATCTCTCTCCCTTCTTAGTTATTAGACAGTTATTAAAAATGGTTAAAAATGCCCTTCAATAACTAAAAGTTATTTAAAATAACTCCCTCAAACCCTACAGCCCCAAGGATTTGATTATAAAAAGTTATTTAAGTTATCCTCCGACTCCAAAGATGCTCCTAATATACTTATTTTTATTTTTTTATTTTTTAAATTTATAAAAATATGAATAACTAAAATAACTAAATACATATAAAAAGGCGGTTAAACCCTTGATATGACTGAATTCCCAAAGAGTTATTAAACGTAGAAAAACAGTTATTAAAGCGCAAAAACAGTTATTAAACAGCCTTAAAATGGTTATTTTCTGCGTTTTCAGTAACTCCTTTAGTAACTGGTTTACGTTCTAATAAGGTAATTCCTGTAAAAAAGGTTTTATTCCCCGTTCCTTTCGTTTTGCCAAATCCCTTCGTTTCTAACATGCGATAGAAGGATCGATTCCCTAAAGCTCGTTCCCCAGAACGAAAACACCATGTTTCATATACGTTATACAGTTCCTTTGCTTCCATTTTGATTGCTTCGTTTTTCGGTTCATCTATATAACAAACTTCACTCAGAAATGGCCCCAGAATATCCATATCTTCTTTATATCGTCCTGTTGCTTCCGCTACTACTTTTGGCTCTTTGAGCCCCTCTTTTTGCCATTTCATGCACCCTTCAATCGCCCAGTTGAGAATCCCTGACATTTCCAATGATAATTTTTCAGATAATCGTTTATCCCGTTTATGTGCTGGTAAATTCAAGTTAAAAGGAATTAATTTAACGCGTCTCCAAATTCCTTCATCCAATCCGCCGATAATCGGTTTATGATTTGTCGTAAAAAATACTTTAAAGTCTGGAACGAATTCAAAATACTCTTGTCTTAAGAATCGTGCTAAAACAGGTTCTCCGCCCGTTATTTGCTTTACAAAAGAATCGGCAAGCCTTTCCCCTTCCTCGCTCTCAATCGCGCTTACAAAACGAGCTCCGGCCAATCTTGCAATATCATTATTCGCGCCTGTTTCTTTTTTCTTAATGAATGTATCCGACTTTGCTTGCTTCCCATACTCCCCCATCAAGTCTTTGATGGTATTGATAAATGTGGATTTCCCATTTGAACCACCACCTACTAAAAACATCATGATTTGTTCTGAAATATCACCGGTTAAGCTATATCCAATTAACCGCTGCATATATTCCCTCAATTCTCCATCACCTAAAAAGATTTGATCTAAGAATGAAAGCCAGGTCGGGCACTTCGCTTGTTCGTCAAATGTCACATTGGTGATTTTTGATAGATATAGATTACGATCATGTGGGCAAAGCTGACCTGTTCGTAAATCCACCACTCCATTTTCCACATTGAGTAAAAAAGAATGTCGATCAAATGTTTCACGCTCACCTGGAACTAACGGCATAAGATCCTTAATACTATTCATTCGAATATTTCTGCGCTCGCACATCCGCGCCCATTTCACTTCCGGTTCCTCCTCTGACTTATAGAGACCGCGAAGTACTTTTGCTGTCATTCTTTCAATCTCTTTTCTCGTGTCCATTCTCCATCGTTTGCCGTCCCATATGAGCCACCCCATCTCATTTACGTATTTGATTACATGGCCATATTCAAAAGCAATACGTTCTGCATTTCCGAGTTCTGTTAAACGAAATTTCTTTTTTGTCTTGTCCTCCACATCTTCAGCGGTATGTCCCTCACGGAAATCAAACGAAAATTCTTCGAATTGATCTTGATTATCTAAAATAGTTGTAGGTGTGGAAGAAATCGCATTTGCAATCGTTCGTTCCCCATATGTTTCATTTGTA
>NZ_JBNPJZ010000172.1:0-5132 GCF_050312695.1 Bacillus sp. AF62 | reverse complement strand
AGATAAGTTTTGGATAGAACCACCGGTAGAACTTCCCCCTTTACATGATAGAAAAACCCCTTTTGAAATTATTTCAGTCAAGAAATGAACGTATAAAGGTAAAAAAAGCATTTGTTATATAATCAAATACAGTAAAAACAACATCCTCAAGAAACGAAGGTGTTGTTTTTGTAGTTATTCAATGTATAGTGCATGATAAAAACTATCTATAACTTTATAATCATTACTAACAAAAAGATTAACCTATAATAAACTCATAATAGATTCGAGAATTACTTCACCTACATCAAAAATTACATGAATCATCGGATTACCTCCCTTTAAATTATTCCGGTATAATTATTTTTGCATAGAAAAGCAATTTTGCACAGCACTCAATTGTCTGTTAACAAAAGACATTTTACTTCTGATGCAAGCTTTTCTATCCAATAAACACAGCTCGTAACCGAACGTTTTTTTGAAATTTACAACAGAAGTCATATATATCATGTTTGCTTTGTGGATATACACCCCTGTTTTTTCGTATGCGTATACCGTTGACGAGTCATTGCAAATAAACAAGTATCACGCAGTCCACTACCATCTACAGACATGGTATTTTTTTCTAATATGCCTTCTAGTCGAAATCCTAGTTTTGGTGGGATAACGCAACTTTTTCGATTGGTTGATTCACAGTGAATTTCTACACGATTTGCTTGTAACGTATGGAAAGTAAAGTCTAAAATGCCTTCTATCCCCTCTGTCATATATCCGTTTCTGCTCCAACGCGAATCAATCCAATATCCCAAGTTAAATTTTAATACATTCCACTTAATTTCATGTAAGCTAGCAAACGCCACAAATGCTCCTGTTTGCTTGTGAAACAGCAAAAACACGAGTTCTTTTCGCTGTAAAAAATCCACATGATATTGTCTGATAATAGTTTCGATATCTGCTTCTGTGTGTCTGCGTTGGGCGAAAGCAACCCAGGGTTGAAGCTCAGTAAGAGACGATTGTATAGCATCATACACGACTTTCCCATCTTGAGGATATGGCATACGAATGAACAGTCTCTCTGTTGAAAAAGAATCGGGGAAATCGACTAATAGAGGATTCATAAAAAAACTCCTTTTTGTTCTTGTGCTATGTTACTAAATTCCCCTGCATTGCAGCGCTTACTAACGCACTACAATGCAGGGGGAATTTCATATTTAGTAGTACAAGTAGCATATATCCTAATCTATAAGTACATGTAAAATAATTATTTTGTCTATTCTTCTCATATGACAAGAAATAAGTTGATTGTTTTAAGGAATATGCCCTTCTATCTGTTCATAATAACCAAAATCTATACATGTTCTGGCACAAGAGAAATTATTATTCTTACATAAAAAAGTACTTATGCCCAGAATAAAAGGGTCTCTTGGTAGTAGACTTTTTATTCGTTTAGAAACTGTTGGAAAATAAATAGTCACACCCCTTTTTCATATAGGGATGTGACTGTATTACAATGGTTTATTTACCACCACTATTCGCTTTCGACATAGCACTATATAACCCAGAAGCAGCTTTCGTTCCGAGTGATCCATCAACGGCTCCTGTGGCAAGACCATACCCATCACCTACAGCATTGACTGCTTGATGGACTGCGATTCCCTTCAGGTCCTCTACTCCCGGCCCTCTTAGTGCGGCTTCGACTGTTCCTGCAACCTGATCCTTTACCGCGTCTGCTGCTCTTCCCAAAGCACCAACAACATTCGTTACCCCATTGACAATATCACCTAAGAATAATTGTTGTCCTTGTACTTGTTGTATGCCCATTTGAGAAGCATTATCTTCTACTTTTATCGGTGCAGCAAATGCACTTGTAGAACCAATTGTCATCATTGTTGCCGCAATTGCTACACTGGCTGTGGCTGCTAATACTTTTTTCTTCATACGAAATACCTCCTTATTTTTTGGATAACTCATCTGCACCTAGAATACTAACACACCTTATGTAACCATATATACGAGAAAAATTTTCCTGTAAATCTCTGTCACAAAGGATTTTGTTGCAAATAAATGATAATGAGATAAAAAATAAGGATTTCGATGGAACTTTCGTTCGTCTAGAGAATTACCGTAGACTGTGGAAGAACTGGGAACAAACACCTGAAAAATAGTAGGAATTACGTATGAAAAGGTTTGATAATCCCCTAAGTTGCATACATATCCTAGGGGATCGTTTGTCAATCATTGAAGTTTATTTTTATCTGATTCATCTTTTGTAGCACTCTCTTTTTTTTCAAAATCGATCTTACATTCTGTGGAATCGTTGCATCCATTACTAGGAATAATAATTCTTCGATCAGCAATAAATTTATATAATTTTTGACCAAATCCAAACCATACAGACACGTATAAAGCAGGAAGAATACACCACATTGGAATGACTCTTTTTGAAATTTGGATAAAAGAATAAATGCCTATCTTAACATCTTCCGCATCTTTTTTCCTACTGTGAATCATTTCTTCTAGTTTTTCTATAGATAATTTATTTTCTTGAATAATACCTTTGTCCCGAAAAGAGACAAAATCAATCAAGTTTAGATAATCCATTTTATGAATTTTCTTTGTTGTTTTAGTACAGAATGGACACCAGCCATCATAGAAAACCATAATTTGTTGTTTTCGCATTTTTTCTGCGAATGTACGTCGAAGGATGCGATAATCATCATCTGAGATAATCATCAAATCAGCAATAATCATGATTGCAGAAAAAGAAACCAAGCCCATTCCGATTCCGATACCTAGGTGAAAGAGAGCAATAGAAAATACGGATATATATTTTGTAATTCTATTGAACAACATAAAGGGAAAAGATACTTTTACAATAATGGTCAAGTAAGTAAGGATGGTTAATAGCAGTGGAGAATCATATAATATATTTTTGAGAACAGGGAATGTAAATTGATCGACTTGCATAATATAATACAATGCAGTCCCGTGAGTCCATAAGTTCCCCATCGCCTGATACATCCCCGCTGTAAAGTATAAAATACAAATTTGGATGATACATGCTAGTGCAGCAAAGTTATGGAGTAACGTAGAAATTCGGTAGGTACCATCTTGTACCCCTGTTCGATGTTTCTCCCAAAATTTCTTTGAGTCAAATGAAAAGTAAGCTGTATTCTTTGTAAACATCATATATACTAACAATACTCGTAGGAGATTGTCTCCCCCATCCCCTAATAACCAATTCCTCTGTAAAATAGAATAGGTGAAAATAAAAAACAGTATAGAGGTAATCCTTCCCTTGTAACCAATAATATATAAAATTGTTACAATAATCCCTAGATGAAACAAAATGTCAAAGGCGATAGTATTAGAGGCAAATTGAAAAATTGTTAGATATCCAGAGCGATATATGTCTGCATCCAATACTCCTCCAGGAAACCATAAAAAGTGTCTTATGCGGTAATGAATGCAGTAAAAAAATAAGATAACAAATCCAAAACCAATTCTAGCTAAACTTGTTCCCACTAAAAATCTTTCTTTGTAAGTAAACTCCAGCCATTTTGCCCACAATGTATGCGTTGATAATTTCATTTTAACTCTAATCCTCCATTTTTTATCACGTCGTTTTCGATAAAGTATAAGCGGTCAAAACTCCCAAAATCCTCCTTTAAAGGGATTCGGGACACCGATTAAAACTGGCAAAACTTACTGTTTTCACTGTAGGTATTTACCTTAAAAGAATAGGCGTAAACTTTCTCCACTCAAATTCTTGATAAGTACGTTTTTTCTCAGGATGCTTTTCTTTTTTTAGTCCGTCAGATAAAGGTAGCGGTTTTACAGTAACAATGCGCAAACGGAGAGAATCTACCTTCTGACTTGAAAAATATTGTTCAGCACTAGCGAAAGCAAATCGATATAAAATTGCCTTCATGGATTCTTCATTTTTCACCTTTTTTTTCTCGATTTGTTGTAATAATGCTTGTTGTTCTTTCGACATATGTTCTCTATCTAGACTTGTAAGAAAGTTTAACTCGCTTTCTCGTAAAGGGTTCCTCATTTCAGAGGCCGCTGTAAACGGTATTCGTGCTACTCGATTAATGGGACTGAAGTAATTTTGATAATTTTTTTGTAACAGAGGCGTTGTAATATCTAGCCAATCGCTAGGTGTTGGAGAGTCCTTTACTTTTACTTGCATATGGACAATTATATTTTCTGTAAGCGGATTGGGTGAGAATAAGTGCCAGTTTTGAGTGAACAATGGGGTTGTGTAAGAATTAAGAGTTGCGTCTAATCTGTCTGATACAAGATTTTCCGGCATAACATGAAGCATAATAAAGGAAAAATGAGTAGCTAACAATGTTGTTAGTAAGAGTGGGAGTCCTTGAATTACGCTTTTTTTAAGTTTGGACAATACCATATTTATTCGCTCCTTTCGTTCTAATATGATGTCTATGTACCCATTTTTTATTCCATCTTTATTTTTTATTGTTGAATCTGGGTGTATATCCCGCTTTTGAGCTGTAGGAAAATTAGAATGATACAAATGATATATAGAATACTTACCGAAAAAGCATTTCAACAAGATAATAGCCCGGATGCCCTTAGCTACTACGGTTGTTTTCCTTTCAGATATCGCGATGTATTTAAACCTTTGAGCGAATGTCCGCTGGGTTCACCATGTATCTCGCGTTTTAGTTTTTCTGAATCAGCTGAAACTGTTTTGTAGATACAACTGTATTCATATATTTTTTCTCTCATTTGCTAAGAGGTATATTTTGTAGTAAGAATCCTGTCAGTACTCCTATATCGATTGTAAAATGCGGAGACTTCTCGTAGTCTTCATTGGTCTAAAAAACCAAATTAAGTTTAAATGATGGGCATATCAACCAAATAAACATGTACCAACCCAAAACAGAGCCTTCAGAATAACTCATAAACATTTTTGTTTATATAATTAATGGTAAACTTAGCGTGAATTCTAAAACCTGTTTACAGGGCTGTAAGGAGCTTTTAAATAACTTCATCTAAATTCCTTATCATAAAAGTTTCATCATTGCTATTTTTAAAAGGTGGGCTTACTTTCAAAAACTTTGCAATAGAAATTTTCCCAAAATTCATTTCCATATTTTCAGTATAAAATAAGAGGATTTTAT
>NZ_JBNPJZ010000171.1:0-5132 GCF_050312695.1 Bacillus sp. AF62 | reverse complement strand
TATCATTCTTCCAGGAAAACGGGTTTCTTTATGCATTCATTTTTGGATATTTATGAGTTTTGCAACACCCTCTATATTGTGCATTGAAAAAAATAAAAGCACTCTATCGAGTGCTCTTGTAATTAATTCTTATATAGATCTACACCGTCTATTTTGTTTTCTTGTGTTGTAGCAGCAGGTTCAGCTTGCATCCCCTTCAACATATTAGGGTCAATATTAACTTGAACTGTATTAACATTATTAACGTTGTTCGTTCCAGCAGTGCGAGCAGCGAATAATGCATTCTTGTAGTCCACACGTCCGCTTAATAAAAACAAGTCAATAAACCATAGAATCCCTAATCCCCGCAAGTAAGAAGATTCAAGATACCCATGCCAATATCTTCAACATAAAATCTTCCTGCGCCTAAGAATCCAAGAAAAATATGTAATAAATACGCATTACCTTTAGATTTCATTTTTTCACTCCATCCCAAAATATAATATGTAAGATTTATAGAACACCATAACAAATTGTTAAGGGCTGCGGCATGTACCGCAATCTAGGGAGCCTACCCTAGTTGTGGATGAATACGAGTAAAACATGGTTTTTATTACAATTAATGGATATGTAATAGTGCATATTTCTAAAAAACCGCATAGAACTAAAAAAGTAGTCATAATTTCACTAATTTATTACTCTACAAGGATATTTTACCTCTGGTTTGTTTAATATGCTGAATGTACTATATACTCAAACAGATTAATCCAAATAGTTACAGTTTCCTGATTATAAGTGTAAAAAAAGAGAGTATAAGGCTCCCTGAAAAAGGTAAAGTCACAGTATATCTTTATTAGTAAATAGCATTTCGACGTACAAAGATAGTTGTTTAGCGAAAAGCCCTTGCTGACGACTGTCCAAGTCATTGTAGGTACTTTTAAATAGGGTAATGGGTCGTTTTGTTAGTTCTCGAAGCCGATAAGTGTGTCTGTTGAAATTCCGAAAATTGAACACAAACATTTTAAACTTTCCACATCTGGCTGATGCCGATCTGTTTCCCAATGGTATTCATATTTTGAGTATAGTAATTTTGGAAAACTACTCTTAGTAATTGAATGAAAATTAAGAATAATTATTTCTCAATATGAAATTTATTGAGAAATTGGAATTTATAGTTTGAAGATATGATATAATAAATCTATTAAATTAACGTGTAATATCAGTCATATCAATGATTATAGGGGATTTTTAAGATTATTTGACAGTTAATTCTGAAAAAATAATTAATTATGTTGGGTTCTGTAAAAGTAGTTGAATCACAATTATTACGTTTACCTAATGACACAATAATGCAAATTTTTAAACTCAATATAGTATATGACCTTTCAAAATCTGTTGTGCTGAAAAGTTAGGTTAGAGAATTATGCTTGGAGAGGGAGGTAAGTATGCAGCAAGTATTAGGGAAATTACATAATGATTTACATTCTATAGGAATAACCGATACAAAATTAGCAAAAATGTGGGGTACCTCTTCTAGTAGAGTTACAGATGCTTTCCAAAGTGGGAAAATCCGTTTTGCACATTTAGCCAAGGCAATGAATATTGTATACGATTCTAATAAGCAAGAGAATATTATTGAACAGTATTTAAATCAGCCTAAACAAGAATATATAAGAGAATTATTGGAATATGCTAGTTTACAAGGAGATTTTCAACTAATTGAGAAGGTTATAAATAAAAAGATTTTGAACAACAAAAAGATTGAAAAACATATAGTAGATAAAGAAGCGCTAGAAATTTATGATTTAATTCAGCAAAATTATACTGGGAAATTGGAGCAAAAAGATTTTTTTAAAAGACTGAGAAAAAAGTATATAAAAGCTGGTAGTTTAGAAATGAGTATTTTAACAGAGATTCTGTTGTGTAGATTATGGTATAGGTCAGGACAACATGATTTAGTAGAAGCGCAATTGGAGGATATTGGTGAAAGTATAAAGGGAGTAAAGAATAGATTTTTTTGCAAAACACTAAATGTTCGCTATAAAGAAGCGCTAGGTGTTATTTCTCTTCGACAAGGTGATGTGTATAGAACACGAAAACTATGTAAAGAAATTATAGACATTAGCGAAGAAGATTCATTTTTAGTTATTCCAAAAGCTATAGCATATTTTAAGCTTGGAGAAAGTTTTGGGTTTTCTAGTTATCCTAAAATGAAGAAATACTTGAAGGTAGCATTGGACATTTTAAAGGAATTTGACGCACCAGGTATCATCGAAACAAGAAATATGATATATAATACATTAGCTTTTTTTCAAATATTTCATTGGAAAGATATTGATGAAATAGAAATTGAGAGACTGCATTTGGCAGAACTAGCATTTTTAAAAATAAAGCAAGGTGAACTGGAAGAAGCTGAGCGTATATTAAAAAGTTTGGAAAGAGAAAATGGTAGGTTGAGCGACATCCAGTTATACTACATGGCTCTGTTAAGATCAGATAAAAACATAGCAAGATTAGCTTTAGAAATGAGTAATGTGATTGGAAATACTTTTTACTCATATGCACCTATGAAATATTTGGGTTTAGTTTAAAAAATAGTATACTATGCATTAGGGAGTTGGTGAAATAAAATGAAAAAAATAATGATAACTGCAATGATAGTTACTAGTCTAGGATTATTTTATTTAGGAATAAATGAAAGTTGGAAAAATGAAGTACAAGTAAAGGAAATGGATTACCAGCATGTACTTTATGTTAATGACCCCTCAGGATGGTAATGATTTTTATTGTAGAATGGCACCGCTAAACAAAAGCGGTGCCATTCGTGCGTTATGGGAATTTTCTGTTTTTTGTTAAATACAGAAAAACGGAAAAAATACCATTTTTTGTTATTTTACAGATAGAGAACTACTATTAATATTATAAGGAAAAGGAGAGATTTTTGTGAAAACAAATAAAAATGGAATGGAATTTAGGGGATGCGAGATGACGAAAAAAGAAATAACAAGAGAATTAGCTGTTAAGTGGATATTAGAAGGAATTACAGTTAATACATTTACTATTGAAGAACAGTTAAGTGAGTTATTATCTAAAATATATACTGAAGACAAATAGAATAATAGGTTCTCCAATTGTTAAATAAAAATTGGAGAACCTATTATTACTTTCGTCCTCTAGTTTGTTGATATTGAACATACATTTCTAATTGCTCCCAAGCTTTTTTCTGTTCTTGTTCTGATAATTTAGATATAAGCTGTTCAATTTTTTTTCCTATTTCTGTAGCTTGTTTATCTTGTTCTGCATTTAGCCTTTCGTCAGTCGATCTTCCTAATAAATAATCTACTGATACTTTATAAATATCAGCTAAACTAGATAAAGTTTCATAGTCTGGTTTTCGTCTTCCAGATTCATAACTAGAGAGACTCCCACGATGTATTTTTAATTTTTCAGTTATATAGGTTTGAGTATAACCGCTTTTTTCACGGCAGAATTTTAATCTTTCTCCCAAATTCATATATCCCCCCCCTTTGCGAATAATTTCCTATTTTGTGTTTCTTTTGCAGTACATTCGAATTATTATTATCTACAGTATATATACTTTTTGACGACTTTACACCGTTTTTTATCAAATTGATAAAAAAAATTATCAAAATGACAAAAAATATATTTACTTCTTCAAAATGACGACATATAATAAAATAACAAATCGTCAAAATGACGACTTAGGGAGTGATGTGATTGACAATAGGTATGAGGATACGTCATATACGAAAAGAAAAGAAAATAACACAAGAAGAATTAGCAAAAAATCTTGGTTTTAGTAGTTCATCTGCTATTTCCTATATTGAAAACGGTCAGAGAAAATTAAATGCTGATAAGATACCTAAATTGGCTGAATGTTTGGGTGTGAATATTGAAGAAATTTTTTTGGGTAAAAGTCGTCAAAATGACGAATTCGAATGATAGGAGGAAGGGAAAATGAAAAAATCAACAGTTCAAATAGCTTTGGCAATTACAAAGTTCACAGCTCAAAGGGGGTGGGACGATGAAGATTTTTGGGATGCAATCGAATTACTTCGCTTCAATAAAGAAGATGAAAGGCAAACAACTGTAGAAAAGTTAGATAACATTCCAGTCACTCATGATAGTGCAAGCGATTATCCGATTATGCTAAACGTAAAACATGTAGAAGAAATATTAGGCGTTGCAAAAAGAACAGCTTACGACATTATGGACCAAAAGGGTTTTCCTTTAGTGAAAATTGGAAGAAAGAAAGTGGTTCCAAGAGATGCATTTTTTAATTGGTTAGAGAAGGGGGTTTCAGCGTGATGGAGGATATAACATCATTAGTAGTATTTGCAATGGTTATCGGATTCAGTGCATTGCTACTCTACATTACTTATGAACCGATAAAACAATGGGCTTGGAGTGACGTAAAACAAAATAAAAAGACCCATGACAGTGGGTCCTCTAAGAAAAAACACTTGTTATAAGTATATCACGGAAAGTAGGTAAATAGTATATGGATTTAAATGAATATCAAGTGCTATTACCTACTAGATTCTAGGACTTAGCAAAAAGCAGCGACGAATTAAAGCAAATGATTTAACAGTATTTCAAAGGTGGTTATCCACATTATGAAATTCAACAGGGTGTAAAAAGAGCGGGCAAGCTCGTGTTGCGAGCTGTACTAGGAGGTAAATTAATGGCTACATTTCGGGTTAATAAAGATAAGAACTATACAACAATAAATAATACAGGTCTCAAAGATACAAGGTTAAGTTGGAAAGCGAAAGGGATTTTAGCATATATTCTTACACTTCCAAATGATTGGATTTTTTATATGGAAGAAGTAACAAAGCATTCTAAGGATGGGATAGCAAGTTTGAAAGCTGGAATGAAGGAATTAAAGGAATGCGGTTATGTTAAACGATTCCCAATTAAAGGAGAAGACGGAAAGATTAGCAAATGGGAAATGATTATATACGAAGTACCACAAGTCGAAAAACCACAAGTAGAAAATCAACTAGTGGAAAAACCACTGATGGAGAATCTACCAGTAGAAAATCAATCGCTACTAAGTACTAAAGAACTAAGTACTAAAGAACTAAGTACTAAAGAACTAAGTACTAAAGAACTAAGTACTAAAGAAC
>NZ_JBNPJZ010000143.1:0-5158 GCF_050312695.1 Bacillus sp. AF62 | reverse complement strand
TTTTTACAAAAAAACATTTGAGTAAAGCTTTTCTACAGATGGGTGGGCGGCCTGTCATAGGCGGAACGCCTCCAATGTCTAAACTGTCTACGTAGGCAAATAAAATTTGTAAAATGGATTTCTTTATGCATTCATTTTTGGATATTTATGAGTTTTGCAACACCCTCTATATTATAGCAAAGATTTTAGACAGGTTCTAAATACGGGTTTAAGAATCTCTGATATTTTGAAATTAAAAGTAGGAGATGTCAAAGGAAGTCATATTTCTATGAGGGAAAAGAAAACAAGGAAACAGAAACGAATACAAATTACTGCAGCACTGAAAAGAGAACTGAAATGGTTTATTGAAGAAAGAGAAGACAAGGAGTATTTATTACAAAGCAGATAAGGTAGGAATCGTCCAATTGGTCGTAGCATGGCATATAAGATATTAAGTAGAGTGGCAACAGAATTCGGATTAGATGAGATAGGAACACATACCTTGAGAAAGACGTATGGGTATGATATGTACATGCAAACAAAAAATATTGCAGTATTGATGGAGATATTCAATCACTCGTCAGAGAAGGTAACATTACGTTATATAGGGGTAAAGCAAGATGCAATGGATAAAGCAATGACTAGGTTTAAAATCTAAGCATTGTTTTTTATTTTAATCTATACAGTTATTCATAAATTTTATATTGTGTAACTCAACAGATAAAATATAGTGAAGCCAATGTTATCAAGGGATTTGGTGAAAAGATTAGTTACACACAATACAAGATATGGGTAAGTCAAACACACTAGATGATGTTTTTACGTATACAAGTTATATATGAGAAGAGGTGAAAGAAATGGTGTGTGAACAGTTATTACAAGCATTGGTTCAATATCAAATGCAAGCGGGGGAAAATCCTAATACATTAAGGTTAAATCCAGATTATTATAGAATGATACTTGAACAGTTGGCGTATCCAGAATGGTTAATGGATAGGAAAATGAAGAAACTAGAAAAAACATTTTTAGGGGTTCCAGTGGAACTAACAAATGAGATTAAGACATTTGAAATACGAGAATAAAAATGGCAGAGTCCTGACAGCTTTTTGGCAGGAAAAGTATGAGATGTTTGTGAATGAGCGTGTTATATTTGTATGGTGAGGAGTGGAGGAAAACAAGACTCATAAGAAGCTCTTTATAATTCGATATCTAAACGATCCATATTGGCGGCAACTAAAAACCGAAACCAGCTACAATGGTGCGAATTGAATGGAGCCGTTGAGAGAGGAGAGCATCTAAAAAGGATGCTCTCTTTTTTTATCAGAACCAAAAATGTTATAAAAAGAAAAAAACGTACCAATAGGTGAATTAATAAATTCAGTGGGTTGATAAGGTGTTGTATTTTGCTATATCTTGTATATAGGTAAGAAGATTCTAGAATAAATTTAAGCAAAAAAGAGCCTATTGGAAGAGGAGAGTATTAGGGAAACAATATGAGTACTTAAGTTCATAGGAACAAGTATCGTGAAACAAACATATGATAGGGTAACCAGACATAGAAGGGGCGATACTATCGTATGAATTCATCACAACAGAAACAGCTATTGGCTGTTTTATCAGCATTATTACAGATTCAAGATAATGAGCATGTAGAGCTAGATAATAGTATTCGACAATTAAATATTCCAGACACAGAGAAAAAAATGTACAAGATAATTCTGCCATTTTAAAAAGTACAACAGAAATCGCAAAAAAATTAGTCGAAAAATTAGAACGATACAAATAAATTGTAACATCCTATTAAGAGATATGTCTTTTTAGAGACATGCCCAGAGTAACATAGTTTCATCTTGTAAAAACTTCTTTTATTAAGAAGAGTTTTCTGTACTTTTATGTGTAGCACTCATGAAAACGGATATGTTTCGTTTGGAAAAAGAAAGTTTTTAGCATAATGAGAATGGGATTATATATATTAGTATAGAACAGTTACAAATACAGTTTTTGCTATCTTTTAAGAGAGCACTCATTTTTGGAGTGCTCTTTTTGGTTTCACATACCGTGGAGGAGGTACATATACTATATAGAAGACCAAATTCATCTTATTTTCAATCGAAGGGGCACCTTGGGCACAGGTGCTCTTATGTATGGATAAGAAAATATCACGTACCTTATTATAGAATTCATTTCAAAAAGGAATGAAAAATGCACATGCAATATGTGAGGTAAGAAATTTTGATGGAAAATTTGCATGATGTACTTTTCACTCCTTGTAGAAGAATTCCAAACGTATTTTGCTATCTAATTAGGAGTTAGTAAATGATCCAAAGGGGTATTCATACAAAAACAAAATGGTTTGTCTTTCTTCCATTTTTACTATTTGCTATGGATTGGTTTTGTATACCAAAAAAATAAAAAAAGAGACGAGTGAATTCGTCTCTTTTGTACATGTTTACAAAAAATGATAAGAGATATGCCTAGTATAGAATTCTTTATTTGGTTACGTATACCTTTTTTACTGGAGGGAATTTTTACTATTTACGTACAGCTGAAGAGAGAGGCATGAAAACGATTGTTTTTTGTGTCACTTTAATAAGGTTGTACATATGGTAAAGAAAGGACCATTCTTTGTTACTATATTTCAACCACTCATATAGCTTCCTTTCTCATGAAAAGAGCATCGATATCATGAACTGCCCTCCAATTGTTAGACACAGTCTAACAATTGGAGGGCAGTTTTTCTATGGCTAAATTTACAGCTGATGAAAAAATACAAATCGTTCTACGTTATTTGAACGGAAATGAAAGTTATCGAGAAATGGGTAGATCGCTCGGTATAAGTGACACAATCATTTTGAATTGGGTAAACCAATATAAACAGAATGGTCTGGAAGCTTTTCTAAAACGATGTACAAATTACACACAACAATTTAAACTAGACGTACTAAACTTTATGATTGAAAATGGTATGTCCCTATTTGAGACGGCAGCTATCTTTAATATTCCTGCCCTTCAACGATTTCTGTTGGGAAAAAACAGCTCGAAACACAAGGAATTGATGCCCTTCAATTTAAGAAAAAGAGGCGTCCATCCATGAAAAAAGATTCAAATAAACAATTAAAACAACCTTTAGCTGAAGGGTCAGTCGAAGCACTTGAAGCACGCATTAAACAGCTTGAGATGGAAAATGAGTATTTAAAAAAGTTAAATGCCTTAGTTCAAAACAAGGAAAAATCACAAAACAAGACAAAGTGCAAGTAGTCTATGAATTAAGGCATACATATTCGGTGAAGGCACTCGTGGAGCTAGCTACTATTCCTCGAAGCACATATTATGATTTAGTAAAGAAAATGAATCGTCCAGATATAGATGCCGATTTGAAAGCGGAGATTAAAGCGATTTATGAGGAAAATGAAGGTCGTTATGGTTACCGTCGCATTCGTGATGAATTAACGAATCGTGGCCAGAAAGTGAACCACAAGAAGGTTCAGCGCATTATGAAAGAGCTTGGGATAAAGTGTGTTGTGCGTATGAAGAAATATAAATCCTATAAAGGAAAAGTCGGTAGAATTACACCTCATATTTTAGAGCGTAATTTTCATACAGATGCACTGAATCAAAAGTGGGTAACAGACATCACAGAATTTAAATTGTTTGGAGAAAAACTGTATGTATCACCTGTATTAGATTTGTATAATGGTGAAATTATTACCTATACAATTGGTTCTAAACCGACGTATTCGCTTGTTTCAGACATGATAGAGAAAGCATTGGAACGTTTACCTGAAACCCGCCAACTACTGATGCATTCGGATCATGGATGGCATTATCAAATGAGACAGTACGTCCGGACACTTGAATCAAGAGCTATCGTCCAGAGTATGTCTCGAAAAGGCAACTGTTACGACAAGGCAGTAATAGAAAATTTCTTTGGAATTATGAAGTCGGAGTTCATCTACATAAAAGAATTTGAAAATGTAGAGCACTTTAAAATAGAATTAGAAAAATATATAGATTATTATAATACGAAACGGATTAAGGCAAAATTAAAAATGAGCCCGGTACAATACCGGACTCACTTTTATCAAGCTGCCTAATGAAATAACCGTGTCTAACTTTTAGGGGTCATTTCAATCATAGGATGCTCTCTTTTTATTGAGAAAGGAATACAATAAAAAAGAGACGAATGAAATAGCCTCTTCTGTACATATCAAAGAAATATGATAGAACGTGTTGATATACTATATTTCAATTTTGGTTATATATGCCTATTTTGGGGCTCTTTTTTATGTAAAAAATGAGTACCGATGACCGAGTACCCGTTTTATGAAACTTACATTCACTATTATTGTTATGTGTGTGAGTCATGAACAAATAATAGTTCGAAAAGTAAGGAGTCAAGATACTATATGCGATGGATAGGTTTATGTTACTAAAAATGAATTAAAAAATTGGTTTATTAAACTAAAAATACAAAAAGTTAACAAGGTAAAGTTTATGCAAGAAACAAGAAAGAACGAGTGTTAGAAATGCCGTAACATCAACGATGTATAAAAAATGTATAAAGGTAGAAAACAAGAATCGCACAACCATAACTATTTCCCGTTTGAAGGACTGTCATGTAATAATCATTATGTTAACTAAAGATATTTAGTCTATTCATTTCCCTGCATAAAATAATTGTATCTATAAACTAATTACAAGAAGATTCTTTCAGCATTCATTTGGGTACTTTTCTTATTGGAAGGAGGCGAAACGAAATGTTTTTCAAAAGAAGGAACAGAATAGGAAAGTGAAACAAAATTCTATAAAAAGAAATAACGATTACACAACAAATGATATGTGGTCTCATCATACACTGACATCAAATGCGGCTTATGGAAGCCATGACAGTGATCGCCATTCATCTTCTTGTACTTCGCATTCTTCGTATGATTCAGGAAGTTCAGAAATATAAGTCTTACTTAGATTTTCGACACCATCATACGAATCTTACGAGCCTCAACAAATTGTTATAACTTGTATTCAAAGATATTTAATTATAATGATTTCCTAAAGAGGATCTATATTTACAGAGTTTTCCCGAAAAATATATCTTACATTTTTATAAGAACCTGTTTAGAATCTATGGTATAATCTGTACAAAAAAGGATATTTTCTATGATACATAATTATACAAGTA
>NZ_JBNPJZ010000170.1:0-5267 GCF_050312695.1 Bacillus sp. AF62 | reverse complement strand
ACAACGGGAGCACCTGGATATGAACTAAGTGTACTGTTTTGCGTATATGCCGAAGATGAGAAAACATTAAAATCACGTGTTAATACGCTGATTACAGAATATCGCAAAATGAAAATTGAATTGGTCAATCCATATGGAGAACAGTTAGCATACTTTTACGAGTTCTTACCAGGTTCGAAACGTTACAATACGGACTTTAAACTGTTTGTGGAACCAGGCGTACTTGCAATGGGCATGTTTGGGGCCACAACACAAATTGGTGACAATCAAGGGTTTTACATTGGAAAGACAAAGAAATTAAATCGTCCTGTTTTTGTTCGTCCCGAACTAGCGGTGAAAGCATTAGATAACATTGTGACAGCATTTGAAAGTTTATCGGTTATGTTCGCGGGGCAAACAGGGAAAGGGAAATCGTTCCTAATGAACTTACTCGCTTTCTGGATTGTTATGAGTGGCGGAAGGGCATTTATTATTGATCCTAAAGGGGACCGCACAAGATGGCCCGAATTATTGCCAGGGTTCAATGAGGATACCTTGCAAGTGTGGACGCTTGGGAAGGATAAAAAGGATGCAGGCTGTTTAGACCCATTCCGAATAAGCGCAACAATTGAAGATGCGAAGAGTTTAGCACTTGAAATTTTAACGTTCCTATCGGATGTAGGATTAGAGGATATCCGATATGACTATTTATATAAAGCGATTGAACGAGTAGCGAAAAAAGAAGACGCATGTTTAACTTTAGTTCGTAAAGAACTAGAGGAAATGAAGAAAGAACCTAACCTATTGCCAACTGAATTAGAACGATTAAACGCTCTTACAAATCGTTTAGCAACCTTAGAAGGCATCCAGTTAGGAGATTTATTGTTTGGTAGACCAGGTCAAGATTACCGCGTATTAAGCCTAGAACGTCCATTACAGGTATTACAAATTCAACATTTACGCATTCCGAAATCAGAGGAAAAGAATGAAAGTGTTACAGATAAATTATCTCGTAGTATCTTAATTGCATTAGCGGCATTTGGTAAATCCTTAATGCATTCCGATCGTAGTATTTTCAAAGTATACCTACAAGATGAGGCATCAAGTATTTTGAAAAATAAAGAGGGTGCGGCGTCTTCTGACAAAATCATTCGAGAAGGACGTTATCACAATATCGGCTTGTATTTAGGAACACAAAACGCATCCGATTATCAATCAGAAAATAAAGAGGTTGCAAATGTGGGGATGAAATTCTGTTTTGCATTGAAATACGATAAGGAAGCGGAAGAAATGTTGCGTTACTATAACTTACCGGTCACAGAAGAAAATATCTTAATGTTACGTCAGTTACGACGCGGCGAAGCCTTGTTCCAGGATATTTTTGGGCGAACCGCGGTTGTAGAAATTGATCCTGTTTTCCAAGAATTAAAGACTGCATTTGATTCCTCTACGAAAACAGACGAAGAACGAGCGCAACAATTGGCGTAATTCGTATTACAATACAGATAATAGTATTCTAAATTATCTGTATATGGAGGATGGAACGATGAAAAAATTACGTATGTTATCGGGATTATGTGTAGCAGGAATGTTGATGGTAACGGGGGTTGCGGGTTGCTCAAATGAAACGAAAAGCAATGCGAATCAACAAGAAAGTCAGAAAGAACGTGATATGAAAGAATCAGATAAAGCCGCAGTTGCTTATTTAAAGGCTTATATTGAAATGGACCGAAAAAAATTAAATGAACTACAGTACAAAAAATATGATTTTGGAGAGGATCGAGTAAAAAATCCAGACATTAGTAAAGAAATGAAAGAGCGCTACGATTTGTATAGATATGATTTACAAGAGGGTGAGGATGAATTTTATTACAGAATAAAATTTTATGATCCTGTAGAAAAGGCTCAAATGGGGTTATACCTCCGAATGGTTAAAGATAAAAAGGATAATAAGTGGAAAAATTATGAATGGGCATGGGATTCAACAAATAGTCTTAATTCAATTGTGGGAGATGTGAAACCTGTACATGTCCATAAATGGGGGCAAAAGGAATGAAAAAACTTTTCTCTATTTGTATGATTCTGGCATTCTTCTTACTACCGTTAGGGTCCCATGTGGCCCTAGCGGAAGATACAAAAACAGAAGAAAAACAGGAACAAAAAGGAGCGCGCATATCTGAAAATCTATTTAGTGGGTACACAGATGGGATTTACAAAGATAAGTATTACGAAATCGACACTTATCAACCAAAGGAAGAAGATAAGAACGTGTTTCAAAAAGTTGGTGGATACTTATTTGGTGATGATAGTGTAGGAAAAGACTTGCAAAGAATGTTGTATACAACATGTCAATGGCTTGCCAATATGGCGTTTCAGTTAAATGTAATTCTTGGCCAGTTAACAATCTTTTTAGTCGATCAAGCATTGAACCTGGATATTGTAGATACCGTAGCGGATAAATTAGGTGCGGCTATGCAAAATATCGCTGGTATTGGAAAAGGTGGTTTTTCATCTTCTGGACTATTCCCAGCAATTATCGGCATTGCTTGTGTGTTATCGGCTTGTTATGCGGGCTATATTTTCTTTATTAAGCGCCAGCCCTCAAAAGGTTTAAGTGAGTTAGTAAAAACAGTTTTGGTTATTGCTTTTATTGTTACGTACATTGGAAATGCAGGTGCGATTTTAAAGAGTGCAAATACGATTAGTTCCGAAATTAGTGTAACGGTATTAGCAAAAGCAACAGGAACGGTTGCAGGTGATCCAGGACGTTCCAAAGCGGATGCAATCTTTTCAGTGAAAAAGCAGATTTGGGATTTGTTAGTTGAACGACCATATTTGTTTCTACAGTATGGGGAAGATTCAAAAGAAAAATTGGGAGCTAAACGAGTAGATGAATTATTGGCAAAAGCGCCAGGTGAAGATCGTATAAAAATAGTACAAAAAGAGGTAAAGGATCAAGGAAACCAAATGATGGTTATTTCCTCTGTAGGAGAGCGCCTTGTATTTACAGTCATGTATTATGTTGTGAATACATTCGCAGGTGTTCCAGTAATTGCGTTTTGCTTACTAATTGTAGCATTCCAATTATGGTTCCTTGTCATGAGTAGTATCTCACCAATCGTCATGGCGGTGGCTTTATTGCCAGGACACCGCAGAGTAATTGAAAGCTGGGCTTCACAATGGATACGCCCATTAGCATTAAAAATATTTATGTCTGTTATGCTGGTCATCATCTTTACAGTAGCAGAACTACTATATGTGTTACCAGAAGCGGGCGTTGCAGGATATGTGTCTACAATGATTTTCCAAATTCTTGTTTTTGTTCTTTGCTACCTGTTTAGAGGAAATATTGTTGCAGCCTTTAGTCGAGCACGTGGCGTGTATGAGACAGTTACAAATATATCTCTTATGACTGAAAACTTTGTAGATAAAGGAAAAGAGTACGCTGGAAATACAATGTCTTATATTGGAGACAAAATGGGAGCACATTTTAACAGCGCGGCTGAATTAGCGGCGGCAGGCGGCCAGTTAGAAAATGCAGGGACAGACGACGAAAAGTCAAAAGCCAACCCGTTAGTGCAAGCGAATATACCGAATGATTTACCAAATAATCAAACGGAACAAGAAAAAGAAGAGAATCAAAAGAAAGGAAAACTTATTTCTTTACAGGATCGTGATAAACAGGGGGATTTACCGCAGCAGGAAGAGGAAGGGAAAGAACAAACGACACCAGGTGAAGAAGAGGCACCAATGCAACAAGACCTTATCAGCTTAGATAAGGAAGCATTAGAACAAGAAATGGAAGGACAACATGAAGGAACAGATGTAGAAGAATCAGAAATGGAGGTTCAACCAGAGCTTGTATCTTTAGAAGATGAGGAAATCCCAACAGGGGAAGAAACACAAACTGGTATGGAGGCTTATGAAGAAATTCAAACAGAAGTACCAGAACAAGAGGTACCACTAGAAGAAATTCCGACTGATATAGAAGTACATGAAGATGTACAACAAGAAGTACCAGAACAAGAAATACCACTAGAAGAAGTTCCAAACGATATGGAAGTATATGAAGAAATCCAGACAGAAGTACCAACGCAAGAACTTCCATTAGAGGAAGTATCAGCAGATCATGAAACATTTGAAGAAATCCCATCCGATATCCCACAACAAGACATTCCAACAGAAGAAATTCCGATGGATATTTCAAGAGAAGAAATCCAGTCAGAACAGGACATTTCAACAAATATCCCACAACAAGAAATCTCAACACAAGAAGTATCCACGCCGATTGAAACAGATGTAAATGAACCGTTAATACCAGATACAATTCGTGCAGATGTAAGTAAAGAAGGTGTCATTGTCCCACGAACAACAGAAACAAGTTCTTCTATATCAAATGCCGACATTCCAGATGCTATACCTGCAGAAGTGAATGAATCGGGGCAAATTGTCGCTAAAAAACCTTATATATATGTCTAGTCAACCGTACAATTATCAAATTTTTCTGACGCATTTATTCCAACGGAATCCGTTTCCAATTCTGATTTGGCACAAGTAAATGAGAAAGAAGTAAGCAAAAATGAGCCGATTCAAGAAAAAGCGGTAACGATCGATACGCCAGATATACAATATGGAGCTGTAGCCGCTGGAAGTGAAAATTGGATGCCCTCTACTGATCCACAAAACTTAGATAACTTAGATGATTTGGAGCCACCAAAAAAAGATGAGTAGAGTCCTAGTTTTATAGGACTTTACTATCTTTTCATGAAAAAAGGAGCGATATAGATATGCAAAACTGGGGATTAACTTGTATGAAAATGGTGAGTATCAGTATTTTTCTTTGTATCGGGTGTTTGGGATGGATGAACATAATCATTCTTTTCATTCAAAGAGAATGGCCGACCGATTTATTAGGATGGATAGGTTTAGGATTACTTATTTGGTATACGCTCATTCTTCTCGCTCTCCAAATCATCCATCGTGAAACACATTGTCGTATTGATGACAGGGCCAAACTAGCCTTTTTCATTTGGTTTGTAGGAATCGGTCATTTGGGATTATTAGACTTTATACAAAACCAGCAATCTACTGTTTTAACGTTACTATTTCATGTTTTTGCGATTATACCTATTCTTTTGGCCCTTACATATGGGCTAATTGTTCGAAAATATTCTAATCAATCTTGATACATGTTGTAAGGGGAGGAATGATATGAGACCAGAAATAAAAGAAGTCGTAGACAAAACGATACAAGAAGAGATTGAACAAGAACAAAAAAAGAAGAAGAA
>NZ_JBNPJZ010000169.1:0-5443 GCF_050312695.1 Bacillus sp. AF62 | reverse complement strand
CCAGAAATTAACTTTGTATTATTCAGCTTACGCTCTGTCACTTTCTCAAAACTTACAGCATCAGCATTTGTTGATGCACCCTTCTTCTTACCTTGCATAACAAAAATATTAATTGCCGCTACAATAACAATTAGTGCAATAACCCCAACAATAATCTCTTTCTTTTTTCTTTTTGGGGTAGAAATAATATTTGATTGCATCATATGTCTCCTTTTTAATAATAAATTTTAATTTTATTAACAATTAAATATATCATAACTTTAAAATAATGACAGGATGAAATATTTTGTTTTTTCTAAAAAATGAATATAAATACATTTTTCATTTAATTTACATTTATAATTCTCATCACTATAGTTATTTTTATATATAATATGTTTTAAAAATTCACAAAAGTTTTTTATGCATATTTTGAATAAAAAAATAAATTGAAATATTTAAAATTATATATTAAGATTACTTTTGGAAGGAGGCGATATTATGACATACTCAGTTAAAGGAAGAGCAGTTAGCTTTGGTGCTTTACTTGCAGTAGGTGGTGCTTTATTGGCTTCATATGCATTCTTATTAGGCATTTTACCTGAAATGAATTTAGTAAAAGAGTTCAATTTATCTACTGTAGCAGCCGCACAAGTCTTTGCATGGCTTGACTATATCTCTTGGGGTGTTTCCCTTGTTGCTTTAATCGGTTCTCTTGGAACAGGTGGAGCAGCTCTTGTTGCTGCAGCTGGAGCACAAGGTATTAGAAAATACCTTACGGATTTAGCTAAAGAAAAAGGTAAGAAAGCTGCAATTGCTTACTAATTTATTTTAAATTAAGAAAGAGACTGGATAATACTATTCAGTCTCTTTCTTACATTAAATATAAAGAAACAATGGAGGTAGTTGTGAATATATTAAAACTTCTATCAATAGATTTTAAATTAAAATTTACAACTCAATATTCTGCAATATTAAATAGATTTTCTTTTACTAAACGTGTATCCAATAGAAACTTAATTCTTTGTAGTATGTTATTTAAAATATTCATAGGAATTTTTATGTTTTATATTTCAAACGTTTTATTCAATGAGAAATATATGTGGAATATTTTATATGCAAATGTTGGTTTTCTCATAATTTCTTGCTTTATAAAATCAATTACTTCATATAAAGAAACAGCAATATTAAAGTCTGACATATACATCTACAGTCTGTTTCCCATGGAGAAAGTCTACAATTTAAACATGTTTTCTTCTTTACTATGGGCGTTGTTTGGAAATATTAGTGGCCTATCTTTATTGTTTATATTGAACATGTATTTAAAAGGATTCGTATATACAATTCTTTCACTTACAAACTGTATATTACTACTAATATTAATATTCACTTTATTTAACAAAATTTCCGCTTCCTATTTCATTAGTAAAATTCAAAAGCCAATAGGAGCAATTCGCTTTTTATTTTATGCTGTATTTTCATGCCTCTTTTTTTTCTTAGGTTACAAACTAGTAGATATTTTTAAACAACCATTTTATGTAGTACGCGAACGTATTATTACGTCTAAGATTTTAACGGATGAAGATTATGCAGAGACAGTTACACAAGAATTTTTTAATTCTATTATTAATCCCTTGCAAGACAGTATGAATAAAACATTATTCGTATTAAAGTCAATTTGTGATTATGTCATTTTTTCACCGTATATGAGTTTCATTTTATTGCTATGTATAGCACTTGTGCTATCTATAAAAAGTAAGCCTTTACTAAATAGGTTTATAGTTTCAGTGAAAAATAAAAAAGATTTACTGTATTATTTCTCAAAACTATATTCATCATTTAATAGAAGAATATTTAACGATGAGATTTTGGAATTTGAAATTAAATTATTGGAAAGAGAAAGGTTTTTAATTTCACCAAAATTCTTCCAAATGATTTTCTTTACATATGAATCTTTATTTTATATGGGACTTTTTGTGAACTTATTTCACTCTTCACATGATAATGCCTTAGAATATTTACTATTTATGGCGTTATTATTGTTAATCATGTTTAATCATTGTTTTGAATTAAGAACAGAGTACCCTCAATTATTTTTATTAGGTGCAATGAGAGAAAAAATTGTACTATTTCGTTTTTCTGGAACAGGCATATACCCATTATATAGAAGTAAAATTTCACTAATGTATACTTTAATGATTATTCCTACAATATGTTTGTTGCTAGTTACTATATATATGATGTTTATAAATATTACATATATCTTCGGGATAATCATAATATGTATTACATTCATATTAGTACCTATCGTTCAAATGTGGGCTACTACATTTCTAATTAAAACAGACTATATTACTTATATGGATGTAGGATCCACAGAAGAAGAGGAGCTTATTAATAAAATTCAAGCCATACCACGAAAAATATTAGTTCTACCATTATTATATTTTTTATATTTCTTATTATTTATGCAGATTCCAGTACAAGTGATATTTTACATTTTTTCTACCTATGTAATCTTTTATATTTTAATAAGTGGAGCATTTATATTTGTTTCAAAAAAATATGCTGTCAATAACATTAAAAAATTTGACTCTAAATGGTTAAGGTTGTGAAAAAATGAAAGCTAAACTTATAATTTTTCCTTGGAAGTTTTTAATCCTGTTACAATTATTATTATTTTTAAGTGGGTTTATTTACGGATGCTTCTCTGCAAATGATCAAATTATTAATTTACAACCAAAAGAGTTAGATACATCTACAGTTTTTAATAATAATATTTTAGTGCTTTTCAGTATTTTAGTTATAGGGACTTTAACAGGGGGTGTTTATTCCCTCTTTGTTGTAGTTTTTAACGGTGTAATAGTTGGTGAGACTTTATATACGATATTTAAAAGTGCAGGGATGTCCCCTATATTCACTGGATTTTTACCACACGCATTACCCGAATTGTTGTCCATATTTTTAATGTCTTCTATTACTTACTTACCTATTTATATTCTAATAAAAATAAAAACAGTATCTTTTTCTTGGAAAAAAGTCTATTTAGAAATAGGAAGTGTAATTGTAATCGCATCGGTATGTTGTGGATTAGCATCTTTAATTGAAGGTTACTATAGTTCATTTTAAAAGGAGAATTTCTATGAAAGAAAACGAAAATAATTCTAGTTCATTTTTTAATACAAAAAAAAAGGTTGTTTTATTTAATATTGTTTCTTTATTATTTTTTAACACATTATTATCTACAGTTATTTACAATTTCAAATCCTTTCACGCATTCAAAGATTGGTTAACTATAGTGGTGTTAATATCAGCAATTATAACACCATTTATACTCATACTATGTTTTATTTTTACAATGTTTTGGTCATTGATAGGTCTAATGAATAAACCGGATCTATCCATAAAAAAAATGTATAGTGTAATATTATCAGGAACTTCAATCTTTTTGATTACACAAGCATTAAATTTTCTAACCATTATAAATTTTGGAGGAGATTTACCACAGTTTATTTTTGTAGTATTCTCATTACTAAGTGTTGGATTAGTTTGTATAGCGATGTATGTTGGATTTACGAAATTAGTAGGGTTTAGTACGAATTTTTCAAAAATTATTTTATCCATTTTATTTATTATAGTTATCAGTTTAAATATGGTTCAATTATTTGGGGGTATAGGTATTGGCATATAAGATTCAAGTACCGAGATTACAATTTGAAAATAAAATAATATTACAGGAATCCTCTTTAATCATTGAAGATGGAAAATCATACTGTATCACTGGAGCAAATGGTTCTGGTAAAACTACGTTGCTAAATTATATGATGACAGGAACTGAAACGAAAATTTATAAGAAACGAAAAGAAATTGATTTGTTAGAGTTCAAAAGAAATACAGCTTTTATTCCTAACAACCCACCAATTTTTGATTTACTTACGGGATGGGAAAATATTCAATACATATGCTCGTTGTGGAGAATAAAAGATAAAGATAATTACCTACAAGAAGTTAAAATGTACTGTGATTTATTTGAACTTAGTCAAGAATCTTTACATGATCAAGTACATACTTATTCTTTGGGAATGAAATATAAACTCTTTCTTATCTCTATGATTAGTCGTAATATTAATCTTCTATTATTAGATGAACCTTTTACAGCACTTGATAAAAATTCTCAACAAGAAATATATAAAATTTTAGTTAAATTTCTTGAAAGAGGCAATAGTTTAATATTTGTTACTCATATTGAAGAGTTTAAAAATCAACTAGGTGATTATATCTATGAGATTCGAGATAAAACTCTTTCAAAATTACAATAAAAGGAGCCAGTCTATGAATAAATATTATATAATCGCTATCTTAAGTATTGTACTTTCTGTTGTATTATTTATATTTAATTTCTATCAGACTAAAATAGGAGGAGTAATATTCGCTCTTAGTATAGGCGCAAGTATTAAATTTCTAGCTGACGGTGTATTGAATGAAAGTAAAAATAAAAAACACAACTAATTTTGAAATAGTGTCTAAATATCATATAACATTTGACTACCCTAAGCAGCAATAACTGAAAATAATATGCTTTGATTTTCTAAAATAATAGAAAAGAAGCCAGGAGAAAATTCTAAAAAGGGCCCTTTCACTAAATGTGTCAAAGAAGCCCTTCTTCTTTTTTCCTATTTCACATATACACAGACTAAATTTGCTGTTACATAATATATCTCCCCTTTACTATTATGTACTTTATATTGCGATGAACCATCCACACCTACTTTCGCCTCAATTGTAAATCCTAACCCTTCATCCACAGTTCCTGCAACATCTCTATCTAACCAGGAAGGCTTTGAATAGAATCGTAAGTCATTCACTTTAGAAACTACACGTTTACCTTCTACAGATAACCATTCTTCTTTATAGCGAATGTATGAGGAATCGTTATAAATCCACTGATTTCCTCCAAGATTCAACCAATTTCCTACTTTACCCCAGACTTTATATGATTCACCTTTTTGTAACTTACGAATAACACTATTTATTGTGGATGGACCAGAACGAAGGTTTATATGGTATCCATCAATATACGCTACTCCCGCTTCATTCATAACACCAGGTACTTCACTTGGTTGCTTTGGTTTCGCTTCAACTGAAATAGAATTTCCATTATATGCTTTTAATACATCAGCACGAAACTTTGATTCTGATACACCATGACTGCGAAGATAATCAATCGGATCTTCGTGATCTGTGCCACCAAGTTTATACGTAATGTCTTTATGCGTCCACAATCCAATGGATGGATCAATGTTTCTATCACGTAAAATCTTAGCTAGTAGCTTCACATATCTCTCATAGGATTTTTTAAATTTAATAGGGTCACTTGTTTCAGAGAGCTCTACATGTACAAATCGTTTATTAGCAGCAGGACCGCCACCATAAGCAATGTATTTTGTATCAGCAATTTGGATTG
>NZ_JBNPJZ010000168.1:0-5651 GCF_050312695.1 Bacillus sp. AF62 | reverse complement strand
GATACTATCATTCTTCCAGGAAAACGGATTTCTTTATGCATTCATTTTTGGATATTTATGAGTTTTGCAACACCCTCTTACTTGCTTATTTTGATGGAACAACAGTAACAAGAGATACATACTTTAATAAATTAGGTTCTGCTGTAGTGTCAAAAAATTCATCCTATCAATTTAGTCAATCTGTAAAATCAGGTCTATCAACAGCAGATGTGGTTGGTGGTTCAATAACATTGGGGTATAAAATGAGTTTTACAGAAGGGGGAGGTGTAGTTCCTGCTTCAGCCACACAAGAATTTAGTGCACAATTAAGTGCTATGTATAATCATGCAATTACAGTCACAAGTGAAGTAACAAATATAGAAACAATGACGATTCCAAACGCAATAGATTCATATCCGTATGATAAATATGTAGGCGCGGCATATTATACTATTGATCCTAGAATTGGATTAAATGCAGTTATTCAAGATGGTTCAGCAGTTCTGGATAATAGGGCTTTCCAATATGATGATGCTACTTTTGACTTAGCAGTGACGCCAGGGGCAACAAGTTGATAATTCTAAATACGATGGTGCTGTTGCAAAATTAAAAAACATAAACTTGTTTACAAAGTACAATGAATTGGTTTTCTTGACCAGGTCATTGTACATGAAACATGTCCATTACAACACTTCCTTTTAGGAATAAGATTCGCGCTGTCCATACATATCCTTTTTAATGTTTTTGCAATATGTGGAAAAAATTTCTGTTTTACTCTAGTAATTTGAATTTCATTTAAGGAGAGGATTCGCTATAAATAGCAAATCCTCTCCGGGTTTGGCGCAAATAATAAAGAATGAAACGTTTGTTTAAAAAGTGTGTCTTGTATCAATGTGTGTAATAGCACACCCGACTTATCAAGGGGATCCCCTTAACACATATCATATCTTCGCTAAATTTTGCAAGGACTGATTCGAAATATGAGGGATGTACGAAATCGCCCATTACAATCCTTATATAATGGGAAGAAACTCGATTCCCTCCTTTCCACATATCATTCAGTTTCAGCTGTATGGTTCGTTTTTTCTTGTGCTTCATATTTTTTTACTAGCTTATAAAAAGAAGAACGTGTTATTACATTTATGGTAAATAGAAGGATATTCAAATAAAAAGATGAATTAGAATGAGAATTACATTTGCAGTAGTAAAATTATTCTCTACATTCAAGATAACAAATAATACGGTTCTGGTATGAATAAAGGATATATTCCAAAGAACAATGTGGATTCCTACCGGAATCGTCCTTTACCCTGTTAATCTAAATAATTGATGAATGAATTGTTTTTGATTTTGAACAGACTGATTCTGTAAATAAATCTGTTCTTTTTTATCAACTGTGATTCCACAAGGTTTTGAAGCATGAAAAACCTGCAAAGCTTTTTGATTTCTGAATTTACTTAGATAAAAATTAATCGTGTTTCCTTCAGATAGCTCTCCTTCCTCCATCATTTCTACTAAATCACGAAAACTGAGATTTTACCGTAGGTACCAGCGCACAGTTAATAAAATAATATCTGGTTGATAGTGCTTTTCCATTTAAACGAAGTTTCCTTTTTCATACTGATCACACACCTTTTTAAGAATAATAGTATCAGTATGTCCAAGTTTGAGAGAGTATTTGCAAATGGCCTGAAGTTTTTGCACCAGAGCCCTAAACAGGTGTATGGTGGAGAGCTTTTTTTCTAGATTCTATTATTTTATCTTTTTTTATTCGCTAAAATCGAAAAAGATAAAATAATATTAGAAATCTTAAAAAGTTTCTAATATTATATAAAATCACTTCATCCTTGAAGTACTTTTACTTATTCAACTCATTACTACACCATTTTAATTTATATTAACCCTACCAACTATACCTAAAATCATTTGTTTTTCACTTTCCTTTCAGCCTTTATAATCCGTATGTAAATTTTCACATTACATGTTTATGTCTCAATATTAATAGCTAGAAAAAAAGAGTAATTTATTTCCTCCTTTACTAGTTATTCAATTAACAATTGTTAATTGAATAATAGAGGAGTCAAAAATATTCAGACATATGTTATAAGAAATATTCCCTATTATTTCTTATAACATATTAATTTTTCTTTATTTATTCTATTTTGTCCACTATACAAACAAAAGATGTATAATTTAATTAAAGTATTCCAAATTAACAACCTCGTGATTCATTTTAAGTGAGAAATCGCCGCATTTAAGAACAGGGCAAATAACATTATGAACAAGATGGAAAATAGGCAGCCAAAGATAAAATATAATTCAAATATTAAAAAATACAAGAAACAAAGAATTTATGTTGAATTTGCAGTTACAAAAGTAGAAAATTATATAATACTACCTTTTTTGCGTAGGTATATTTTCCAACTTGAAATTCTGTTTTTATTAAAGGGATATCACAATAATTTACTTGAAAGTTTTGAAGAAGGTTGCTTTTAAATAATATAACATCAATAATTTAAATTTCCATGTGATGAATGTTTTTGTATTACATTTGTCGAGGAAATTTTTGGCGGTATTCAATTTATTTGCTTGCAATAATTTTTTTGAAAAATCTAATTGTAATTTAGCTAAATATTCTTTTAAATAAAACTCATTTTCTTTTATACTTGATTTCAAAATATTTTCTATAGTTTCTATAATTGGGTAAGGTTCTATAATTTGTAAATCAGTACAAAGACTGTGTGGCAAACCTCGATAATAAATAGCTTGTGGAGTATGACTATATACAATAGTATATTTTTCTGCAATACGAAACCACATATCCTGATCTTCGCCTAACTGCGCCCCTATGGGAAACTTTCCCACATTTTTAAACGTGGTTACAGGAATAGCGATAGCTGAAGAAATAAGGGGCAAATCCCCCAGTACGGCATGAGCATAATTTGAAATAATTCCTTCCCAAGGAAAAGGGGGGATGTGTTTGAATTTTGGGATTATATCTTTATTATTTTTTAATTTTATTTCATAACTTGTAGCATACGCTCCACCATTAGGATATTTTTTTTTTAAATTACAAATTGTTTCTAAAAATGTAGGTCGCCACTCATCGTCGGCGTCTAAAAATGCAATAATATTTGCTCTTGCACTTTCAATTCCTCTATTACGAGCAGATGCGACTCCGCTATGCTTTTGCTGTATTAATTGGATTCTAGGATCCTGAAAACTTCTTACCATGTTACAACCATTATCTTCAGATCCATCATCAATAACAATAATTTCGAAATTTTGGATGGTTTGATTAAGAATCGATTTAATAGCTCTTTTTATGTAATGCTCTTTATTGTATAGTGGAATCACTATTGACATAAAGTCCATTTGGCTCCCTCCCAATTTCGTAACGCTAATTTTTCAGCTTGCTCTATACTTAATTTGGGATTTTTATAACCAGAATTAAAAATATTGTTTATACAAGTAAGTAATTCCTCTTCTTCAAACTGTTGAGAATTTATAACGAAATCCTTTGAAGCTTTTACTTGCTCTGCCCACCCTACACATTTTGGATGATACGAAAAGATGATTGTCGGTGTATTAGTTATATAGCCAAATATAGAACTGTGTAATCTCATACCAATTAGACACTTTAGATTCGCAATTTTTTTCAAAGCATTTAGAGGATCTTGATGATATGGTACATGTTTAATCGGAATAGATACTTTTAAATTTTGGATGATTTCTTTATGTATATTGGAATCTCCAAAAATTGGATGACCATTAAAGTCAATTAATATTATTTCTTCAATATCATAAGATGAAAGTTGATTTAATACGTTAATTATTTTTTTAATTCTTCTTTTTTCTATACTTATATCACCATTAATGTATTGTTCATAATGACAAAGTGCTAACCCTAAGCCTTTTCGATTTCTATTATTTAAATAAGTATTTTTCTCTCCTAAAGCTCTAAATAATAATGGTGCTAAATCGAAAGTTTTTTCTACTTTTACATGTGGTGCTAAACTCTGGACCAATTGAAAACTAGCACTATCTCTACAACCAATATACTTAAATCTTTCTAATAATTTTTTACATGCCGTTTCTGCCCCACTATCTCTAAAGGGACCGAATGATACTCCTAACGCAATTGCTTTATCACTTCTACATAAGTCCATTAAATCTATATTCTGGGTCATTTTATCTGTAGAGTGAAATACAGAGCCTCCACCAAATACTATATACTGTGCAGTTATAGCATAATAATATAAATTTATTAAATTATTATTACGAACAGATTCTTTTTTTGAAAAAATAGAATTAAAAGAAAATTCATTGTGTGTGAAAGGAAAAGTAGTGACATTTATAGAATCAGGTTTTAAAAATGAATAGCATCCCCACAATGCACACTTAAGTAAAGCATCATCACCGGTATTTTTTTCTCCATAATATCCTGAAAGGAATACTGAATTCAAAACTATCCCTCATTTCATGGAAAGTATCAATATATGTATATGATGCTGAATGCAAAAAAATGAGGAATTAGTATTAAAAAGAATACTATGCTAGCAATTCATCCATAATATGCTAAATTAATTTAATATCTAGTTTCTTTAGATGATGTTGCAAAACTAATAAATATCCAAACAGGAATACATAAAGAAATCCTTTTTCCTGGAAGAACTCAAACTATCTCCAGAAAGGACGAATTTACGAGTATGATAACCAATTTTAATCAAAATCAATCCATTGTACATATTTTATTTATGTATGTAGACAGTTTAACCATAGGAGGCGTTCTGCCTATTACAAATCGTCCACCCATCTGTAGAAAATTTTTACTCAAATGTTTTTTCTTAAAAACTGTATTTTAAATTCATTCTTTACGCAAATTGAATCGTTTTTTACATCAATATCCTTCCTTTTGTGCATCTTGTGTTCTGTCTTTTGTTCCTCATATTTCTACTTTTTCACATGTAGGTACTTGGTTTCGTAAAGAAGGTATTTCAGTCATTCATAAAAAGGATCTTTAGGAACCTTAAATTTGAACTAATTTCATGTGTTTTAATTGATAGCACGGCCTTACGGAGTAGTTTGTATGATTCACAAGCAAGGTGGGGGAATTGCCCCGTTATAGTTGATATAAAGGATATAAGACTCATGCTTGTTCAGCACCAGGAAGTGTTGTGTTATCTTATGTGTTGACAACAGCAAATGTACATAATAGCAAAGTGGCTCCTGTATTATTTCAAGACATAGAGGACCAACATGTGTTGTTTTCTATTGCAGACGCTGTTTATGATAGCCAACACCCTTATCATAATGCAGATATGTGTGATATCTTTCTGGTAAATCTTATTAATTTACGAAATGGCCAACAAATTAAAAGCTCAAGCCGTCGTGTGTTATCATATCTTATAACCACAATCTTTGGGAAACAGTCGATGAAAGAGCCTGGGAAAATTGAATAGTAGTTTAGTACATTAAAAGATAAAGGGGCTGGAATAGCCTCGTTGGTATGATCAAAATCGCTATCTACTGCATGTTCAGTTAGTTTTTCTGATTCATAACGGTGCATATTTATTTTAGTTTTGCAATATCCTCAAGTAAGATTAAATATATGAATAAAGATAAAATAAAAAAGATTGAAGAAATTAATTTCTTCAATCTTTTTTATACTT
>NZ_JBNPJZ010000030.1:0-136059 GCF_050312695.1 Bacillus sp. AF62 | reverse complement strand
TGAGAAACTACTTTACCAGTTTTATCTGTTCGTAACGTATCTACTTTTTTACCATCTTTATACACTTCGAATTCTGCATCTGATAATACTTTCGTTTTATCTTCCGCATCTACTTTCACAATTTCAAATTGACCTGTTACTTTTTCGGGGATCTTTTTATTCACCACATCTACAGTCACTACTTTATTAGCCTCTACATCAACAGAAACTGAACTAGATGATAATTCATATCCTTTCGGTGCTTCTACTTCTTTTAATGTATAGCTTCCAACTGGAAGTTGTTTCGATAAGGCTTCACCTTTATCATCTGTAACAATTGTTTCCACAACTTTCCCATCTTTATCGATAACATCAAATTTTGCACCTGGTAGAAGTTGACCAGATTCACTATCTTTTTTCAATAATTTAAATTGGCCATTCTCTACTTTTTTCGTATTCTTCATAACAAGTTCAATTACGTTTGTATTATCAATTGTTACTTTGACTGGTGTATCAACTTTTATATATCCTTCTGGTGCACTTATTTCTTTTACAAAATAGTCACCAAGTGGTAAATCTTTAACTTCCGCAATACCCTTTTCGTTTGTTGTAACAGTAGCCACAATGTTATTATCTTTGTCTATAACATCAAATTTTGCGTCTTTTAAAACAATGTTTTTATCATTTTCATCAACTTTTTTAATTTGTAAATTTCCTTTTTCGGCTGCTGGTTTATTCCACTTTGGCCAGTTAAATTTAAAGTTATGAACCTCAAAACCATCTCTTTGGTGTAATCCTCCAACATAGGCTTGTCCATTAATAGAACCACCTTTTGTTTCTACAACTGCATTAGGTGCAAACACACTACCTACTACACCATAACCTTTAGTTGTTATCTTTGTAGCATTAGGAAATACCCAAATTACCTTACTAGCTAACTCAGTAAAAGATGAATTAGGGTCATATGCTTGAGATGTATTAATTAAATCCGTCGCCATCCCAGTATTTCTTGTATCATACAAAATTGCACCGCCACCAAAACTCACTTCTTCTGCATCTGAATAAATAACAATAAAGTCTTTATTCTCTACATTCGGAAGAAAAACGTCTTTTACATCAAATGCTTTCTTTCCCGTCTGACCTGAAGAGACATAAATATTAGGGTTGTTTACATCTTCACCGATTCCAAAGCTCATATTAGGTTTTGGCTTATCAGTGTGTAGTTTACTTGCATCCCCAATTACACCATCAACGTCTTTTCTAAATTCTTTAAACTTAGCATCAATCTCCGCTTGCTCTTTATAAGAGATACGGTCATATGACGTTTTCATTGCGCCATCTGGGTCACCGTCTTTTGTCATCGCCACTGTTCCATCTTGAATAATTACTTGTCCTGCTCCCGCTTTCGTAAATTGACCGCCTAGTAATAATGATGGATATCCTTCATCTACCCAAGTTGCTCCAGCTAAGTTATTTGCTCCAGTTGCAGCCGCTACGACTGTATAACTTGATGCGTTCATATTTTTCTGAACAGCCATCGCACCTTCAATATCCGCACTCGTTGCACTATGATCTCCAAAAATGATGGCGTTGTAATAAGATACATCACCTAAACCTTTTAACTCTGTTGTAGCTGCCTCCGCTTTAAATGGTAAATGGATTAAAAAATTCATACATATTAGTAATACAACTATTAAACTACTACTTAACTTTTTAATTTTTTGATTAAATGATTTCCTCAAGAAATTCATTCCCCCTTTTAAACTTCCTAAAATCACAAAAAGAAGCACATTTCATATGTACCAGGTCTTACTCACATTAACTTAAAATAATCCATTTAAATAAAACAAAGGAACGCTACAACTACTTAATAAAATTACTACAATTCATTTTTGAAATAATACGTGAACTAAACTATCATGCGGAAATGTTTTTACGTACGGGAGCTCAATAAAATTAATCTGAAGAATATTTCATGTGGTGTAACTGTTTTGGCAACATCATCCACTTTACATTAGTTTTCTAAAGGATTCAAGTGAATTGTATGAATCCCATACACAATTCACAATTTAAAACGTTTTCATTCATTTTAATAAGCTCAACAAAAAAAACGTAGCCAAAAAGCTACGTTTTTCTTTCATCGTTTCGGTGTATTTTTATGATTCTTCAAAAACGGAAGCGGGAATTGCTTACGGAAATGCTCTTTAATCATGTACTCTACACCGTTCTCACTATTTGAACGTGTAATCCAATCTGCTGCTTGCTTTAACTCTACAGGTGCGTTCCCCATCGCTACACCAAGTCCCACGTTTTCAATAACCTCTAAATCTTCCATACTATCTCCAATCGCAACCATTTCATTTAGCGAAATATTTAAATGCTCTCCAAGCAATTGTAATCCGCGTAACTTTGATACATTTTGCGGCAAGATTTCTATTCGTTTTGAATCACATTCAACATACTCTACATCTTGGAATGCTTTTCTTAATGTGTTCAGCCCTCTTTCTTTTTCACCCTTAGTTTGGAAAAGAACATCAATTTTTGGCGCCGCTACCGGATGGTCACGAAGCGCGTCACCTAACGAATCTACAAATTGAACTGGATAAAATAACGGATCTGCGCTTGATAATACAGTGCGCGCAATTAAGTTTGGTGTATTTCTCTCACGATTTCCTATCGAAAACCGTTCATGAGAAATACGTACGTTACAATCAAAGTGCTCTAACACTTGCACAATGTTAAAAGTCTTCTCTTCAGATAATCTTCTTTGAACGTACGGCTTATCTAACGTTGCTGAAACGAAAGCACCACCATGTGTCACTAATATAGAATCTAATTTTAACGCCTTTGCTACTTTATGAGCGGATTGAAAATTACGGCTCGTAAATAACGTAACGTATACATCTTTTCTTTTCACAAATTCAATTGTTTCTCTTAATCCTTTTGCAATTTTTCCATTGTTGTATAGTAGTGTCCCATCTATATTAAGAGCTAGTAAGCGATAAATCATGTCGCACTCCCCCTCTTCGCTGTTGTACTCTATCCATAATTTATGAAATACACCCGATAAATAGAACGAGTTAGAATTACTACTGAAAATTTGGTTTACTATATACATATACACTTAGTAAAGGAGATAGTACAATGCAGGCACCTCCTTCCTTTTATGAAGGCGATACGTTAGAAGTAGCAAAAAAATTACTCGGGCAAAAACTTGTTCATATTGTAGACGGAATAAAGCGAAGCGGAATCATTGTAGAAGTAGAAGCATATAAAGGCCCAGATGATAAGGCCGCACATAGTTACGGCGGCAGACGGACAGACCGCACAGAAGTCATGTTTGGCGCACCAGGGCATGCTTACGTATATTTAATTTACGGTATGCATCATTGTTTTAACGTTATTACAGCACCAGTTGGCACCCCGCAAGGTGTTCTCATTCGAGCCCTTGAGCCGGTAAATGGAATAGAAGAAATAAAACTAGCACGCTACAACAAAACAGACATTACAAAAGCGCAGTACAAAAATTTAACAAACGGTCCTGGCAAACTATGCCGTGCCCTCGGAATTACTTTAGAAGAACGAGGCTTATCATTACAAAGTGACACATTACATATTGAACTCGTCCCAAAAGATGAACACATATCATCACAATATAAAATAGCAGCAGGACCTCGTATTAATATCGACTATGCAGAAGAAGCTGTACATTATCCGTGGCGTTTTTATTATGAGGGGCATCCGTTTGTTTCAAAGAAGTAAGCATATGTTAAAGGGAGAGATTATGAGAGGCAAACCTGAACTAAAAATAGAATCAGAAAAAGTATATAAAACGAAGAAAAACCCAAATGGAATGTTTGTAGCAAGAATACTACAAATTCCGAAAGAAGAAGATAAACTAGACTTTGTCCTTATTTTACAAAATAAAAAAACGAAAAATATTATTTATAACAAAGTTTTAGTAACAACAGATAACGACTATTATTCTTTCCGACTCGCTCGTGGGAATATTAAATGGTCATCCTTATATACTGTTACAGTATGGGATGGGCTTGGACATCAATTAGTAGAAGTATCAGCCTTAACTGGTAAAGAGAACTATTCTATTTCTGATGAGCATTGTTCCGCATATCGGGAGTAACTCAAAATAAAAGAGAAGCCGAATCGGCTTCCCTTTTACTCTGCACCTTCCGCAGTTGCAATATTATCCTCTAAGTTTTCTCTTGATAATTCAGCCGCCATAAAATCAGCTGTTTCTGGAAGTGCTAAATGCATATGAGCTTTTTGACAAATTTGAATCGTACAGTTTTCTATAACATAGTCGAAAACATGTCCACCCCCGCTTCTTTCATCATCAATATAATGTAAGTGGAATCCTGCTACACCAATACCTTGCGCATAATCTGGTGTCCAAAATCCAGCAAGCGTACCTTCTGTATTTTCAAATGAAAAGATTGGTTGTGATTTCGTCACTTCAACGAGCGGTGTATACGGTTTTTCTTGTCTTGGAACAGTTCTCGTTCTTACTTCACGGAACGTACCGTCCATTCGAATACCATAAAATAAGTTTTTACTTGGCATTAATTCATGTAATAATGCTTCAACTTCTTCACGATTCATCGGACGCTCTACCGTATAACTCATTTCTTTTTCAAAAAACGTTACAGTCGCAAATGGTGTTGTTTCTTCTGGTTCTACTTTTTCTGCTGAACCGTCTGAACGTAAATGATAAAATTCATTATCAAATGCAATCATTTCACCATCTAATTGATCAAATGTGCCGATGCCAAAATCACCATGTTTTTTCAAATCTTCAAAGCTAATCACACCATCATATATACCATCTAATAGCGCAAGCATTGTAGATGTTTGATATACTTCATTACTCGTTTTCGTTTTTTTTGCATCAATATCAATTAATTGCGCAACAGTCATCTCAAATCTGCCTCCATTAGTTTAATTGGTTTGGTAATAATTTTTCGCTTAATTTAATATTGTCACGATAGTCAATTGGAATATCAATAATGACAGGACCATCTGCTGCTAATGCTTCTTTTAATACCCCTTCTAATTCATCAGGCGTGTTAACACGAAGACCTAACGCCCCGAAACTTTCCGCATATTTCACAAGATCCACATCGCCAAACTCTGTAGCTGATGTTCTGCCGTATTTCATCATTTGTTGGAATGCAACCATATCATATGTGCCGTCGCTCCAAACAAGATGGACGATTGGAGAATTTAAACGTACCGCCGTTTCTAACTCCATCGCTGAGAATAAGAAACCACCGTCACCTGATACGGAAACTACTTTTTTACCTGGTTCTACTAAAGTAGCTGCGATTGCCCAAGGAAGTGCAACACCTAACGTTTGCATGCCGTTACTAAATAATAATCTACGTGGTTCATAAGAACGGAAACATCTCGCCATCCAAATAGAATGGGAACCGATGTCACATGTAACAGTTGTATCGTCACTAATTAAAGAACGAAGTGTACGAATCACTTGAAGTGGGTGCGTAACACCCTCCGAAGCACGGTTCGGAACTTCTGCTTGTTCTGATAATTTTGCGCGTAATCGTTCTAACACCGCTTCTGATTTCGTACTTAATACAAGTTTCGGTAATTTTTCCGCGATGCTATTTACCGTTAAGGCAATATCACCAATTAATTCACGCTCTGGTTGGTAATCATGGTCGATATCTGCTTGATGGTCGTCAAGATGAATAATCGTTCTGTCGCCAAGTTTATTCCAAAACTTTGGATCATACTCGATTGGATCATAACCAATAGAAATCACAAGGTCTGCTTCTTCTAGTAAAATATCACCTGGTTGGTTACGGAATAATCCAACGCGGCCGAAGAAATGATCTTCTAACTCACGTGAAATCGCACCAGCTGCTTGATATGTTTCAACGACAGGAAGTTCTGTATCCGCAATTAATTTACGAACAGCTTTCGTCACTTCATTTGTGCTCGCTCTCATACCGAGTAAAATAACTGGTAATTTCGCTGATTTTATTTTTTCTACTACATATGTAATATCATTTGTGGGAGCGATTCCAAGCTGTGGCTTAGAAAGCGCACCGATAGACTCTACAGTTGTTTCCGCAGTCATAACGTCTTGCGGAAGACTTACTAAAGTAGCTCCCGGATTTGTGGAAGTCGCACTTCGAAATGCATTACTAAGTGCTTCTGGCACATTATCAGGATGCTCTACTTCTACGCTATATTTTGTGATTGGTTCGAATAGTGCAGCATTATCCATAGATTGATGCGTACGTTTTAATCGATCCGTACGCGGTACTGCACCAGCTAAAGCAACAACGGGATCACTCTCCGCATTCGCAGTAACAAGACCTGTCGCTAAATTTGATGTCCCTGGTCCTGAAGTTACAAGACATACGCCCGGTTTTCCTGTTAATCTACCAATAGCAGCTGCCATAAATGCTGCATTTTGTTCATGACGACAAACGATTAACTCTGGTCCTCTTTCTTGCAATACATCAAATACAGAGTCAATCTTTGCTCCTGGAATACCGAAAACATGTGTAACACCTTGTTTAATTAAACAATCAACAACAAGATCTGCTCCTTTTGTTTTTGTCTTCACGTCGTTTACTTTTACACCTGTACTCAAACTAATCATCCGATACGATAAACTTAACTAAATCTATACAATTCAATCAAATTTACACGAGTTAGTGCTTCATCGTGTTATCGCAACCCCAAAGGGACGAGGGGTATAACACTCCACACGAGGCAGTATCGTTACCTCCTATTATCAAGCATTTATTTTACCCATCTTGATAAATTTATCGCAGCATTTACATCCCTATCGTGATAGCTATTGCATGAAGCACAACGCCATTCACGAATCTTTAAACTCCACTGTCCTTCTGGTTGAACTGAATGGTCGTATTTAACGCCGCCACATGAACAAATCTTGCTTGAAGCGAACCATTTATCAGCTTTTACATACTCAATGCCGTACTTCTCACACTTGTATGATAAACATTGAAAGAAGAAGTTTAATTTTTGAAATGAAAATGCTTTCGATAGTTTTTTGTTTTTTAACAGGTTTGAGATAGGTAAGTCTTCCACAACAATCCTCATTGGTTTGGTTTTCACCAATTTAGCTGTTGCTTGATGGATATGGTTATTTCGGATATTCGTAATTTTCCTAGATAACCGCAGGTGCTCAGCTTTCGCTTTTTCATATCCGGTAGATTGAATTTTTACACCTTTTTTAAATCTCCTAGACATATCTCTTTGTGCTGACTTTTTCCTTTTCAAAAGTTTTTTAACCTTGGCATCTTTGTTTATATTTCGTTCTTTCATACCATTAGAAGCTACAAACAGCTCTTTTAAACCAACATCCACACCAATCGACTCATCGGTTAGTTCTTGTGATTCAAAGTCTTCTTGGAACCCTACACTCATCCACCAGTGATGACCGTCAAAGGTAACTCTTGGGTTGGATGGTTTTTTATTTCTTGGTAGTTGTTGGCTTGTTTTCACTTCTCCAATAGACTGAATATGAACGACTTTCTTTCCTATAACCAGTCTTTCATAATTGGTATAAAATCCTTGAATTAAATCTTTTTTGGATTTATAAGAAGTGTGAGAACCATTTTTGTACTTTTTGAACGAATTTTTTCTCGCCGTATCAAAATCTTTTGAAGCCTGTTTGGGAACTTGTGCATTAATGTCTTTTAACCACTCATATCTCTTTCGCTTCTTAATCTTTGTAAATCGTTTCTGTAAAGCTAACTGTGAAACAGATTTTCCAAATAGCTTATAGTATCTATCACTCATTCTTTTACAATAGTTATAAGCGAATCTTGCAGCACCAGCATGGTTTCTAAGCAATTTTTCTTGTTCAGGCGTTGGAATTAGTCTGACTTTCTTCGCCAATATCATCAGAATGTAACTCCTTTAATGAAAGATTTGTTCTTCTGAATCGTAGCGTGTTCCACCAGCATTCTCGTAAGACTACTCGGATGCAAACCTGTTAATTCTGATACTTGACTAACTCGTAAAAATTTCATTATTATTCTTACCTCATTGAACCTACCATAGCACATACGTTCGATTGATTCAATGAGGTTTGATAGATTTAATTAAATGTATCTCGTTCAACTAAGGGCGCAATTCCTTAGCCAGTTCTCTTATGAACTTCTCATGTTTTCACATGAGCGCAGACTATATGTTTATCTCTTTAGAGATAGAGGATTTTTCCACCACCATAGGCTTGTGATGTACTCTCGTCAGTTATACGAGATAGTCGTTGAACGTTCATCCTATCCATTTTGACTTAGATGATTCGAGGCGGAAGACCCATTGTTCTAATGTTTAGGATTTAACCTTGCATCATCTGATTGATTTTTTCTGCTTTCGCAACATTCACGCTCGCTATTTCTAGCCACGTTGTAGTTCAATCAGCTTTAGGGATTGCCCGCAGTTAACCCTCACTACTAGCCAATTACTTGACTAGCAGGGCTTACTGATATATTTAATTAACTTTCGTTATAATTGGTTAAATAAATCGTAACAGTTAGTTACCCTTTGTTTCATAATTTGTGTAATAAAGATTTTAATTTCACCTAGTTAATTAAGCTGGTGAAGTATCATTTATCATTATATTACAAATGCATTATTTTTCCAACAATATGAATTCGACATTATTTTGACAAGATTTAAAGAATGCGCTTACAACCTTTTGTTTATCTTAAAATAACATTTTTATATCTCTTCTAAAAATGCACAAAAATACTTCCCCCTATTCACATTATTAACAAATTTATAGTACCTTGCAAAGAATAATAGTAAGTGATATATTTGTAAATAATGGAATACCCATTATTTGGAATGTTATTCACGATTAGTATATCTCCTTTCAAAAAGTAGATATAGATTGTGTGTGCTGCTTAGAAAAAAGATAGGATTTTCAGCCATAATTCATCATTTTATAAAGGAAAGTGATCGTTATGAACAAGAGTGAATTTTTAGAACAACTTAGTTCTTCCCTACGGAATATGCCTAATTCAGAAAAGGAGGATATTATCTCGGAGTACGAAACTCATTTTATTAGTGGTAAACAAGATGGAATATCTGAAGAGGAAATTTCTAAAAAGCTAGGAAACCCTAAAACTATCGCTAAAGAACTTACTGTTTCATATGTAATAAGTAACGCTGACAATAGACGCAGCCTAAAAAATATTATGGCAGCACTGTTTTCTGTTATGAGCTTAAGTGTTTTAAACTTTGCCTTTATCTTTATCGCCTTTTTCGTACTACTCTTTTTATTACCGATTCTTCTAGCACTTATCATTGCCACGCCAGTATTAATTATTTCGCCTATTTTATTAATAGGATTAGGATTCTTTAAAGGGTTTCATCAAATTAGTTATTCCGATGTTTATAATGTGTTCATCGCTTTTTGCGTCGGTTTACTCATATCCGTCATATCTTATCAAATGGTAAAACATCTATATGCACTTTTAGTAAAGTATTTGAAATGGAATATTGCTATTTTACAAAGACACTAATGAATGTAAAAGGAGATTAAAATGAAGAAATATACTTTATATTCACTCATGCTACTTACTCTTTTATTTCTATCAGCTTGTTCAAACAGTGTACAACCTAGGGAAGAAAACGATGTACAATCTATTTAAGATGTTGCTATTAAAGTTCCAGAAAATATATTTAGTTCCTCAAAGAAAAACGAAACTATTAGTGAAGACGAAATGAAACAAAATATAAAAAATTATATAGATTATAGTTGGGAGTTATCTGAAAATATTATCCCTCTCGCTTCAACAAATTCTGATAAGAATTTCACGGAATCTGACCGAGAAAAATTACAAAAACTAATTGATTTAGCGAAACAAAACGATATGAATTTCCATGAGTTTATTAGTAATAATAATTTACCTACTGATTATAAAAAACCTTCAAAAGAAATCTATGCATTTATGTCATCATCTACGGATATTTTCGTAGAGCTAGATCAAGAATTAGACAAACTCACCCAAGATGGTAACTTATTCAAAGCCAATTTTTCTTTTACAAAACGCCTTGAGAAAATAAATGGGAGGAAACAAAAAGAGATTGAAACGTTTTTGAACGAAAAAAATATTAAAACTTCAATTAACAGCAATAAAAAAAATTAACAGATGTGTTACATATCCCTTTCAAAATAACCAATAAGAAATGGCTATTTTGAAAGGGAGTTTTTGTGGTATAACTATTAAATTCCCTAAACAAAAAAGACACTCCTAAACTAGGAGCGTCTTCCACTATTACGCTTGTTGTTGCGCGCTATATAATTCTTCAAGTGGCTTCATGATAATTTTGTTAACGTCACCGATTACAACGTTTAGGCGTTGCTCAGTTTCCATTAATTTTGTAATTTTAGCATCTTGTTGAATGCGAGCTACAACTTCTTGTGCTTGTTGGTTGTCTTCTTCAGTGATTTCTTGGCCTTGCATCATTTTTTGTTGTAGGCTAAGTTGCATTGTACGGAACTCATCGAATAAGTTCTTTGAAGCTGTGTCAGCTTGAACTGCTGCGTAGCTCTCTTTTAAAGTTTTGAAGTCTTCGTTTTCAGCGATTGCTTTTTGTAATTCATATGCAACATCATGAATGTTCTTTGTCATTTTATTTTTCCTCCTTTAGAAGGCTAGCGCTTTTCATACGCACTGCCTTTTCAGTGCATTTACATACGCACCTCTTCTTACCATATCAAACTATGCAAGAGATGTGAAGAAATTTCACTTTTATTTCTATGTACTCACCTTATTATCTAAGAAACAATAGTAACAATCCTTGTACGAGTCCGATCATTCCACCTAATAATGCTCCTAAATACGTAATCATTTTCAATTCGTTTTTCGTAATAGACAGAACTAAGTCTTCTAATCTTTCTGTTGAGAATGTAGACACTTCTTGCTGGACAATTTCCGCAAGGTGTAGATTATTTAGTATACTCTCTACGTTTTCTGTTCCCCACTTCAAGCCTTTCTTTACTGCACTTGGAACCACTTTTTCAATAATTGTTTCTCGAACCGGCTCACATACTTGCTGAACAGATTGATTTAAAAACTTACTCACTGTTTCCTCTACTTTAACTGCTGACAGCACGGAGCTTACAATCATTTCTTTCTCTACAAATGCTTCTAATTCTTTTACATCTCTTCCTTTTAACTTTTCCCACTCTTTTTGCAGTACGTCAGTTAAAAGCTGCTTTGTACCATCTTGACCTAAAAACTTAATAACTTCTGGCTGCACACGATCCACTACACTTACATTTCCTAAAAACATTCCGACTAAGTTAAGTAGCGTTCCGCGAGAAGCAAAGAAATCATCAATCATTTTTGAAAGACGTGCTTTCCCTTCTTCACTTTCAAAAAAGCTAATTCCTCGCTCTAAAATAAACGCCGAGACATTCGGAATCGCATTCTCTACTTTTTCATTTACAGAATGAGGTAAAGCCTGTTCCCATGTATATGTATAATACTCTGCTAAAAATGCATGAATTTTTTCTGTAATCACATGTTCGATTTTTCGAGTCGCTTCTTCTTCTACATGCGCTACATTCCATTTTTCTAACATATGTCGCAGTGATTGTTCATTCGTAATTACTTTATCCACTTCCACTTGCGCCCAGTGAATTAAACCTTTTTGAAACTCTTCATTTGTTAGCTTTTTTCCAATTCCTTCTGGTGTTAACAAATGTTCTACAACCATATTTCCTAATTGAACAGCAAGTTCATCACGACGCTTCGGAATTAACCCTGGTGTAAATGGAACTTGAAACTTTCCGATATAAATAGGACGATGAGGACGAAATAACATTTTTATCGCTAAATGATTCGTATATCCCCCAATAATTGCTCCGAGTCCTGTCGTCGTTAACATATTTAACCATATATTCATTACAATCAACCTTTCACTTCTCCAAAACTATAGCATATCATCATACGGACAAAAGTATAATGGTATAAAAACGTATTTGCAATATATAGCTTCGCCTATTATGCAAATAGTAGTAAAGGAGTGATTTCGTTGGTTCTCGGTCTTTTAGCTTCTAAATTTCATTACGAACAAACGTATTACACCGAAATCGCTAAACGCGCTCGGCTTTATCATAATGTCGTTGCCCAGTTTACGCCATTTTGTATTGATCCTAAAACAGACCTTATTTCTGGTCTTATTTACGATACAGATACAGGAAAATGGAAAGAGCAAACATTCCCTATTCCTTCTTATATATATGATCGTTATTCTTTTCACGAGGAAACAGACTTTGAAAAAGCAAAATCAATTATTCACTCTTTGCACAATCGTCCTTCCACTACCTTTTTAAATAACACACTTATTAATTTAAGTGAACTACATGATTTATTTCTCACTAATAAAAAACTGTCTCCTTATATACCAAAATTTGAAATTGCAACGATACAAAACATTTTCAAACTGTTGTTAAAAACTAAAGATATTATTATACGCCCCACTAATATACATTCTAAGGATAACTTATATCGAATTGCTTACAAAAATAAAACGTTTTATATCGATACAGTAAATGAAAAATACCATACTTCTATTACAATCAAACGGACAGACGAATTTATATCTTGGTGTAAATCTAACATACGTTCATCCCGTTACATAGCGCACACTATGCTACAACCACCAAATCAATTAACATATCCACTCCACATTCGAACCATTTTGCAAAAAAACAAAGAACAAACTTGGACTGTTATCGGTCAATTTATACAAAAAAGCTCATTTCCTAATCAACTTTTACCCTCAGCAACGGACGATGATTCATTGCATTCATTTTCAAAAATTAAATACGTACTATCTAGTACGGGTGTGCAACTATTGCACGACGCTTTACATGACATTATAAATGAAGTATTCCAAACACTAGATCAGTCTTATTCTTCGTTATTTGAACTAGAACTTTCCACAATTATGGATCAAAAAGGTGCAATCTGGCTTATGTATGTCAACACGATCCCTTCTTACGAACAATACATTCGTCATAGTGATTCATTAGCTGAAAAGATATTTCATGGACCACTTAAATTCAGTCGCTTTACACCATAATGAAAGGAGGTAAACCTATTTTGAAAGAACATATATATACATTAAACATTTCAGATGAATATCCAAATAGCATTACTTTACCTTACGTTTTTTCTATTACACCACCTATTACATCCCTCTCCTTCGGTATACGTCACCTTGCAAGTGAAGAGGTGAAAATTCATTATTCCTTTACTCGCGAAATTATTATCGGAAAACATATTGCCGAAAAACTTTTACTACCTCAATCCACTACTATTCATGCATTCACACAAAACCAAACAATTATTTTCGGACCATTAATCGGCATTTTTACAACTGGCTTTAACGATGATTCTTCTAACCCTTTAGGAAATCGTTCAATTGCTCTCAGTGAGTTGTTAACACCACCATTCTCATTACGACCGTTCGTATTCGTCTTTGGCGTTCAACATATAAACTGGGAAGAAGAAACGATTGAAGGATATTTCTTTCAAGAGAAACAATGGATAAAGAAAAAGGTCCCTTTACCAAATGTCATTTACGATCGATTACCGAATCGACAAGCGGAAAATTATAAACCAATCGTCAGAGCAAAAAGAAAGTTAGAACAAGACTACTCCATTCCATGGTTTAACCCAGGTTTTTTCAACAAATGGGAAGTTCATCAACTTCTTATGAAAGACGAATCAATTAGACCCTTATTACCAAACACAGAAGCATTTCAGCATTTTGAACAAGTAGAACGGTTTCTTGGCACGTATAAATCTGTGTACATGAAACCAATACACGGGAGCTTTGGTAGAAATATTCATCAAATATTTTATTCTCAAACAGAGAATTGCTACTACTGTCGTTATCGCGAAAATGAAGAAAATAAACTAAGAAAGTATCAATCATTAGAAACTCTTCTAAACCACGTATTAAAAGGACATGATTTAAAAAAGTTTATCGTACAGCAAGGTATTTCGTTACTTCGCTTCGATGGGCAACCTGTTGATTTCCGCATTCATACAAATAAAAATCATTTCGGTAATTGGATAGTTAGTGCAATCGTCGCCAAAATTGCCGGCAAAGGCAGTTTAACAACGCACGTAAATAGCGGCGGTGATACAAAATTGCTACAAGAGCTTTTTCCAGATTCAACGAAACAAGTTCAAATTGAAAATAAATTAAAACATACTGCCTTACAAATAAGTTACGCGCTCGATGAACAAGTAACCGGAAATATTGGAGAAATCGGTTTTGATATCGGTTTAGACACAAAGGAAAATCCGTGGCTCTTTGAAGCCAACTCTAAACCTGGGCGAACTGTATTCCAAGATAAAAAATTAAAAGAGCAAAGTGAACTGACGCGCCAGTTATTTTACGAATATGCCGTCTACTTAACTGAACATTCTTTACGTGATACAAAAGAAAAAATGTCTCAAATAAAATCAGGGGCTTCATCAAACACCGAACATATCCCTTCTCCTATGATTCACTCACAAATACAAAAACAAAAACTTCCACCTAGATAATAAGGTGGAAGTTTTCTATTTACACAAGTTTCACTACAACCTCAGTTTCCACGTTACATACTCCGCAATAAAAAACATGATTGCAATATTCATTTGAATTATTATGCGTTAAACCATCTACTGCACTTAATAATTCTTGATCCATATAGGCACTATAATCGTCTATGTAATCTACAGACTTCCCATAATCTTGGAGTATACTTTGGCAATTTTGACAAGAATATGTTTGTGATTCTAATGCGTTGCAAAGCGGGCAAATCCCCATCATGATTCCTCCATACGTTATCGTTTAAAGCCTCTCTTTTTTAGATTGAAGAGAGCACCTACCCATGCATAGGAGCGGTCACTCCATCCCTACTTAAAAATAGAACTATGAAGTTGCTACCGATTTCATTTCAATAAATTATAAATAAGAAGCTAATGATTAGCCTACAAGTAGCAGGCTACAGTGAGAAAATTATATTTAATATCCTCCTTAGTTTGGCCTGTTTTCTTAAAAATACAACGATTACTCTTATTTCATAATTTACGAAATCAATACGTTTTTTTGACAAAATTTACAAATTATTATTTTGTATATCTTTCTAGGTAACATCCATACTATGAGTACAAACTTAATTACCGATGGATTAGCGCCAACCGGGGCGATAATCTGGTTCAACTCCAGCTAGTCCAACCAAAAAAAATTTTTATAACTCTAAGGAGGATATATTCCTATGGCAAACCAAAATTCTTCAAATCAATTAGTAGTACCAGGTGCAACAGCTGCAATCGATCAAATGAAGTACGAAATCGCTCAAGAATTTGGTGTACAATTAGGAGCAGATTCTACGGCTCGTGCTAACGGTTCTGTTGGTGGAGAAATCACAAAACGTCTAGTTGCAATGGCTGAGCAAAGCCTTGGCGGATTCCAAAAATAAATATATATGGCAAAAAGGTCTCAAGGCATATGCCTTGAGACCTTTCTTAATTATTGAAGCATTTGTAAAAACTTCTTCGTACGTTCTTCTTTTGGATTTGTAAATACATCTTCTGGTGTACCTTGTTCGACAACGACACCGCCATCCATAAAAATAACGCGATTCGCAATTTGATGAGCAAAACGCATCTCATGCGTTACAATAACCATCGTCATGCCTTCTTTAGCAAGTTCTTTCATTACCTTTAGAACTTCTTGAACGAGTTCAGGATCAAGTGCTGACGTCGGTTCATCAAATAGTAACACTTCCGGCTCCATCGCAAGCGCGCGAGCAATTCCAACGCGCTGTTGTTGTCCCCCTGATAATTGGAACGGATATAAATCCACTTTATCTGCTAAACCAACTTTTTCAAGGAAATAGTTTGCTTTTTTCTTTGCTTCTTCTTTCCCTACTTTTTTCACTGTAATGAGCCCTTCCATTACATTCTGAAGTGCTGTTAAATGAGGGAATAAGTTATGGTGCTGGAAGACCATACCTGTTTGTGTACGAAGATTTACAATATCTTTCTTCGATACTTTTTGAGCGAAATTAAGCTCTTTATTACCGATGCTAATATTACCAGCATCCGGTGTTTCTAGTACGTTGAGACAACGCAAGAATGTCGTTTTACCAGATCCAGACGGCCCAATAATAACAACAACCTCGCCCTTCTCAACTGTTAAATCTATATGCTTTAGTACGGTATTATCTCCGAAACTTTTTTGTAAATGTTGAATTGAAATCATAAAAACAAAAACTCCTTTTGTAAAAGGATTATTTTAACGTATAGCGTTCTGAACGCTTTTCTAACATCTGTTGTACGATTGATAATAAGAAACAAATAACCCAATAAATAAGACCTGCTTCAAAATAAACAATTAAAAATTCGTAGTTCATCGCCGCAATTTCCTGCGCTTTTCGGAACATTTCTGTTACTAAAATTAACGATGCTAATGAAGTATCCTTCACTAAGCTAATAAATGTATTTGAAAGCGGCGGGATTGATACACGCGTCGCTTGTGGTAAAATAACACGTTTTAACGCTTGCGGGTATGTCATCCCAATTGTGTAAGCTGCTTCCCACTGCCCTTTCGGAATGGAAAGGATAGAAGCACGAATAATTTCCGATGCATATGCACCGACATTTAATGAAAATCCAACAACTGCTGCTGTATATGGCTCAACTTCAATATTAAGAGTTGGAAGTCCATAGAAAATAATAAATAATTGTACAAGAAGTGGCGTTCCGCGAATGATAGATACATAGATACGAGCAATCCATTGTAAAATACGACTACCAGAAATACGTGCGAGCGCTGTTAACGTTGCCAGTATAATCCCGATAATAAATGTAATAAGCGTTAATGGAATTGTTGTAAAAACAGCTTCCTTCAGCATAGGCATGAAGGAAGACTGCATAATATCTGTCCAAGTAGACAATCGATCTGAAACCAATGCACTACTTAGATACATTTTCACCGAACCATTTTTTCGTTATTTTGTCATACGTACCGTCTTTTTTCATATCTTCTAACGCTTTATCTACTTCTTGTACAAGCTTATCGCTACCTTTACGGAATAAGAATCCACTTTGTGAAGCTTCTTTTTCTGTATCTACAATTTTAATTTTTGCATCTTTTTTCGTTTCTAAATAATTTAATACTGATAACTTATCATTAATTGTAAAATCAACGCGTCCTGAAGCTAATAATTCTGCCGCTTGGCTAAATCCTTCTACACCAATAATTTCCGCACCATTTTTCTTAGCGATATCTGCATAGTTACTCGTTAAAGATTGTGCTCCTTTTAACCCTTTTACATCAGCAAATGTAGCAGGCTTATCTTTATCTTTTGCAATAACTAATGCCGCTGAAGAGGAAACGTATGGCTTAGAGAAATCATATTTCTTTTGACGATCTTCACGAATACCAACTTCGTTCGCAACCATATCGAAACGTTTTGCATCTAGGCCAGCAAGTAAGCTATCCCATTGTGTTTCTTTAAATACAGGCTTTACACCTAAACGTTTTGCAACTTCTTCCGATAGTTCAACGTCAAATCCAGTTAATTTATTGCTTGAATCGTGGAACGTAAATGGTGGATATGTACCTTCTGTACCAATTACAAGTTCACCGCTTTGTTTAATCTTTTGTAACGCATCTTGACTAGCTGTATCTTTTTTCTCTTCTTTACCGCAGCCGGCTACAATCCCGATCGCTAATGTAGTTACTGCAAGCACTGAAAATAATTTCTTCATGATTGTAATCCTCCAAGTATTCTGATAGGAATTTAAAAACTATATTGATTGTATGCAATCTTGAACAATTTTTCAATGAAAATGTTCTTATTTAGTTTATCCTTTTTCTTCATAATCAAACAAAAGGGAAAAATAACGCTACATACAAAAAATAAGTAACATTTTTTAATATAGCATTTATAAAGAAAAAGGTAAAACAATACTTCTTATTTAACTGTCGTAATTCGCTAAAGAGTCGACATGTTCATCAATAAAAAAGAACTTGTGAAAATCACAAGTTCTCCTCCATACCTATTAAGCACTCTGATTGCCTTCCATTTGCGTTTTATACATATCATAATAACGCCCACGCTTTTTCATTAGTTCATCATGAGACCCTTTTTCCAAAATCGTTCCTCTATCGAGCACAATAATTTGATCTGCGCTTTTAATCGTTGAAAGACGGTGAGCAATAATAAATGTCGTTCTTCCTTTTTTCACAACTTCTAGTGCTTGTTGAATCATCGCCTCTGTTTCTGTATCAATACTAGACGTTGCTTCATCTAAAATTAAGATAGCTGGATCAAAAGCAAGCGCCCTAGCAAATGAAATAAGCTGACGTTCTCCAGTGGAAAGCGTACTTCCCTTTTCTGTAATTTCTTCATTTATATTGTTTGCAAATCTTTCAGCACCAACATCATGCAATGCTTTTATGATACGCTCTTTTGAAATTTTTTCGTTCTCTAAGCTTACATTGGAAGCGACCGTCCCGCTAAATAAAAACGGGTCTTGCAATACGATTCCCATATGCTCACGAGTTGCTTGTTTCGGCATTTCTCTTACATCGTGACCATCAATCGTAAGCCTTCCTTTTTCAAACTCATAAAATTGAAAGAGTACATTCATGATAGAACTTTTTCCTGATCCAGTATGACCGACAAGTGCCACTGTCTCGCCTTGTTTCGCTTCAAAAGAAATATTTTTTAACACCTCATCTTTTCCATTATAAGAAAATGATACATTATCAAATTTTACATTTCCTTTTAAACGAGGCATACGTTCTTCTTCTACCGCTTCCCCTTTTTCCTCTAACAATTCAAAGACACGTTCTGATGCAACGCGCGCTTGCTCTAAGTTGGCAAGCTGGTTCACCATATTCGTAATTGGCGAGAATAATCGTGTTAGATAATCGACGAACGCATACAGTACCCCAAGTGAAATAATACCTGTAGCACTTAATGACGCACCTCCGAAATACCAAATCACTCCTGTGAAAGCGATATTTCTTAATACGGCTACTAAGTTATGCGAAGTTGCTGCATTTAAATTTAAAATTTTATTTTGATACTTAAAATAATCGCCATTTAATTCTTCAAATTCTTTTTTCGTTTCACGCTCTTGACGGAACGCTTGAATAATTGGCATCCCTTGAATGGATTCATTCACTGTTCCGTTAATATCAGATAAACGAGAGCGCATTTTATGATTGTATACAGACGCGTATTTTCTATAAAGAATCGCCCAAACAATTAAAATTGGGATAATTAATAAACATAGTGAAGCGAGCTTCACATCTAGTAAAAATAGTGCAGCAAATATCCCAATAATATAGATGATACTAGAAACGAATGTTGCAAGTACCGTTACATATAAATCACGAATGGCCTCTGTATCATTCGTCACGCGCGAAACAATTTTCCCCGCCGGTAAATGATCAAAGTACCGAATCGGCAACGTTTGAATATGAGAAAAAACATCTTCCCTCATAATTTGAATAATTTTGTTCGCTGCCTTCTGCAAAAAGAACTGCTTTCCGTATGCAAATAATGATACGACTACTAATAAAGCGAAATAGCCACCACCAAGTAATAATAGACGGTTTATTTCTGGTTTATAAAACGCAAACACTTCTTCTTTCGTTAATGCCTTCGCTTTATACACTTGCACCGCCTTACCATTTTGAACGGTAATCATATCCCCTTTTACAGTACGTGATCCTTCAATATTCACTTTATTCGGTACAAAGTAATATTGAAAACCGACTTGCATTACGCGTACTTCTTTACCTTTTGTCTCGCCTTGTTCAAAGCGATCACTTCGCTTATAAAACGCGCCATTATATGAAACAGCTTCTTCACTCTTTTCTGTTTCATACCAAGATTTCTCTATCCCGACGATATGATCATCAATCATCGTTTTAGCGACGAAAGGACCAGCAAGCTCTGCAATGACGAAAATAAATAACATCGCCATCGCTGCAAAAATCGTCCCTTTCACTTTCATCGCGTATTGAAACAATCGTTTTGAAACGCTCATATTTTCACCCCACTATCCGCACTTTCACTTTCACCTTGTTGTCTTTCAAACTGTTCAGCATACCAGCCTCCGCTCTGGATAAGCTGAGCATGCGTACCTTCTTCCATAACTGCGCCTTCATCCATAACGAGAATCCAATCCGCATGTTGCACTGCAGATAAACGATGCGTCGTAATAATCGTCGTCTTTCCGCTTCTTTCCGTTCTTATATTTTCAATGATCGCTGCTTCCGTACGAGCATCTACAGCTGATAAAGAATCATCCAAAATTAAAATTTCTGGATTTTGAATAACAGCTCGCGCAATTGAAATCCTTTGCTTTTGTCCACCTGATAAAGAAACACCTTTCTCTCCAACGAGCGTTTCTAACCCTTCTGGTAAAAACTCTAAATCCTTTGTAAACGCCGCGATTTCAATCGCTTTCTCGAGTTCTTCTTCAGTCGCTTCTCGGTTTCCGAATAAAATATTTTCCCTCGCTGTTTTTGAGAACAAAATATGTTCCTGAGGTACATACCCAATCCATCCGAGTACATTTTCATTCGCTATGTTATCTAACGTCACATCAGAGACTGCAATATCTCCATCTCCAAGCGGATATTGGCGAAGAAGTTGACGTACAAGCGTCGTTTTCCCACTTCCTGTTTTTCCGACAATCCCAAGCGTTTCTCCTTGCTTTAATGTGAAAGAAACCTTTTTTAAATTTTCTTCAGTTGATGAAGGATATGAGAAAGACACATCATCAAACTGAATATAATCCGGCTCTTGCACAAGCTTTGGATGTTTCGGATTCTTTACATCTGGCTCATACGCTAACGTTTCATTCACACGGTCAAGCGAAGCATTTCCTCTTTGCATAACATTAATTAATTCACCAATTGCAAACATCGGCCAAATCATCATCCCTAAATACACGTTAAAAGAAACGAGTTCACCAAGCGTCACCTTTGACTGGAACACAAGGTATGCACCGTACACTAAACCGATTAAATAACTAAGACCGACAAGCATTTTCACAGTTGGTTGGAATAATGCATCAATTCTCGCTACCTTCATATTTTTTTCGTAGACGTCATCTCCTAAATGATGAAATCTTTCCTCGTCTGCATTCTCTTGTACGTATGCACGAATAACGCGCACACCAGCGATTGATTCAAGCACTTTATCATTCATATCACCGAACGCATCTTGCGCAACTGTAAATCTTTCATGCAATTTCTTTCCATATATATTCATCGCATACGCCATAATTGGAAGTGGTATAAGCGCTGCAAATGTAAGCTCCCAACTAATTGTAAAACCCATCATACAAACGATCGTAAGCATATATAAACTAGAATCCACGAGCGTTAATATACCAAAACCAGCTGTCATAGCGATTGCTTTTAAATCATTCGTTGCTCTCGCCATTAAATCGCCAGTACGATTTTTTTGATAAAAAGTCGGCGTCATCTTAAGTAAATGCCCCATAAATTTAGAGCGCATCGTTTTCTCCAGTACAAATGCACCGCCAAACAATTGATGTTGCCATACGAAAGTGAGGCCATATCCAACGATCGTAACCCCTATTAAAATGAGAATAGATTGCATAATTGCTTCGTTCGATAACGTTCCTGTTTTTATGTTATCTATCGTAACCCCTAACACTTTCGGGGGAATAACTTCAACTATATTCACAATTAAAAGAGCTCCAATGGCAATACTATATCTCTTCCAGTGCTCTTTAAAAAACCATTTTAACTTTAGTAATACTGATAACAATGTAACCTCTCCCTTCTCGTTCTCGTTTACTTCTCATTTCTTTATCCGCTATCCAAACCCATCACATTTACATTTCGTAACCCATACAATCTCATCACATTTTTCCACCTTCCAAAATTTTATATAGTAACATGGAAAATAAACAAAAAAAAGCATACCGCCGCTTGACGATATGCACAGGAATGCATAAAAAGCGTACGTTACGATATACGCAACGTACGCTTCTTATAAGACAAAGATGCCCTATATATCCGCACGGGTTGCGTAATGATATAAATGTTTTCTGCCATTTAACAGAGCTAAGCTCATTACATTTACGATTACAATCATTACGCACACCCCCTTCATTTATTTTCCATTTATAATCTTACAACTTTATTGAGTATTCTGTCAATTGTTTTTTTACACATAAAGTAAAATGCACGAAAATGCAAATGGTTCATGACATAATAAACCAGTTTGAAATAAAAGAATGTTCTGTAAGAAAGGGCATACAAAATAAAAAAAGAATAAGAAATCGTTTTCACAAACATTTCATTTGAAAAATGTTATCAAACCCCCTACAATCACCTTATACTCACTCTTACAAGTTGCTATTTTAGGAGGACTAATCATGACAACTAGCAATACGTACAAATTTTATTTAGACGGAGAATGGAGAGAAAGCTCTTCAGGAGAAACAATCGAAATTCCATCTCCATACTTACACGAAGTAATTGGACAAGTACAAGCAATTACTCGCGGAGAAGTAGATGAAGCAATTGCATCTGCAAAAGAAGCTCAAAAATCATGGGCTGAAGCTTCCCTACAAGATCGCGCAAAATACTTATATAAATGGGCTGATGAGCTCGTAAATATGCAGGATGAAATTGCCGATATCATTATGAAAGAAGTCGGTAAAGGCTATAAAGATGCGAAGAAAGAAGTTGTTCGTACAGCTGACTTCATTCGTTACACGATCGAAGAAGCTTTACATATGCACGGAGAAAGCATGATGGGCGATAGCTTCCCTGGCGGAACGAAATCGAAACTTGCGATCATCCAACGCGCACCACTTGGTGTTGTATTAGCAATCGCACCATTTAACTACCCAGTAAACTTATCTGCTGCAAAACTTGCACCAGCATTAATTATGGGTAACGCTGTTATTTTCAAACCAGCAACTCAAGGTGCAATTAGTGGTATTAAAATGGTTGAAGCACTTCACAAAGCCGGCCTTCCAAAAGGTCTTGTAAACGTAGCTACAGGACGCGGTTCTGTAATTGGTGACTACTTAGTAGAACACGAAGGCGTCAATATGGTATCGTTCACAGGTGGTACAAACACAGGTAAACATTTAGCGAAAAAAGCTTCAATGATTCCACTTGTATTAGAACTTGGTGGTAAAGATCCTGGTATCGTTCGTGAAGATGCTGACTTACAAGATGCTGCAAACCATATCGTAAGCGGTGCATTCTCTTACTCTGGTCAACGTTGTACAGCTATTAAACGTGTACTTGTACACGAAAACGTAGCGGACGAGCTTGTTAGCTTATTAAAAGCGCAAGTAGCTGAACTATCAGTTGGATCTCCAGAACAAGACAGCACAATCGTTCCATTAATCGACGACAAGTCTGCTGACTTCGTTCAAGGCTTAGTTGACGATGCTGTTGAAAAAGGTGCTACAATCGTTATCGGTAACAAACGTGAGCGTAACTTAATTTACCCAACATTAATCGACCACGTAACAGAAGAAATGAAAGTTGCTTGGGAAGAGCCATTTGGCCCAATCCTTCCAATCATCCGTGTTTCTTCAGACGAGCAAGCAATTGAAATTGCTAACAAATCAGAGTTCGGCTTACAAGCAAGTGTCTTCACAAAAGACATTAACAAAGCATTTGCAATTGCTAACAAAATCGAAACTGGTTCTGTTCAAATTAACGGACGTACAGAGCGCGGCCCTGATCACTTCCCATTCATCGGTGTAAAAGGTTCAGGTATGGGCGCACAAGGTATTCGTAAGAGCCTTGAGTCTATGACACGTGAAAAAGTAACTGTATTAAACTTAGTTTAATCTTATAAAAAGAAGCTGATTTATTTTTAAATCAGCTTCTTTTCTATATAAATACTTCCGAAAAACGGAGTATTTCATTCTACTTCCGATTTGGTTTTCCAAATCGAACTAAAACATGCCATAATAATTTTAATTCCTGAAGCACTTCTTCATAAGTGCCACGATCACTCCAAGATAATGGATTGCGTTTCAAATCCACTACAGCAGAGCCAATTATATTTGCATCGATACAATGATTCCTTTCAATGCGTCTTGCTAAAGATGGCATTTTTGAACCTCTAAAATCCATCGGAACTTCGTCTACCATAAGTACAAAACCGATGTGCCAATACAAATCAATAGCATACTTCAGGCAAATTTCTTCTAAAACTCTTCCTACATCCGTACCCTTAAATGAAGGATCTGCAACAAGCACCTCTACGTCTTCTTTAAGAGAAATCTCTCCATGAATCTGCGCTTCAATATAATGATTAAGATTACGGGCTGGCTCTTTGCTTACTAAATCTATAAACGGCCTTTTTAGATTAGCCAGTAAATGATTAATTAATATTGTTGGAGTCAACTTTCCTTCACCAATTGCAAAATCTCTTACGAATGTCTCTTCCAAAAGAGCAGCTAAAATCATATCAAACTCCTCATAAGTCCCCTTTTCTTTCGGATCTTGATGCGAATCTAAATACATATATGTAGAGCGCGAAGAAACTTTTGGAGATAAAAGAAAATAACATGAACCAAAACGCGGAGCCGGCCCATCTGGATGTAACATTAAATTTAGCGCTCCGTATTTTGGCCGTTGCTCATTCGTTACGCCTTCTAATTGATATGCCCCTCCAAATATTCTCTTTTCCCAAAGGTCACGTTCACCACCAGGGTAAGCAGATACGCTTCCATTAGATAGTAATGTTTCAAATTGACTTTTATATACTCCTTGCTCAAACAATGCTTCAGCAACACTTTTCATACTCGAATCAAGTCTGTCTGGATGAAAGTGTAAAGCAATCCTTGCATGAGATTTTAAATTAGCGACAGCTTCTTCAAATATTTCATCTGTAATATTAGACATTTTAAGTATATGATTAATCGTTGCTTTAGCCTCACGTTTTTCGTTCTCTGCATATTTTGAAATATACTCTAAAGCAAATAATTGAGATCTTGATAATTCCATAATCCAATCTCCCCTTTAATTGAAATGACCTTAATCCTTTCAATTAAAAGTGCATTTTTTCCTTCTTATGCAACTAACCTAATTTATTGAACAAAAAGTACTTTAATACAGTCTAATTACAGATACGAGCATTCTTTACGGGTAAATCCACACATTCTACAGAAATGTGATATCCTAGCCATCGCTCAGCAATATGTTCAAATGATAAAACAGATCCCGTTGTAAAAAAACGATGCTTCGGATTCAGATTGTCAGACAAAATTCCTTTGTGCTGTAAAATGGTACTTAACTCTATCGCTGTTTCTTCTGCAGAACTAATAATCGTTACAGCCTCTCCTAGTTCCTTTTTAATATAGGACTCTAAAAGTGGATAATGCGTACATCCAAGAATTAACGTATCTATATCTTCTTTCGTTAATGGAAGTAAAGCTTGTTTCACTTGCTGCGTGACATATGCTATATCTTCTAATCGATTTTCTACAACTGTAGCTAAAGTCGGACACGCATGACTATACACTTCCAAATATGTATCAAGCTCATGTAATGCTTTTTCATACATATTAGATTTTATCGTACCTACAGTTCCAATTACTCCGATTTTCTCTTTCTTTGTTACTTTAATTGCCGCTCTTGCTCCTGGATGTATAACGCCAATAACTGGAATGGAAAGTGCTTCTTGCAGCGCAGTCAATGCAGCAGCTGCAGCAGTATTACATGCTACGACTAGCGCTTTTAATGGAAACTGTTTGAGGAACTCAACCATTTCAAATACGAAAGATTGCACCTCCTCTACACTTCTTGGCCCATACGGGCAACGCTTATTATCACCAATATAATAAATGCTCTCTTTAGGCAATTGTCTTATAATTTCGCTCGCAACTGTTAATCCCCCAACTCCCGAATCTAACACACCTATTACTGAATGTTTATGACAAACAGACATTTATTTCATCCCCTTTTCAATCATCTAGCGCCAATAACATGTATTATATTACGAAAATTCAAATATCACATAACAATCCCTCTTACTTTTAATCACAAACTCTTCTCTATAATCTGATTATTACTATATCCATTGACGTATAAAAATACATTTGTTACTCTTAAAGACGTTAATTTAATATTTAAATCCTCATTCGTATCTCGGTGAGGTAGAGGTTGCAATCATTAAGAGTATCATTTCAGGAGATGTAGTGGCATTGATGAAGGAATGAGAAAGGAATGGTTGCCGAAGTAAGTCGTATCCACCATGCACGCTTGCTGGGTCTGCATTTAATAAGTGCAGAACTGTCACAAACGTTTCGTTTGTGGAGAGCTATCGAGAGGTATGTCGTGGGTTTCTTATAAGATAGAAAGCATGTAGCGGCAGATTATGTGCTTTTTTTGTTTTGTTTGGGACTTCTCTTCTCTACTAAGAAGACATACATATCTCCTCGCTTGACTTGGTTATACTAACTTTGGAGGTATTTTCTATGCAACAAAAAAAATGGGGCTTTTGGGTACTAACAGCTTTCGTTGTCGGTAACATGGTTGGCGCTGGTATTTTCATGGTGCCAAGTACGTTGGCACAAACAGCAAGCCCACTCGGTGTCACTTTAGCTTGGTTAACAACAGGGTTTGGTGTTTTAATGCTAGCTCTTGTTTTCGGTAATTTAGCAATTCGTCGTCCTGATTTAACGACAGGACCACAAAGTCATGCATATGCTTTATTCTCAACACCAAAAAAGAAAAAAATGGCTGGATTCAGTATGGTATGGGGATATTGGGTTGCAAACTGGGCAAGTAACGTTGCCATCATTACATCATTTGCGGGATATTTATCACTCTTCTTCCCAATTATGAAAGATACGCGACTACTATTTTCAATCGGTTCTTTTAACATAGAAGTCGGAAAACTAATTACATTTACGATTTGTTCCATCTTACTTTGGGGAACTCATATTATATTAACAAATGGTGTAAGCGGAGCTGGAAAACTAAACTTCTTAGCAACAACAACGAAAGTAACTGGATTCCTTTTATTCATCGTCGTTACGTTATTTGCATTCGAAGCTTCTAAGTTTGGACAATGGTACACGCCGATGATTGATAAATCAGGTGTATCACATGGTCTTCTTTCACAAGTAAATTTAGCTGCTCTTACAACGCTTTGGGCGTTTATCGGAATTGAATCAGCCGTTCTTTTATCAAACCGTGCTGTTTCTCCAAAAACGGTAAAACGTGCAACAGTTGCGGGATTACTTATTACAGTTGCGATTTACTTAGGAATTACAATTTTAACAATGGGTGTACTTCACGTTGATAAATTACAAACTTCTGAACGTCCATTAGCAGATGCACTAAACGCTGCAATGGGTCATGGCGGCGGGAAACTGATGGCATTACTTGCTCTTACTTCCCTGTTCGGTTCTATCTTAGGCTGGATTTTATTAAGCTCAGAAGTACCTTATCAAGCAGCAAAAGAAGGTTTCTTCCCTTCCTTCTTCACGAAAACAAATAAAAAAGGAAGTCCAATTTACTCATTACGATTAACAAACATTATGTCGCAAGTATTCCTATTCTCAACATTATCAGGAACCATTGCGGAAGCTTATACATTCGTTATTACCGTATCGACACTGGCCTACCTCATTCCATATCTCGTTTCACCAATCTTCCAGTTAAAACTAGTCGCAACTGGTGAAACATATAAAAATGAAATGCGGGCAAGAATTACAGATGGCATAGTCGCAGTTATCGCACTTTGCTACGCACTATGGGTTATTAAAACCGGCGCATCCGATATAAAAACGTTCCTTCTCGGAATTGGTTTATTCGTAATCGGATTTGCTTTCTATCCATTAATGAATCGTGATCAGAAAAAAAATAACGAAAAGAAAAACGGGCAAGTTGCATAACGCAATTTGCTCGTTTTTTCTTTTGTAAAACATATATAATAGAACAAAGAGGTGAAAAACATGTCAATCGAATCGCTATGGAGCAGTCGCTTCCAACAACATATTCAAAATATCATTACATACTTTGCACGTATGATTAACGGTTTACTATATAGCTTTATCTTTATTTCATGCGTTGGTGCATATTATTATGCTCAGTTTCTAAAAGCATCTCCTTCTAAAGGAATATCTTTAATAATTATAACGATTGTACTTACATTCATTATAACGAGATGCCCTATCCGTACATTTATTCAAAAACCTGATGCTGTCTATTTACTAGCACTAGAAGAGAAATTAACATCTTATTTCAAAAAATCTCTTCTATACAATTACATCATTCAGCTTTTCCCATTGTTATTTACGTTCCTTATTCTCGTTCCACTTGCTATGCAATCATTGCAATTAACGGTTCCTTTTTTATGTACAATCTTTATCATGTTAATGATTACGAAAGCCTGGAACATGTACATACATTGGATGTGGCGTGATAGTCACGAAAAAAACATATGGCTAATCATTCGTATTACTTGTAACGCCCTAATCATTTTCATGCTGTTTTATTCCGCAAATGTTCTCATATTGGGCGGACTACTCTTACTACTTGCTTTCCTACTTCTATATACGAAAAAACAGCCTACAAAACGAATACCGTGGGATTACATAATCGAGCAAGAAGAAAAAATGAACGTTCGTTTTTATCAATTTGCTAGCATTTTTACAGATGTTCCGCAACTGAATAAACAAGTAAATAAAAGAAAATGGCTTACAAATTGGATTGAACCTTTATTACATAAAAAACGAGCAACTTTCTTCTACTTACATACACTAGCATTTTTACGTGGAAATGATTATTTCGGTATATATATTCGCTTAGGATTGATCGGTGCTTTCGCCTTATATTTCATACCAAATATATACGTAAAAGGCGCTATCACTTACATCGTTCTATATATGATCTCTATGCAGCTTCGTTCACTATGGAAATATTTTTCGGGAAATATTATTGTAGCATTATATCCAATCCATACTGAAGAAAGGATGAAGCAGTTTCTTAGCTTAATCTTTATATTGCTAAGTATTCAACTCATTGTATTTTCAATTGTTATACTCATTGCTACAGGTCAATTTTTACATAGCCTTATCATTATGATTGTCGGGTTACTCTGGATCAAATTTATTATTGTACCAAAAACGAAGCAAAGAATTTCCGCATTTTAACGAAAAGAATTATCTTAAAAGCCAAGGAGAAAATAAATTATCTCCTTGGCTTTTTTATTTTTTAATGTTAAACCTATCGTTCATACTTAATTACAAACTTTAGGTATATTACTCCTGTTTTTCTTAAGCATAGAGTGCTATACAAACTCCCTTTCTTCCCCTTGATGTTTTAGGGTTTAATTATGATTTTTACATACAAAAATCATAATACATGTTTACGTCCTAATAAAAAGGGTATCTATTAAATTAACAGCGTAAAGGAGGGGCCTATATTGTGAATAAAAAAATGGAGCAATTGAAGCACCATGTTACCGACAATCAACGCAAACATGCTTTAACAACAAACCAAGGAGTAAAAATAGCTGAAGATGAATTTTCTTTAAAGATGGGCTTAAGAGGCCCAACCTTAATAGAAGATTTCCACTTTCGCGAGAAAATGACCCACTTTGATCATGAACGAATTCCTGAAAGGATTGTTCATGCACGCGGAGTTGGCGCTCATGGTTATTTTCACCTTTATGAATCGTTAGAAGCATATACGAAAGCAGATTTTCTTACTAATCCTTCAAAGAAAACACCTGTATTTGTACGGTTCTCAACCGTTCAAGGTTCTAAAGGATCCAATGACACAGTAAGAGATGTACGCGGATTCGCCACAAAATTTTATACAGATGAAGGAAACTATGATTTAGTGGGTAATAATATGCCAGTATTCTTTATCCAAGATGCCATTAAATTTCCTGATTTTGTCCATGCAGTTAAACCAGAACCACATAATGATATTCCTCAAGGAGCTAGCGCTCATGATACCTTTTGGGACTTTGTTGCGCATAATCCTGAGTCCACTCATATGGTCATGTGGCAAATGAGCGACCGAGCTATTCCACGTAGTTTACGAATGATGGAAGGTTTTGGAGTTCACACATTTCGACTCATTAACGCAGAAGGAAAAGCCCATTTCGTAAAATTTCACTGGAAACCTACCCTCGGGGTTCATTCATTAGTATGGGATGAAGCTCAAAAGATTGCTGGGAAAAATCCTGATTTTCATCGTCAAGATTTATACGAAGCAATTGAAAAAGGGGATTATCCTGAATGGGAGCTTGGATTACAGTTAATTCCAGAAGAAGATGAACATAAATTTGATTTTGATATTTTAGATCCAACGAAATTATGGCCAGAAGAAGAAGTTCCCGTAAAATTAGTTGGTAAAATGACATTGAACAAAAATGTTGATAACTTCTTTGCTGAAACAGAGCAGGTAGCTTTTCACCCTGGTCATGTCGTACCAGGTATTGATTTTTCAAATGACCCTCTTCTGCAAGGAAGATTATTCTCCTATACAGATACACAATTATCTCGTTTAGGGGGCCCTAATTTCCATCAAATCCCTATCAATCAGCCCGTATGTCCTTTTCATAATAATCAACGTGATGGTATGCATCAAATGCAGATTCATCGCGGTCAAACAAGCTATCATCCTAATGGATTAAATAACAATCAACCTGCAACCGTCCAAGCCGAACAAGGAGGATATGAACATTATCAAGAAAAGATTGATGGGCATAAAATTAGAGGTCGCAGTAAAAGCTTTCTTAACTTTTATTCTCAGGCTAAACTTTTCTACAATAGTATGAGCCCTATTGAAAAGCAGCACATAAAAGAAGCTTTTTGCTTTGAAGTTGGGAAGTGTAAATCAGACATGGTGAAGGCAAATGTAATTGCTCTCCTAAACCACGTCGATCGTCAATTAGCACAAGAAGTCGCTAACATTATTGGATCTCCTTTACCTAAGGAAAATCACGAAGTAAATTCAGATGCAAAATCACCTGCACTAAGTATGTCTAACACTATTTTTAAAGCTGACTCCAAAAATGTTGCAATTCTATTAAATGGTGACCCAAGTGTCTCCCTTCTGTCCGAATGGATTCAAGCTTTTGCACAGCATCGTATTAACTATAGCATCATAGATAATAAAATTTATCAGTTCAATGATTCCATTAAAGTAACTGATACTTATACAACAACAGACTCCTCCCTTTTTGATGCAGTATTAGTGTTTAGTAGTGAGTCTGTCATTCAACCCCCTGTTTTAGAATTTGCAGAAACTACTTTTAAACATTTTAAACCGATAGCTCATGTCCTTAGTAATCCTCATGCTTTGGACCATAGTAAGATTAAACTGGATGGAGCAGGAGTTTACAACTTAACAAACACTTCAATTGAATCATTTATAGAAAGTATTGCCCAAGGAAGATTTTGGAACCGATAATATAATGTAAGGAGCGGATTAGAATGAGTAAAAAAATTGCTATTTTAATAACGGATTATTTCGAGGATACAGAATACACAGAGCCAGTAGGAGCTTTTAAACAAAAGGGATATAAATTAACAACTATTGAAACTGAAAAAGGGAAAACGGTACACGGTAAACAAGGAAAAAGTGAAGTCGTAATCGATAAAAGTATTAATGATGTTTCTCCAGAGAACTTTGATGCCCTCTTCATACCAGGCGGGTTCTCCCCAGATATACTTCGTGCAGATGAACGTTTTGTTCGCTTTAGTAAAGCATTTATGGATGCGGAAAAACCTGTTTTCGCTATTTGTCACGGACCTCAGCTACTCATCACTGCACAAACACTTGAAGGACGCGATGTAACTGGATATAAATCTATTGAAGTCGATTTAAAAAATGCCGGCGGGAACTTTCATGACAAAGAGGTTGTCGTATGTCAAAATCAGCTAGTAACAAGTAGACAGCCAGAGGACATCCCAGCGTTTATTGAAGAATCGTTGCGTATATTAGGATAACTAACCTCCTTTTATTTACATGAAAATAGTTAATCAGTGGGGTTTTATTCATCCCCCACTGATTAATTAACCCTCACCAACTGGTCGTTTACAGGCAATCCGACCACCACAAATAGCAAGATAAATAAAAAGAGGGGAATCCAAAAGTTCAGTTTTAATGATCTTTTGGATTCCCCCCTTTTCTCACCCAAAAATTCCTTATCACTTTTCATAGGCAGTTCTCATATAGTGAAAATGACTATATAATTCCTATCCATAAGTTAAATAATGATTTCGCACATATATAAATACAAAAGATGGGAGCCTTATTTATGAATAACAATCCACCTTCAACGCCCCCAAATGCAACGGAAACGAATAATAATGAAGTGAGCTTACAAACGTTACGCGTCATTGGGCTTATTGTACTGATTAGTGGCTACATATTAGTCGCTCTTTCTGAAGTAGGCACATTAAAAAATCTTTTGCTACAGCCGAATACCACTCCAAATTTAGCTGAAGTTGATCCGTTCTAAAAATTATATAAAAAGCGAATCCCAGTATAGCTGGTTCGCTTTTATATAGTTTCATCCAATTTGAGAAACATTTCTCTCATCCTCATACTTCTCTTTCCCTATCGCTTTCATAAATAGTAAAATACTGCTCATACCAACGATAAAGTACAGAGCACTCATGCCCCAAGATGCAATAAATGAACCTAGCATAACACCTAATGCCCCGTTCATTTTTGCCACTTGAAAGACCATTCCGTTAATCGCCATATAAGAACCTCTTGCCTCATTTGGCACCATATCTGCCATAATAGATTGACGCACTGGCACATACATCATCTCACCTACCGTTTGGAAAAGCCCTGCAATTAATAAAATCCATAAGCTATTGCTCGTTCCGAGTATTGTAAATCCAATTGTATAAATGAATAAACCTACATATAAGATTTTCAAATCGTTGAAGCTTTTCAGCATTTTAATAAGAAGTGCTGAACATAACACAACTAAAATTGTATTCTCTGCAGAAATCCAGCTCAGCATGCGAATCCCTGTTAAATCAAACGTAATACCATTCCCGAATAAAAAGTGCACCGTTTCAAATTCCTTCTGCAAGCGAACACCTAAATAATTATTAATTTGAAACTCTAAAGACAATGTACATATACTCGCTGCACAAAAAATTAAAAATGCTTTATCTTTCATCACGACTTTATAACTATCTGCCATACCTTTTAATACATTTTTCTTCTCCACCGTTTTTCGTGCTACATACACTTCTTCCATATACACAGCCATCACATATAAAGTAATAATTGCAACAAGCGTTAATATGATAAACAATTGTAATCTATAGTTTTCAAATAGTAATCCACCAAATATTGCTCCAATCGCAATGGATAAATTAATAGCCCAATAATTAATGCTATACATTACTTTTCGATTTTCAGGTGTACTCACATCAATTAACATCGCCTCTGTCGCAGGATTCATAAGTCCAGAGCCTAAACTATTCACTAACATAAACACAAATGTTAGCCATGGTGAGTCAACGTAATCCGAATTCGCAACTCCCATACAAGCAATGGAAATGACTTGTATACTTTGACCGATAATCATAACCTTTTTACGCCCAAGCCGATCCCCAACATATCCACCGTATAAACCAATTACTAACGAAGCTATGACATTAATAAGTAGTAACGCACCAGCAATCGCACTACCTAACTTTATTGAAAAATAAATCGCCATAAATGGAAAAATCATTGTGGACACAGTACGTGTTAAAAACGAAGTTATAATTCTAATTTTTATATTTCGATGCATACTCCAAAATCCCATTGTTTCCCCCTCCTTATGCTTACTTATTTTACTTTGAAAAAAAGGAAGAAAAAGGTTAGAATATTCTAAAGAGTTTCCCCTTTTATGATAGAAGGAAGTGTATATATGAAAATTATGGACTATTACATTAGACTAAGACTACATGCACAAGATCAACAACATATGCGAAATAGCTTACAAGAATTAGCGGATGTTTTATATTGTAGTACGAAAAATGTAAAGATTTTATTAAAGAAAATGAGCGAGGAGCAATTAATTAGCTGGACTCCAGGGCGAGGCCGCGGAAATAAAACGGAAATTCTATTTATACATAATTTCGTAGAAGCGATTGAGTCCTATACAGATGAACTGTTAGCGCAAGAAAAATTAAAAGATATCTTTCTTCTTTTAAAAGAACCCCTCCCCCTTGCACTTCAAAAAAAGATAGAAAATAAACTACATCATCATTTTGGATACGAACCTTCAAACGATATGTACGACGTATTAAAGATTCCTATATCGAGAAAGATATTCCCATTAGATCCGGCTTTTGTGGCTGTAACTACAGAGAGCCATCTTACGAGTCAAATTTTTGATACGTTAGTCGTCTATAACGATGTTACTGAAAAAATGGAGCCTCACATTGCGCATACGTGGGAATTAAGTGAAGATGGACTTACGTGGACCTTTTATTTACGAAAAGATATATATTTTCATAACGAAACAATTTTAACTTCTAAAGATGTACAATTTTCATTTGAAAGACTAAAGCAAGTTCAATCTCCTTTTGAATGGTTAACAGAAGAAATTATTCAAATTGAAACACCATCACCACTGCAAATTCAATTCCATTTAGCAAAACCAAATTTATTTTTCTTACACTATGTAAGTTCTATGCAGCTCGCAATTTTACCGCGTGATACGAGTATTCAAAATCATCATTATATAGGTACCGGACCTTTCAAACTTGCTCATTACTCTGAAGATAATATCGTACTCGAAGCGTTCACTCATTATTTTAAAGAGCGCGCGTTATTAGACCGTATTGAATTTTGGGGTATTCCTGACCATGTGCAAATAGATGCTGATTATGAACTACCAAACGAAGAAGAAAATGAAAGGTACGACATACAAGTAGAAGAAATAGGCTGCATTTATGCTGGCTTTAACTTTACAAAACCTGGTCCCCACCATGACATTTACTTTCGAAAAGCTTGGAGAGAACTATATGATGTTGAAACGATACTTCGTAGCATAGAGGGTAGACGAACAATTGCTGCATCAAGCTTTTTCCCTGAAAGAAGTAGCCAAGCTTCTAAAAGATCTTACTCTTTAGAAAAAGCGAAAGAGTATTTAAAAAAGAGCACCTATAATGGAGAAACACTACATATTTACTTCTTCGCATTTAAAGATAGTGCAAATGATGCATATTTCTTAAAAGAACGATGTGAAAGTTTAGGTATACAAGTAGCGCTTCACCCATTTCCCGTTTCAGATTATATGGATCGCTCTATTGATAAACATGCCGATATTATTTTCATGGGAGAAGTGTTTGCTGCCAATCATGAAATTGCATTCTTAAATGTATTTAAAAATAAAAGTTGCTTCGTAAATCGGTTCATGGACCCACACTACGAAAAACAAATTAACTGTTTGCTAGATACATTTTTACTAGAAGAAAATAAAGAAAAGCGTTATGAACTCATGTATGAGATTGAAGAGTTTTTACAAGCAGAACACATCATTTTATTTAACTATCACGTTTTAAAAAGAAAAACATACCCTTCTTCTTTAAAAAACGTAACAATTGATTCATTCGGTTGGGCAAATTTTGCGAAGTTATGGATACAACCATCCACGTATTAAAGTATGATTTTTTATAAAAGGAGAAGGTACTACATCCTTAGTAGTACCTTCTTCACATACAGATGCAAACTATTATTTAATTGCTCCATCTAAGTGATCTTTCAAGTTTACTAAAAACTTCTCAATATCCGGATTCTTCACCACATCATAACAAGCAAAACTCTTTAACGGGCTCATACCGAGAAACTTTTGCACGCGGTGTAAATGACTAAGCGTTGATTCTAAACTTTCTCCTTCAAAGAACTTCGTCTTATCTCCAAATGCTTTTTCAGGTGCATTCCAAGTTGTAGAGAACATATACTCTTTCTCTTTTAATAAACCACCTGTTCCATATTCATCTGCACCTTTAAAGAACAAACCGTATTCATATACTTCATCCATATACGTTTTAAATAAGCCTGGAACACTAAACCAGTAAATTGGTGTTTGATAAATAACAACATCGGCCCATAAAAATTTATCCTGTTCTTCTTTAATATTGTAACCATCTTGAATCGTTGTTGTTTTCACATAATGATTCTCGCCTAATAGAGTAACCATATAATCTACTAACGTTTTATTTAATCGTCCTTCCTTTGTACCGTATTTTTCATGTCCATTTATAATAAATATATTTTTCATTACTTTTCTCTCCCCTATATGATCTACTCTTCAGCTATTAAGCCAAGTTGCTGCTGTAGTGTAAGATTATCTTCTAAATGCCAATCTTCCGTTATCTTTCCGTCTTTCACATGTAAAATATCAATTGCAAAAAAATTAATTTTCTTACCATTATGCGTTCCTGTAAAAGAAAGACGGGCTGTTACTTTATCACCAACAACCAATAAGTCTTCAATCTCGCAATGTATATCAGGCACAACTTTACGAAAATTTTGCGCTGCAAACTTTAATCCTTCAATGCCTTGTGGTCGCCCTTTCGGCAATGTATTATCGAAAAAATTTTCAGTAACAGTCTGCGGAATAAGTTCCTCCTTACCTGTATCCCAAAATGCATAAAAACGCTGCGCCGCATGAACCATTTCTGTCGCTTCTTTTTTACTTAGTGAGGGATCAATTGTGATTGCTTTTGGCTTTGGCATTTCTTTTAATAACTGAACTTCAGTTTTTTGTTCCACACCACATGCTACAAGCACAATACAAATAACAAACAAACTAAGGAATCCAAATAACTTTTTTATCCCCATGGAAATCACCACCTCCTCATATAAATCCTTTATGTTTCGTATTGCTATTGTATATGCACTAACTTCATTTATGGAAGTAGTGATATTTTTTTCATATAGTTACCAAAAGTATAGTTTTGTGATACTATAAAGCAAATTCATCCAAAAAAATTTTATGGAGGCTAGTTCCATGAACAATATAGATCCAGTTGAATTAACGAAAGGTTTACCTGGCATACCTTGTCCTATTGCTAAAACGCTTGATGTAATCAGTACAAAATGGACGTTTTTAATCATCCGTGACCTTCTTATCGAAGGAACATTACGCTTTAGTGATTTACAAAAATCAATGGACGGCATTAGTCCGAAAACATTATCGCTTCGACTAAAAGAATTAGAATCTCAAGGCATTATAACGAGAAAAGTATATCCAGAAGTTCCGCCTCGTGTAGAGTACACATTAACGGATAAAGGAAAGCAATTAGAGGGGATTTTTATTGAATTAAAACGGTTTGGATTAAGTCTATAAAATGAAACCTTAATCAGGATAAAACAAAAACCCCTTACCGTCGTAAGGGGTTTTATTACTTAGCAAAACTTTCAGCCAACTGTTTCTCTCTCCACATAAATGTAATAGCGAGACCAACTATTAAAACAACGCCTGAAAATGCATATGGATAATGAATGTTCATATCAAATAATATTCCGCCCATCGCTGGTCCTGCTATATTTCCTAAACTCGTATAAGTCGAGTTCATCCCAGCAACGAATCCTTGCTCTTTTCCAGCTGCTTTTGATAAAAACGTCGTTAAAGCTGGACGAAGTAAATCAAATGCTAAGAAAATGAAGCAAGTAACGAGAAGTACAATCCAATAATTAAAGACTACAGTTGAGACGAATGCTAATACTGCCCCTACAATTAAACATATTTGGATTAATACTTTCTCACCGAACATGTCTACCAATTTGCCAAACATAAATACTTGCACAACTACCCCAAAGATTGAACTGATTGTAATAATTGCTGCAATATCTTTCGGCGAGAAACCAAATTTATGATCTGAGAATAAGCTAAACACAGTTTCATACGCTGATAATCCGAATGCGAGTACAAATACGATAATAAATGCAATTGCATACATTGGATGTAATGACTTCTTTAAATCACCAATAAAACTTGATTCTTTCGTATTAGAAGAAATCTCTGCAAGTTCTTCTTTCGTTAACGGTTCTTTTAAAATAAAAATCGAAATCACACATGCTATAAAAGCAATTACTGCTGCAACGAAAAACGGCACACGTATACCGTATTCTGCAATAAATCCGCCGATTCCAGGCCCTATAATGAATCCAGTACTAATAGCCGCAGATAAGTATCCCATCGCCTTTGGACGTTCCTGAATAGATGTAATATCCGCAACATATGCCGTAACACCAGGCATAATAAAAGCAGCACTAATTCCGCCTAATACCCTTGCTACATAAAGCATCCATACATCTTTTCCTAATCCAAAAAGAAGCTCTGAAACACCAAAAATAAATAATCCAATGATTATCATTTTCTTCCTACCGTAAAGATCAACCCACCGGCCTGTAATAGGTGAAGTAATGAGCTGTGCCATTGCAAACACTGCAACAAGATAGCCCATCGTCTTCCCTGTTAAATGCATATCATTCATAAAGGACGGCATAACCGGAATGATTAATCCAATCCCTAGAAAAGCGATAAATATATTACTCAAAAGAATGACCAATACCATCTTTTGTTCTTTTATCGGTTTCTTCACTTTTTAACACCTCTTCCCGTAAGTTCCTCTCAAAAAATAATGCCCAAGAAGCTTTTTCTTTATCCTGCTCTTTGCGGGCTAGTAATGAGTGAGGATGCCTCCACTCATTAGAATTTCACTCTATCCTTCCACACATACATAAGCATTAGGTGAATGACTATCATTCAGTTTTCCTCAAAAATGAACCTACCTTTTCAGACAGGTTCATCTTACTACTTCTTTATATGTAGTGCATGTGTTAAAAAATCTAGTACTTCTGCCTTTTGTAGCTCGACTTGATCATCATCTTTATGATCATATAAATAAACTTGTTCCGCTGCTGATTCAACAAGAGCGATAAATAACTTCGCTGTTCGTTCTGCGTGAACCGAATCACGAATTTCACCAGCTTCTTTCGCCTCACTTAAAAATTCGCTTAACCACATATAAAGAGGCTCATACACAGCTTCCCACTCTTTTATATGTTCTGTAGATGCAAGACCCGCATACATTAAAGCTTGTATTTCACGGTATTCCTCTATAAATTGAAACACCGCATCGATTACTTGTGCCACTTTATTTGAAAAAGGTACATCTTTTTGTACTTTCTCTTTCACTGCAAGTATCATCTTTTCAACCATCACTTCTGCTATTGCAGGCATAACAGATAGCTTAGAAGGAAAATATAAATAGAAAGTTCCTTGCGCAATGCCAGCTAATTTCACGATATCAGAAATCTTCGTTTTTTCGACGCCCTTTTCCTGAAACACTTCAATAGCTGCATAGACAATTTTCTCTTTTTTATTCATCATCTAAACCCTTTCACACGCATATTGAATGACTGTCACTCATTTTATAAGATAATCGATTGTACTGTCAATGATAGTGAACTCTAAGAGGAAATCATTTTTTTATAATAAAATCTCCTAATAAACAATTAGGAGATAAAAATACAATATATCTTTAAGAAAGTGCCTTTAATCCTGTCACTCCACATACAATAAGAAACACACTAATGATACGCGCTTTACTTTTCGACTCACCAAACAAGAACATGTTTAACAAAACTGCACCTGCTGTTCCGATACCAATCCAAACCGCATACGCGACACTTACTTGTAAAAATAAGAAGGAAGTATACAAAAATGTGAAGGATGTAGCAAACCCGCCTATATAAATCGCACCATTGGCCAATGTCTTATCTTTACTATACATTTTAAGTCCCATCACACCGACTATTTCACTAATTGCAGCACAAAATACGAAAAACCAACCCATTTTTAAGCAGCTCCTTCCACAGTTTCTTCTTTATTATCAGCTAGCTTTAAACCGATAACGCCGGCTACTACCATAAGAATGAAGAATAGTTTGCCTGCGCTGAAACTTCCACCGAAAAGAAATACATCCATTAAGAAAGTACCTACCGTACCAGCTCCGGCGAAAACAGCATATACAGTCCCTGTTGCAAGATGTTCACACGCTTTAGAAAGGAAGTGAAAATCAATAGCAATAACTCCTAAAATAATAATCCAATGCCACCAAGTATTAGCCGTATTAAAACCAAACACCCAAAAAATTTCAAAGATACATGTTAATATGACATATAACCAAGCTCTATTTTTCATACCTCTCACCTCTTATGACTGACTATCAGTCATTTTGTTTTAAAAAAATATACTCTTTCATCAATACTATATAAAAACAACTATCATCCTCATTTACCATTGTATTTGTTCCACTTCTAAGCTAACTGCATCCTGTCACATAAAAATGACTGAATGTCATTCATATATATTGTACATGAACATTTTAAAAACTGTCAATGCCGAAAGTTTATTTAAAACTTCTTTCATCCGATTTGTATATTTCTCAATAATCTGTTAATACTGCTAGTAACATAATATTTTCTCCACTCCCCCTTGGAGAGATCCCTTGAATGGAGCAGTTAGCTTTTGCTAGCTGCTCTTTTTTATTTGTCCGTACACTATGATGAAATACTCATAGATCAAATCCATTTTTCATCACATAACAACCTTCTATTTATTTTCCAATGAGTTTTTGTATGCACTAATTTTATTCTCAAGCATCTTCTCTGTAACTTCTAAGTTTTCTCTTTGAATCTGAATAGATTTCCTATGATCTTCTAGGAGCTGTAAACGAGCTTCTGTTGTATGCTCCCCTTCTGTATATAATCTAGCGTATTCTCTTATTTTCGCTATTGGCATTTGCGTTTGTTTTAATTTCATTACAAACTGCAACCACTTTATATGTGACTCTTCGTAAAGTCGATTTCCATTTGTATCACGATTTGCAATTAATATATTTTCCTTTTCATAATAACGTAGTGTATGTGTGCTCACGCCTAATAATTTTGCTACCTCGCTAATTGTGTACATACTAAAACTCCCTTCACATGCTTACTCTCTTATATTTTATAACCGTATCAAATTTATAAAAAACATTTGACTTAGAGTATACTCTAACAAATACAATCTAACCATAAATGAATTTGAATTTAGGGGGATTTTATATGAAATACACGGTTATTACTGGCGCAAGTTCCGGAATTGGTTATGAAGCAGCTTTAGCATTTGCATCTCGCGGAAAAAATTTAGTACTTGTAGCTCGAAGACAAGAAGAATTAAACGGATTAAAATTGAAAATTAACGAAATGCATCCGGAGTTGGATGTTGTCATTCGAAGAACTGATTTATCTGTTACTGAAGATGTTTATAAACTTTATGAAAGCCTACAAGCTTTTCAAATTGAAACATGGATTAACAACGCAGGTTTTGGTAATTTCGCCTCAATTGCTGAACAAAATTTAAATAAAATCGAAACGATGTTACATGTAAATATAGAAGCACTAACAATACTCTCTTCTCTTCTCTTTTCGTTCGAGATTATTCAATGGTTGATGGAACACAGCTTATTAACGTTTCATCGGGCGGCGGATACACAATTGTTGCTGATGCTGTTACGTATTGCGCTACGAAATTCTATGTAAGTGCATTTACAGAAGGGTTGTCTCACGAACTGAAAGAACAAGGCGCAAAACTGCAAGCAAAAGTTTTAGCTCCTGCTGCAACTGAAACAGAATTTGCGAAGCGTTCATTTGATATTGATGAATTCCAATACGATAATGTTGTACCAAAATTCCACACTGCAAAACAAATGGCACAATTTATGCTCGACCTTTATGATAATGATAATGTTGTAGGAATTGTCGACGGCTTAACATATAACTATGAACTTAAAGATCCACTTTATAATTTTGCCGTGAGACAAAAGAATTCAAATTCTTAATAACCTGTCCATTTCTTATGGAAATATATGTTCCCACTATATATGCAAATAATAGTGGGAGCTTTTTCTCTATAAAATTTTCATCCAACATACCGCACCATCGCCACCTCATCACAATAATCAACCTTTGGACAATGCCTACAATCAATCCATACTTTCTCTGGCAACGTTTCTTTATTTACAAAATCAAATCCACACTTTTGAAAAAATACTGTTTCATATGTTAAGGAAATTACTCTTCTTACATTTATTTTCGTAGCTTCCTCCATTACATGATTTACGAGCATACGCCCTATCCCTCTCCCTGCATATGTATGCGAAACTACTAACGAGCGTATTTCTGCAAGATCTTCCCCCAATACATGCAATCCAGCAACTCCAACAATTCTCTCGTCTTCTTTCATAACATATAAACATTGCAAATATTGATAAAGAGACAAAAGAGAACGTGGTAAAACAACTCCCTCTTTTGCATAAACCTCAATAAGACTATAAATTTCTTTCACATCACTCGTCACTGCATTACAGATTTTCATATTACATCCCCTTGCCCTCGATATTAATATTTATAACTTTAAATGAATTTTAATTCATAATTTTATATAATAATACAGCTCTCTTTTCTCCTCGTCAATCACTTTATGCAAACAAAAAACCAAGCAATCTAATTGATGCTCGGTTCCTCATCTCGTATCGGCAATACCGTCGAATATTTAATTTCACGAAGTGCTAAACTTGTCTGTATCTTTGTAATACCAAGCTTATTCAGCTTTCTAATAAACTGCTCCAGTTCTTTACGATCACGATTTGCAACCTTTAATAAATAATCGTACTCTCCTGTTAAACAGTGACATTCTAACACTTCCGGCATCGATTCTAATTCTTTCTCCAACACTTCCAGCTTGTCAAATTGATGAATATTTGTACTCATAAAAATAAAACATAATAAATCAAATCCAAGCTTTTCTTGATTTAAAATCGCAACTTGCTTATCGATGAAACCTTCCCCATCCAATCTTTTTATTCTTGCATGCATCGCAGCCGGTGATAAATTAACGCGACGTGCCAGCTCTGCATTACTTACTTGTGACTCCTTCTGCAATATATCTAAAATTTGTACATCCAAATCATCCAACACTTTAATAACAGACGACTCCATTACAATTCCCCCTTTTTTCTTACCGATGATTATTCGAAAAAACACCTTATACCTTACAAAAAACTGAATATCATTCCGTAAATATCATTCATAACTAAATATTTTATCGAGTTTTAATCATTATACAAAAGAATATATTACACAATAAAGAAAAATGCTAAAATTATTTACAATTCGTATTGATTACAAAAAAGGGGATTTTAGCATGCCTTATTTTTACGTCTTTTTACTATTACTAACGAGCTTATTATGGGGAGGAAATTTTGTCGTTGGAAAATCACTCGTCGATCATGCATCGCCGATGACACTGACAAATTTAAGATGGATGATTGCGATTGTTTGTTTATTACCAATGGTATGGTTTAAAGAAAAGAAAATCCTTCCACCACGTACCGCAATACTTCCGTTAATATTGATGGGAATTTCAGGGGTCGCTCTTTTTAACATCTTTCAATTTTTAGCATTAGAAAAAACATCCGCTATGAATGTAGGTCTTATCTCTACTTTGAATGCAATTTCAATCGCATTATTTTCAGTATTATTTCTAAAAGAAAAAGTAAATACACTCCAAATCCTATCCATGATTCTTTCATTCTTCGGGGTTATCCTCGTCCTATTAAAAGGTGATTTCTCGCTTTTATTTTCACTACATTTTAATAGCGGTGATTTATGGATGATTGCAGCAGTCTGTATTTGGGGAATCTATTCTGTTTGTAGTAAATGGGCAACAAAAACAACTACACCACTTATGGCAACGTTGTACTCTGGTATTTTCGGCGTTATTTTATTACTACCGTTTAACATAGGTAGCTTCACTGTTTCAAATATAAATACTTCTTTCATCACATCACTTTTATATACCGGGCTTATTTCGACAGTTCTTTGTATGGTATTTTGGAATATTGGTGTACAAAAATTAGGTGCAACTACATCAGGTATTTTTCTAAACTTCAATCCAATTTTCACAGCCATTTTAGCATTCATATTCCTCGGAGAAGAATTAACGTGGATACAAATTTTAGGAACAATTGTCGTTGTAACAGGATGTTATTTATTTTCTCATTTCAAAACTGTTGCCGTTCAGCCTGTTAGACCTTTAATGCGAAAACATTCTTAATGAAAAAACATCGTCATCTGGGTTGGCGATGTTTTTATTCTCTCTTCATTTCTTTTATATACTGCTTTTCCTCTTCTGGCGATAAACGTTCCGTCGCCTTGCCAGTATCTCCACCTTGAAGGTTCCATAAAAAGTTATGCTCCTCAACAGTTTGAGAAAAATCTCCTTTTTCCCATCTATTTATAATAGAAAATAACTTCATTTTATATTGAAAACCTGTACTATTTTCAATATCTCTTTTTACATTAGAAATTTCCTTTTTTGTCATCTCTACAAATCCCCATTTTTCAGAGGATTTTACCTTTTGGTGGACCATTTTATGCATAGTAGAAATAATTTCACCTTCACTAATTTGCGGAGCTTCTTCTGCAGCTTGTTTCTCTTTTTCGTTTGCCGCTCGCTCAGTTTGAATATTTGTATTTTCTTTTTCCACATATGCAAGCAATTTCTTTCCGCCAACTATAGAAGAGATGATTACCATAATGGTAATACATATACCTACAATCCATTTAAAAAGCATTAGCTCTTCATCGCTTCCCTAACAATATGACTATCTACATACTGCTTAAACTTCACGATTTTTCCATTTTCAAGCTGCCATACATGAATAAATTCTGCTTCAAATGATTTTCCTATTTCTTTATAAACTCCAGAATACATACCTTCAGCAATAATTACATCTTTTCCGTTTACTTCATGATATGTATTTACACTTGCTTTATAATCATCCCATTCTGATCCTAAACGGCTAAATACATTTTCCATTATAGCTTCTACGCCTGTATATGTTCCGCCATACGGGAAACCTTCTGCCTCTGTCCATTCCACTTTTTCAGAGAGGGCTTCTGCTAAATGCTTTGCATTCGAAGAAGCTGATCCTTCATACGTGCTTTGAATAATTTCTAAATTTGATTTGGGCATATTACTTCCTCCCGTTTATTTATTTTTACACAAGACGTAACCAATATAGTTACATCTTGTGTAAAAAAATATTTAAATTGTTTCATTCGTAATTCATTAGTTGTAATCATTATAGTTACAATAATTCTTCAAGTCAACAATTTATAAATAAAATTTACTTCGTTTTCATTACTTTCTCTTTTAAGAAACGATCTACATATCCTTCTGCTTTTACTACGAATAAATACGCACCCATTGATAATAATGCAAGATCTAATTCATATCCTGGATTCTTTCCATCTCCTAATAAACCTGCTGCTCCATTTACCTTTACGATAGCTCCAGCTAAAATAAGAGCGAATAACAATCCTACATATCGTACACCTAAACCGATAATTAATAATATACCACCAACTAATTCTACAGTTGCTACGCCGTATGCAAGGCCACCTGGTAAACCGATGCTTGTAAACCATCCTGCTACATTATCGATACCTGTTTGAAACTTTGCTAAACCGTGTGCAAAGAACGTAACTCCTAACACGATACGAATAATTAAATTCCCAATATATTGATTCATTTTGAACTCTCCTTTTTGTTTTGTTATGGTGAACTTTTATTTACAAGTCAAAACAATACGGTATTTTATTTCATTCGTCAAATACTTTTTTAAAGAAAACAAAAAACATTATCCGTTTTACGGATAATGTTTTCCTACAAAATAGCGCTAATTCAAGCTTTTATTCTATCGCATAGAAAAAGTTGAAACATTTTTCCAGCGCCAATATAAGGCAGTAAAGAAACGTCCTCTTCCACAACTATTCCAACAACATTCACTTTCTCATCTACAGGTAAATCATGTGTAGCAACTTGCATCTCCCCTGCATATCTACCGTACAATTCATTATCAATTGTAATGCTGCCTTTCTTTCTTACAATTGTATGCATCGGCTGTAAAACCACTCTATTTCCTTCCCTTGATTCTACAGATCGAATAACATCACGAGCCGGATCTAGTCTATTTGTATGCACTTGCTCCACCACTTTTAATACTTCTTTATCAGTTATAAATGATTTGTAACGTAATGGAATAATCCCTCTACTCGCACTAGCTACTTCTTGCATACTTTCCAAACTTGCGCTTATATCTCCAATCAATACTTTATCAACACCACAATCTTGAACAAGTTCTAAATACGCTTCAAGCGGGCGCATATTGCGATGTTTTTCTAACGTTGGTAACCCTTTATATAACGGACCTCGTTTTTCCGCATCTCCTGGAATAAATGCCATCGTCTTTATTCCGCACTTCTGTAAATATTGATTTTGTTTTTGTAAGAAGGACTTTGCTAGTCCTGTCTCTGGACGTGGATAAAAATTATGCCACGCTTCTACATTCTCTACTCTTATATGTTCTGCAAATAATTCTTTCCAAAATGGCTTTGTAATCGTACTCGCATTTAAAGCTACTTTCATCTTATGAGATACGCTTGCAATTTCTTTTGGCGCAATGCCGTAATCCATTCTTAAACCGGTAATGCCCCAGTCCAATAGTTCTTCCACATTTTCATATGTTAGCCCTAAATGATGTAACGATTTTGGAGAAACATCAACCATTAACTCCATTTCATGTGCAAGAGCTTGTTTCCCTAATATTTGAATTAACTCTTTATACATATTTGGATCATCTTCTGGAATGTGCAGTGATGTAAAAATAGATGTAAACCCATTTTCCTTCGCTACTTTTAGCCACTCTTCTTGTTTCTCTACTCGTTCTTTTGAAAGATAAATGGAAACTCCGATCATATAAATCTCCCTTTCTATTAATAGAAAAAGAGAAAGGAATCCCTTTCTCTATATGTTTTCTGCCATTTCTTCTTTAAATCCGAAGAAGTACGTAAAGATAAATCCGAAAGCATATGCAATTACTAAACCTAAGAAATAGAGTAAATATTTATTGTCAGCAATTAACGGAATTAAAGATAGCCCTGATACGCCAATTCCAAGAGAAGCTGTTTGCATAACTGCTTGGAATGCACCACCGACAGCCGCTCCTAAACAAGCAGTAATAAACGGTTTCCCAAGTGGTAATGTCACCCCGTATAATAACGGCTCACCAATTCCTAAAAAGCCAACTGGCAATCCACCTTTAATTACGTTACGAAGTCGTTTGTTTTTTGTTTTCACATAAATCGCAATTGCTGCGCCCACTTGGCCAGCACCAGCCATTGCGAGCACTGGTAATAAAGGTGTTACGTGTGTTTGATTAATAAATTCCATATGAATTGGTGTTAAACCGTGATGCAATCCGACCATTACGAGAGGTAAAAATGTTCCCGCAAGTACTGCGCCAGCAAATGCTCCGCCAATATTTAAAATAGCATTAATTCCGCTCGTAATACCATCTGATAAGAAACCTGCTAATGGCTGAATGGCTAACATCGTTACGATACTTACAACTAATACAGTAATGAGTGGTGTCACGATTATATCAACTGCATTTGGCACTGCTTTTCGAACTTGTCTTTCCACTACAACCATAAGCCATGCTGCAAAAATAACTGCAAACAATCCGCCCCGTCCGGGCACTAATGCTTCACCAAACAATTTTACGTTTGCCATCGCCGGGTTGAAAATTAAAATACCAGCAATTGCCCCAAGAACCGGTGTCCCGCCAAATTCTTTCGCTGTATTCCAGCCGACTAAAATTCCTAAGAATGTAAAGATACCGCCGCCAATGAGTAGTAACATTTGTAACCACGTTGCATTTGGATCAGCACCAGCATTTTTCGCAAAGTTAGCAACCCCGTTTATAATTCCTGACGCAACAAGCCCCGGAATTAATGGGATGAAAATACTTCCTATTTTTCGTAAAAAGTTTTTCACCGGTGTATTATTTTTCTTCTTAATCTCTGATTTCATCTCTTGCCCAATATCTTCAAGGTGATGATCTGCTACCTCACCAATTCTTAGTCCTGTCAAACCTTCCATTTCAGCTGCTACTTTATTTACTGTTCCTGGACCAACGACAACTTGAAGAGTCTCATCTTCTATAACGCCCATAACGCCTTCAACTTTTTTCAAAAGGTCCATATTTACTTTACTTTCATCATGAAGCGTTAAACGTAGTCTCGTCATACAATGAGCAATACTACGAATATTTTTTATTCCCCCAAGTTGCTCCGAAATTTCCTTGGCCATTCTCTCTTCTTTCTTCATAATAGAATCCCCCTCCCTATTACTTTATAGTGCTTTCTTCACAAACCCTTTTGCGTATTTTAGTTTCTCCAGTGCTTCCCCATACTCACACTGCAACAACACCATAACAATGGCAGCTTTTACGTTACGTTCTGCCTTTTCATAATACTCTGCCGCTACTTCATAACTAGCGCCTGTTGCTTCCACAATAATTCGTTTTGACCGTTCTACTAACTTTTCATTTGTGGATTGAACATCTACCATTAAGTTTTTATATACTTTTCCTACACCAATCATCGAAGCTGTTGAAATCATATTCAGCACTAATTTTTGTGCTGTACCAGCTTTTAAACGCGTTGATCCTGTTAATATTTCTGCACCTGTCTCTACTTCCACATTTAACTTTGCATATTTACTTATTTCAGCATTTTTATTACAAGAAATACTCGCTGTACTCGCTCCTACGCTCTGTGCGTATTTCAAGCCGCCAATTACGTAAGGAGTTCTGCCACTTGCAGCAATTCCAATCACTGTATCTTTCTCATTTAATCCAATACTTTTTAAATCTTCTTCTGCTAACTCTTCGCGATCTTCGGCACCTTCCACCGCTTTAGTAAACGCTTTCAATCCACCTGCTATAAATCCTTGCACCATTTTATCATCCGTACCAAATGTCGGCGGACATTCCACTGCATCTAGAATACCTAAACGACCACTCGTACCAGCACCAATGTAAATTAAGCGTCCCTCTTCTTCAAAAGATTTAATAACAGTCTGTACAACCTTTTCAATTTGTTCTATCTCTTTTTCAACTGCTAACGCAACAGTTCGATCTTCTCCATTCATACTTTGCAACACTTCTTTTATACTCATTTCATCCAGATTCATTGTTTTCTCATTACGATGTTCTGTCGATAAATTTTCTAACATATTGCCACCCTCTTTGAAATTATATTTCACACTTTTATTATAACTTTAAGAAACTAAAAATCAATAACTCTTTCTTATTTTATGAAATAAAATTTCACAACATGACATATTTGTGTCAAAGATAATAAAAAAGATGAGTCTCCTCACCTTTTCTTCTACTTTAACTTCCGTAACCGCAACGCTTCTTCTCGCGTCTCCATAAATTGATCCAATACTTTATTGCCAATTCGGTTGAAAGTAATCACATATAAAGCATCAATCATATTCAGTTGCGTCATTCTCGACGCAATACTTGCAATACGATGATCTTGTTCTACATCTGGCATACAAAGACGAATGTCCGCTTCTTTATATAGGGGGGATGATTGATCTAGCTTCGTAATTCCAATAACAGTTGCACCTTGTCTCTTTGCATACTGCGCCATTTCAAGCACATCTCTCGTTCGACCAGATGTTGAAATCGCAACAAATATATCGCCTTCTTTTAAATTTGTCACAAGCGGCAACATCATATGAAAATCAGATAGCATCATCGCTGTAAATCCAAGCCGCGTAAATTTATAAGCCCCGTCCATTGCTGGCGTAGCTGATCCGCCTACTCCGTAAAATATAATTTTATCTGCTTTGACAATACGATCTGCAGCTTTCTCAAGTTCCTTCTTATCTATCGCAGTAACACTCGCCTCAATCGCAGCTTTATTCACATAAGTGACTTTATTAAACAAATCGTACGGTCCATCTTCCGTATTCATCACTGAAAAATCATTTATATTATAATCAGCAATCGTTAATTCACGAACGAGTGCTATCTTAAATGCTTTAAAACTTCCGATTCCAATCGATTTACAAAAGCGAACGACACTCGCTTCACTTGCGCCTGCATTCGTTGACACTTCTTTCGTCGTTAAATTTGGTACAATTTCTGCATTCTCCATTATGTACATGGCAACCTTCTTCTCAGCTGGTGAAAATTGATCCATATTACTTTCAATTTTAAATAGTAATGTTGAAGCTTTCACTATTTAACCTCCACTTCTTACGGTTGCGTTCACTTATTTTCTCTTGCTTCAAGAAGGTAATAACCATCATCGCCAGGAGGATGAAACACATTTACAATGCGATTCCCTTTTTGATAAACAGTTCTTTCCCCTTCTGTCCACTTCTTTTCCCAACCGTTCATCCAAATAGCAACATCAGGTAAAAAAGCAGTATATTTCAGCTTCTGACCGTACTCACCATCTGCTTCTTCCGAAAAAATAGAAACCGGAAAATCTTTCACTTTTGATTCTTTCCATGCAGTAAATGGTATACATACTGCAATAAGTACGATTACACCGATAACCTTCTCCTTCGTAATCTTCACACTTCCCTCTCCTTGTCATATCACATACATAGATTTTACCATAATTACAAACCCTTCATGCTATATGATCATTGCTTTTGGGAATAAAAAAAGAGCTTACCTACATCAGATAAGCCCTTCCTCTCTATACAAAATATTTCTTCAAAAGTGGCGGTGTAATAATCGTCGTCAATATAACAACAATAACAATCGCTGTGAAATTTTCTTTCGCTAATAAATTCGCCGTAAGTCCATTTGCAGCGATGATAAGCGCTACTTCACCACGTGATACCATCCCCGCGCCAATACTAATAGAAGATTGGAGGTTAAACCCTGTCAACCTTGCTCCTAAACCTGATCCGATTAACTTTGTGAAAATCGCAATGAGAGTCATAATAATAATGAACCAAAGCTGGCTTCCAATGCCTTGAAATGTAATTTCCATTCCGATACTTACGAAGAATACTGGAACAAATATTGCATAAGCGATCGGTTCAATTTTATGTTCCACTTCATGCTTATACTCTGTTTGAGAAATAGCAATTCCCGCGGCAAATGCTCCAATAATACCTGCAATTCCCATCATTTCACTGTAATAAGAAAAAGAAAAGCAAATAATAAGAGCCGCGCTAATTAACGCTTCTGTTACACGAAGCGGTACAAGCATTTGCATAATCCAAGGAACGACTTTCCAAGCAATAAAAACAATACTTACAAAGAAAATAATTTTCTTTGCAATGACAAGTGTTATATTCACATCTTGTGTTCCTAAAAAACTCATTACAAATGCCAATAAAATAACGACAATGACATCATCAAATACGGCAGCACCTAAAATTGTTGTACTTTCTCTCGTATTCATTTTTCCTAGATCACGTAGCGTCTGGACCGTAATACTAACCGATGTTGCGCAAAGTAATAACCCTAAAAAAATGGCATGGGACTGTATTAATCCAAACAGCAATCCTGTTACATAACCACCGATGAAAGGAAAAATAATTCCACCAGCCGCTACTGCAAATGAAGATTTCAAATTCCGGTTTAACTCTTCTAAATCTGTTTCAAGTCCTGCCATAAACATAAGTAACAAAACACCAATCTCACTCAGTTCATCAATTAGTTCAGAACTATTAATAATACCGAGTACAGCCGGACCGATAATAATACCAACAATTAACTTACCAAGTACAGAAGGCTGACCCAGTCTCACACTAATGTCACCAGCTAATTTCGTACAAAGTAAAATGACGACAAGTTCAAAATAAAATAACATAGCATCTGCTCCTACTTTAACTTTAATCAGTGGGTCGTTAACCCCCGTCCATTTCTGCAAGTAGTTTCCCCTATTGATCCGCATTTTATTTGTCATATTTTTATTTGACAAAATATTCTGAATTATATTAAGATTAATCCAGCAATTTTAAAAAACTACATACCATAACTGCACCTCCACTTACTTACTCTTTTTTAATGGGCTCATACTATAGTCGCAGTTATGGAAATGAAAAAACGGGGGGAGAGTCCAAAGTGAAGTCATTATTACGAAAAAAAGCGCTTAGTACTGAATCACCAAAGCAGCTAGATAGAACATTAACTGCACTCGATTTAACGTTTTTAGGGATCGGCGCCGTAATTGGGACAGGGATCTTTGTATTAACAGGTATTGTTGCAGCAAAACATTCTGGTCCTGGTATTATGCTATCATTTCTTATTGCTGCATTTACTTGTGCTTGTGTAGCCTTTTGTTATGCTGAATTTGCTTCTTCTATTCCTGTCTCAGGAAGTGTGTATACTTACGCATACATGACAGTCGGAGAAGTCGTCGCCTTCATCGTCGGATGGTGTTTAATGCTCGAATATTTACTTGCTGTTGCAGCAGTAGCTGTCGGTTGGTCTGGTTATTTGCAATCATTACTACAAGGGTTCAATATACACCTGCCCGCCATAATCGCCTCGGCCCCCGGCGTAGGAAAAGGTGGTCTCATCGATTTACCAGCTGTCTGCATTTTACTTCTTATTACTGGCCTTTTAAGTTTTGGTATACGTGAAAGTGCACGCATTAATAATATTATGGTTCTTATTAAACTAGCTGTTATCATTGCCTTTATCGTAGCAGGTGCAAAATATGTAAAACCTGAAAATTGGACACCGTTCATCCCATTCGGATACGACGGTATTATTACTGGGGCTGCCACTGTGTTCTTCGCCTTCTTAGGATTTGATGCAATCGCAACCGCTGCAGAAGAAACGAAAAAACCGCAGCGTGACTTACCAATTGGTATTATCGGTTCTCTTCTTATTTGTACTGTTTTATATATGATTGTATCTTTCGTTTTAACAGGTATGGTTCCTTATACGCAATTAGACGTTTCTGATCCAGTTGCATTTGCATTGCATTTCGTTGGTGAGGACACAATTGCAGGACTACTCGCTGTTGGAGCGATGACTGGAATGACAACCGTTCTCTTAGTCGTTATGTATGGACAAGTTCGCGTTTCGTATGCAATGAGCCGTGACGGTCTACTTCCAAAAGCGCTAGCACGTGTAAATAAAAGAGTAAAAATCCCTTTATTAAATACGTGGATTACTGGCGTTGTTGCTGCTTTATTAGCAGGACTTTTAGATTTACATTTGCTAGCGAATTTAGTAAACATCGGTACGTTAACAGCCTTTACATTCGTTTGCTGCGCTGTACTTATTTTACGAAAAACACATCCTGATTTAAAACGTGGATTCCGTACACCTTTCGTACCTGTATTACCAGTTGTCGCGATTCTTTGCTGCTTATATTTAATGATCAATTTGTCTAAAACAACATGGATTAGCTTTGCCGTTTGGCTTATAGTCGGCTTATGCTTCTATTTCTTCTACTCTAGAAAGCATAGTCACTTAGCTACCGAAAAAACGAATGATGAAAAGAAAAAAGCATAACAAAATAGCTCGCCGATAAAACGGCGAGCTATCTTTCTGTACTATTATATTTTTTCGTTAACGACTGTAAAATGAAAAATATGCCAATGCAAGCTGTAAACCATGCCCAATTTCCTATTGGCGTTGCGTATTTAACAATTCCAATACCTACAAGTAATAGGAAAATAATCACCTGATATATGAGCTTCCACTTTTGCATATATTCCCTCCTTTACTTCGTTCCCTTCTTTTTATTCTTCCAGGCATTCAAACTATCAAAGAAAAAGTTAATAAATAACGTTCCTAGTCCTGCTAATAAGAAAGTCATTAAAAATAAAACCCAAATACTTTTCTCTTTTAAGAAATAATATCCTACAAGGAGCACAACCGCAATCCATACATATTCAAGAATTCTTTTTAGCTTTTTCTGTTCCAAATTATTCGCTCCTTCATTCTATACTACTTTTAGTATAACAAAAAAGAAGCCTATCATGATAAGCTTCTTTTCTTCTCTCTTATTTGTTTATGCTTTTTTCAACAAGTGAAATCATATACTCTAAAGTACGATTCATCGTTTCTACCTGTGCATCTTTTACTTTTACATCTTTCACTACAGCTTCGGCCACTGTAATTTTTTGACTCAATGCTTTCACTGAACCGTCCGTTACATTTGCATCTTGCGCTTTTTTCACTACTACTTTTGCAGATTCAATATTGATTTGTAATTTTTCTTTCGGTGTTTTCGGTTGTTCTACTACTTTAGATTGTACAAATGTTGCATTAGCTGTTTTTAATTCGTTATATGTTTGAACGATTTGCTCTCCCGTACTCCCTACATTTTCAAACACTTGTTTTGCATTATTATAGCTTTTCTCTAATTCTTGAAATGCTTCCTTTGAATATTGACCTGGCTTATCACCAAACTCATACGTACCAGCTAATACTTCTTTCACTTTTCCAAGCTCTTCATATAACGCGTTCACTTGCTCTAACTTTGTGCGGTTAGAAAACTCATTGTACGCCGCTAATACTTCTGAAGAACTTAACGCTTTACTATATAATTTCGCAAGCGCGATTTGTCCATTTAACGGAATACCACCATTTCCGTTACTATCAGGATCCGCTCCAAATGCAAATGGTACGTTTGGATGATACACTTTCCCAGTAGCTGGCTGACTATTTACTTTTTTACCATCTACGTAAATTGCCACTTCACTTCCGTTATACGTTCCTGTTAAATGATACGTTTTGTTCGCTTCTAATTGAACTCCAACACGTTTATAGCTGCCACCAATGTGAGCCCATAATTCAACATATCCACTTCCTGTAGACTCAAATCCAATTCCACCGCCTTCTGTATTTTGCAAGATGCCTTGTCCGCGAATTTCATTCATTGAAAATACAGTTTCTAACGTAAACGTATTTGCTATTTTCTCTTTTTGTGCTGCTGAAAATGGAAGATATCCAAATGTATCTGTTTTTCCGTTTAACTTCATAACATTCTTTTTCAATGCTTTATCATATTCAATAGTCACATTGCCCTTCACATCACCTTTTGTACCAAATGGTGAATTGTCTTTAAATGTACCATCTGCAAAGTTTACATCGAAAACATCAGCTTTTGGTACTTTCACATTCGGGTCAATATTATCTTTTTTCGTAGTAATTTCCGCAGTTAACGGCTGCGCAGTTTCATTGCCGAATGAATCGATTGCAACGACTTCAAGTGTATATGTTTTCCCGCCATCTAACCCTGCAAGCGTAAATGTAAGATCTTTTGGCACTGGATCACGGTAAAACTCTGAGAATGCTAACAATTTATTTTTTATTTCACCCGTTTGCTTATCTCTAGCTTGTACACGGTAAGAGTGAACAAGAAGGTTGTCCAATGCTTGCGGGAATGTTACTGTTGCCGCATTTTCTGTTACATTTGATACAACAAGCTTTGCATCCTTAGCAAAGTAAGGCTTTTCTTTATCACGATCTTCTACATGTGTAAATGTTTCTTTCTTTGCTGGTAATTTAATTTTCCAAGGCTCGCCTGTCCAAGAATTCGTATGAAAATCACGACGATTAATCGTTACTTCTTTATCATCTACTTCTACTAATAAACCTTGGCTTAACGTACTAGCTCCTGGCGGGATATTCCCTTGTACTTTACCACCTTCAACTTCCATATAACTTACTGAAGATGTACCAACTGATGTAAAGTCTTTTTGATGTATCGATCTTGGATCATCTAATGGATAATGTGAATGACCTGAAAACGTAATAACTTGTGGGTATTCTTTTAATACCGCATTAATTTTTGCGCTATCTTGTGTTCCCCATTCATGACTGCCGTATACTGTCTCTTTAATGTGTTGATGTAAAAATACAAAAATCGGTTTTTCTGGATCATCTTTTTGCGCTTTCGCCATTTCTTCTTTTAACCAATTAATTTGCTTGTCTGAATAATATCCATGAGTTGTTCCATTCTCTGGAGACATAACAAGGAAGTGATAACCTTTTACCACTTTATGATAATAAATTGATTCCATACCTGTTTTTTCTAAGAAACGCTTCTGCGCACCTTCTACAGATAAACCGTTCCAATAATCATGGTTACCAAGAGAATTCATTCGCACAGCATCTTTATTTGCATTTTCATTGTACACTTGCATGAAACGATCATATTGCTGCACCGATCCTGTATCCGTGAAATCACCTACAATAACAAATGCATCTTGCTTCGGTGCTAATGTATTAAACTGTTCAATCGCTCTTTTCCAGCGAAACGTATCATCTGTTCCACTATTTTTAATATGCACATCACTTACAACTGGAAAAACTATCTTCTTCTCACTTGATGCCTTTTCTTGCTTTTTCTCTTCCGCCTTGACTGATGTACTCCACGGAAATGATACGAACGCTAATACAAAAACCATTAATAATCCAATAAGGCCTTTTACTTTTCTTAAAGCATTTCTGTCCACGTGAATCCTCCTCATAATAATTGATTCATTACAAGGGCTATTTTATCTAATACATGTTAATGTCGTTTAAATAACAAATGAACTTTATTAGATTTTTGTAAATATACAGTTAATTAGAAATTAAGTCCAACATTCCTCGTACTATTGTATACAACCACCTTTTGTCTAAACGAGTCTGATCATTCTTTTCCTATGACTATTCACATATAATCTTTTCTATAACGCTAATGATAAGTTAAGGTTTAAGCCTATTAGACAATCTTAATTTTTAATATTTCCTTCTTTTTTTAACACATCGGCCATGCTTTTACATTTAATAGTAGTAAAAGACAACTTAAAAGGAGGGGTTGTATTGAAGAATAAAAAAAATATCGGCTGTTTCGCTCCTTTATCTATTATTTGTCCAGACCCTTGTCCACCGCCCCCTCCTCCAAATCCAAATTGCGAGCGAGTAACAAATGAATTTGCAGGGAATTTCCTCATAACTAATAACACCATCCCCTCTGCCAAAGATGCATCACAATTAATGATACTATGGCAAAGTGATGGGATACTACTTATATCAGGTACTGTCTCGGTTTACAATAGTACTAGCAGCACCAAAGCAATTACAATTCAAATCGTTGGAACAGTAACCAATATTTTCACTGTTTTTCCTGGTAATACAATATCGTACACAGGAAAAGACCTACATTCTGTCAATATTATCAATATAACAAGTAATCCTTCACTATATTTAGAAGGCAAGTACTGTTGCGAATTTACATGTTGCTTATAGAATACCAATTTCATTATTTCCTTAATATAAAAAGCATACCGTTCACGGTATGCTTTTTATGAGATTGGATAACGTACTGTAATACAAAATTCTCCTTGATTAACAGTCGTTCCTGTCGTAGTAATTCGGACAGTAGTAAAATATCGGACAGTGAAAGTACCACTGCTTTGTGGTTGTACAGTAATTGTATCAACTACTGTTGCACCTACTAAAAAATCAACTGTAATCGGGTTGGCTCCTACATCATATTTCACGTAACCTGAACCATATACTTCTTGCGTGATATTATTTGTATATACAATTTGAGTACCAGCACCTGTAATAGACCAGTCTGTACATACTTGGTCTTGCACAAGTGTTTTATTAGAACAACAAGACAAACTGGAACTTCTCATTCCCATTTCGATCCTCTCCTATTCTGCTATGAAAGTGGATAACGTGTTGTAATACAAAATTCTCCCTGATACGTTCCAGCAGGTGTTGCAGGTAACACAACTTGTATACTATCAAAGCGACGATACGTAAAAGCAATACTCGTTCCTGGGTTTAATGTTTGTGTATCAATTGTACCCCCAGCAGAATCAAGCGCTTCTACAGTAATTGGGCCTGGTCCAACATCATATTTAACAAAACCAGTACCAACTACGTTTTGGTTAATATTATTTGTATAGAGAACATTATCAATTGCTGTTGCAACTACAGTAGCAGACCACGGACTACACACTTTATCTTGCACATAATTTTTATCTGGACAACAAGTTAATGCTGACCCTGAGCACTCACAAGACATAGTTGCTTCCCCTCTCTCTTTTATATTCCCTATATGTGTATGTCCCTCAGAGTCTTTTGCCTGTACTATTCATCTATTTTCAAAAAATATTCAAATGACTAGATAGATTCCGTTTTGTTTCTTTTCTTCATATATTTATAGGCAAAGATACTAGCCACGATAAGAATAACGCCGCCTAATATTGGTAGCATATATTGCCCAACAACGTCCGCTGCCTTTTCCCAATGCGGACCTAATTTCATTCCAAAATAAACATACAAAGTCGTTAACGGGAACATTGCTACAAATGTATATATACTAAATTTCCATATGTTCATTTTCGCCATACCACACGGAACAGAAATAAGCGTTCGAACCCCTGGCACAAAGCGTCCAACAAATGCTACAACCGGTCCATATTTCTCAAAGAAATCATCTGCTTTTTGAATTTGTTCTTCTTTAATGAAGAAGTATTTCCCGTATTTTATTAATAGAGGACGACCGCCGTAATAACCGAGTGCATATAAAGTTAAAGGTCCTGTCGTTCCGCCCAGGGTTCCAGCTAGTACAGCAAGCCAAAAATTCATATCTCCCTCGTACACCCAATAACCAACCATGGGCAAAACTACTTCTGCTGGAATAAATTCAAACGTTAATGCTAACACAACTCCAAAATAAGAAAACTGCTTTAAAAACTCGATTATATCTAAAATATTTTGCTCCATATTTTTAACTCCTATCCTACGTTTACGTTATGCTTTTCTTGTAATTGAATTGGCGCCATTTTTACAATTCGGTTCAAAATAAATAACACAATTCCAATATCATCTAAAATACCGATAAACGGCAGGAAGTCTGGAATTAAATCGAGCGGCATCGCAACATAACCAACTAAAAACGCAATAGATAAAATTTTCTTCTTTATTGAAACCTCTTTTGAAGTGAAAAAGTCAAATAGGAATGGAACAAATCGGCGAACATGAAATACAACTCTTAATCTACTAATAAGTTTTTTCATTTTTATATCTCCTCTCTTTGTATACAAAAAGGACCCTACCAAACATGGTAAGGGTCCTAAAAAAGACAATAAGGGGCCTTTACCATTGCTGGTAAAGGTCTCACTAACAACGAAACGTTGCCAATAAAGCCGAGGGTTTCTCCCTGTAATGACGACTTTACTGTAATAAGTTACTCCCCTTTATATACACAATTTTATACAATCACATTAAAATATTTTTTGGGGCTTGTCAATATATTTTATATCTCAAGCTCTCTCGCTTACTCTTTACTAAAAACAAATAAACGTATAGGAAATTTCTTACTATCTAATAATATACATAATCGTTTTTGAATGAAAGGAGATGTTTCATTTGCATACCGTATGGAAAGGCGCACTTTCACTTGGACTATTAAATATAGGAATCAAACTATACAGTGCCGTAGAAGAAAACGATATAAAATTTTTAAGTCTTCATAAAGAATGCTTAACACCTATTAAATATAAAAAATTTGCTCCTGATTGTACGGATGAAGAAATTGATGATAAAGATATTGTAAAAGCCTATGAATACGCACCTCATAAGTACATTATTATGGATGAAAAAGAATTAGCTGAGTTGCAAAAAGCTCACGAACCAAGATCTATTCGTATTATATCTTTTGTCCAAAATAACGAAATTGATTCTGTTCTCTACGATCGTTCTTATTTTATAGGCCCTACCTCAGGACATGAAAAATCGTATTTATTATTAAAAGAAGCTCTTGAACGTACGAATAAACTTGGTCTTATCCATATTTCCATTAGAAAAAAACAACATTTAGCTATTATCCGTAACTTTGAAGATGGGCTTATATTACAAACTATTCACTACCCTAATGAAATTCGCGATATAACAAATACACCTAACTTACCAAGTAACGAAAATTATACGATTCAAAAACAAGAACTCACAGCAGCAATCAATTTAATCCACCATCTTACAAATCCTTTTGAACAAGAGTTATATACAGATGAATATAAAGAAGCTCTTACCGAATTAATCGAAAATAAAATTGAACAACAGGAAAAAACCGAAACCATCTCTCCTGCTCCAAACATCATCAATATTATGGAGACATTACAGGCAAGTATTGAACAAACAAAAATAAAAAGAGACAATAAAACAGAAAAAGAGGCCAAATAAAATTGACCTCTTTTTTCTTTAAAGCGGATTACATTTTGGCATCTCAAGTCCAGAAGATTGTGCTAATTTTAATAAGTAATAACATTCTTCTCTTGCCATATGATCCGCCATTCTAGCAGATAATGCACTTAATATTTCATTCGATAACTCCATCTCTTCAACCTCATGGAGAAAATGCGAAAATAATTTTAACTCAAGTGAAACATCTTTTGTAAACTTCTTTAATGCAGGAAAATGATGAAGCTCTGTCCGTAAATAACCTGTCATCTCAACTGCCTTTAAGTAAAATTGTTCAAAGTGCTTCGTAAATTCTTCACTTTTCTCTTTCAATCTTTTTTCAACAAGATCTAATCCACCAGAAATAGAGCCTGCATGACCAGCCGCATCCGTTAACCAAACGAGATGGTAATGTAATTCATGAAAAACAGGCGGAACTTCTCCTTTCTTTAAAAATTCTAACACCGTTATATATTCTTCTACTTCGTTTACCATATGATTGATGAAAGTTGGCGTAAAATGAATAGTGATTTTTCCCTCGAGTTGTTTCTGTATAATACTTAATTTAAACATTCGTATTTCCTTTGCGGCTCGTTCTGCCTCTTTTGAAAGTGCAATGAGATTCACATTATGAACTTTATTTAAAAGATTCGTAAATGTTTCAAGAAAATAAGTGGCCTTCTTTATATCCTCTTTTTCCTTCGGAGCTAATGCATCAAGTAAAAATTGTGAATGATCAGTAAGCACCTTTAGCCAAAATTGATGCTCAAACAACGCACTTTCTTCATAATTCCTCTCCACTAAATCCCCTCCGTTTATTCATCCTTCTCTATCACTCTAAGTTTATATCCATCTGGGTCTTGTACTACAATACTCTTCTCACTTTTGTTTTCTGTATATGCAATTTTATAAAACACTAACCTCTTTTTTAAGTTCTCTATGTTAGAAATTGAAAACATTAGTACATCAACCGAATCCGTAACACTCTTCTCACGCCCACCCAAACTACGATTCATTACAAAACTAACTCTCATTGAATCAGCATCATACCAAACCCCTGTTACATCTAATTGGGGTCTTTCTAAACTAGGCTTGATTCCTAAAATCCCTTCATAAAAATACAAAGTTTCCTTTAAGTTTTTCACTTCCAATACAATGAATTGTTTCACATTCTCCACATTCATTCCCCCCGTACCTATTACTTTTTTATATGTGTCATAAAGGCCTATTATGTCTGAATACAATACGTAGTAATGAACATGTAAGGAGGTTTATTCATGAATAAATATATGAGATCATTCGTACCCTATCATAGTCCTCTCGATCCTTGTCCTCCTATCGGAAAAAAATATTATTCTACTCCTCCTAATTTATTTTTAGGCTTTCAACCGCCAAACTTGCCTCAATTCACACCAAAAGAAGCACTACAAAAAGGGACTTTATGGCCTGTTTTTTATGACTATTATGAAAATCCTTATAAAAAAGGGCGGTGACTACTGACGTGAATCAATCGCTACCAGAAGAATACTATCAGCTTTTACTGGAGCTTCAAGAATTAGACTTTGTACTAGTTGAACTCACTCTTTATTTAGATACACATCCAGATGACACCGCCGCGATTAATCAATTTAATGACTTTTCCTATAAGCGGAGAGTATTAAAACAAAAGATGGAAGAAAAATACGGACCACTCCAACAGTTTGGAAACAGCTATTCTAATGCCCCTTGGGAATGGAGCAAAGGTCCTTGGCCATGGCAAATATAAAGGAGAGAAACTATGTGGATTTATGAAAAGAAATTACAATACCCAGTTAAAGTGGGAACTTGTAATCCAGCACTTGCAAAATTATTAATTGAGCAATACGGTGGTGCAGATGGAGAATTAGCTGCTGCACTACGTTACTTAAATCAGCGCTATACAATTCCCGATAAAGTCATTGGCCTCCTTACCGATATTGGTACAGAAGAATTTGCACATCTTGAAATGATTGCTACGATGGTTTATAAGCTGACAAAAGATGCGACTCCTGAACAGATGAAGGCAGCTGGTCTCGACCCTCATTACGTTGACCATGACAGCGCACTTCATTACCATAACGCAGCTGGTGTTCCATTTACTGCAACCTATATACAAGCTAAAGGTGATCCAATTGCCGACCTATACGAAGATATTGCTGCTGAAGAAAAAGCGCGTGCCACATATCAATGGCTTATTAACCAATCTGACGATCCCGATATAAATGACAGTTTACGCTTTTTACGCGAACGAGAAATTGTCCATTCACAACGTTTCCGAGAAGCGGTTGAAATTTTAAAAGAAGAACGCGATAGAAAAATATATTTTTAATACACGTATCCTAGCGATATGTGTTTTTTTATGTTAAAAGTTAAATCCTTCCTATTAAACATATAAATAGTATATTTATTCGATTTAATGCATTATTTTTTAATTTTTTCAAAATTCCCTATTGCTTTCTAGTCATCAGACCTTTAAAATAATAACAGTTACTCGACAAATTATTTGAATTTTCGACAAAAATACTCATTAGGAGGATTTTCTTTATATGCGTACAACTTTAAAACCAGCGCAAATACTTTCGATTAGTTTATTACTATTCGCAGTTTTCTTCGGTGCTGGTAATATGATTTTCCCGCCCCTTCTCGGTCTTTCTTCCGGAGAAAATATGTGGGTTTCTATTACAGGATTTATTATTACAGACGTCGGTTTATCTTTACTTGCTATCGTTGCTGTTGCCCTTGCTGGTGGTAGTTTTAACACTTTAGCGAGCCGTGTTCATCCAAAATTCGCAGCAGTATTCGCTATCATTATTTATCTTTCAATCGGCCCACTATTTGTTATTCCACGAACTGGATCTGTATCTTATGAAATCGGGATTGCACCACTTTTCCCAGATCAATGGTATTCTATGTTAGTTTTTAGTGCGATTTTCTTTACAGTCGTTTACTTCTTATCATTAAATCCATCCAAGCTAGTAGATCATATCGGTAAAATATTAACGCCAATTTTACTTGTAATTATTGCAATTATGGCAACAAAAGCGATTCTTTCACCAGGAACATTTGCAGAGCCTATCGGTGACTATAAAAACATCCCGTTTTTCAAAGGATTTCTCGAAGGATTTTTAACGTTAGATGCAATTGGCGCTCTCGTACTATCAACAATTGTTGTAAATGCAATTCGTCAAAACGGTATACAAGAGAAGAAATCTATCGCAAAATATACAATCATTTGCGGAAGCATTGCTGCTCTATTCTTAACAATTGTTTACTTCTTACTCGGTTATATCGGAGCTTCAAACGGGAACTTAGGGCAATTCGAAAACGGTGGTCAACTATTAGCTACTGTTATGTATCAATTCTTTGGGACAAGCGGTAATATTTTATTAAGTATCGCCATTATCTTCGCTTGTTTAACGACGGCAATTGGTGTTGTAAGTGCATTTGCAAACTATTTCGCAACAGTACTAACAAATGTTTCCTACAAAAAGCTTGTACTATACGTTTGTATCTTTAGCTTCGTTATTTCAAACTTAGGATTAAGCTTATTAATTAAAATCACACTACCTGTATTAATTATTTTGTACCCAATTACAATCATTTTAGTTTTCGTATCATTTATCGACAAATATACGAAACGTAAACCTTCTGTCTACATCGGAGCAATGATCGCAGCATTTATTATTAGCTGTATTCACGCACTTGATAATGTGGGAATGATACCAAGTTTTATCGCTAATATCGTACACACGATTCCTTTTTATAACTTAGGAATCGGCTGGATCGTTCCAGCAATAATTGGTGGTATAATCGGATACTTTATTCCGCAAACAGAAGCTGAAGGCGAAGTTTCTACAAAATAAAGAAAAGAAGCAAGCATGAAATACATGCTTGCTTCTTTTTATTTTCACATCGTATGCTTAAAAGTAAATAACTCTTCTTTCGACTGCACAACAGATTGTTCCTCTTCTACAACGTCCCTCTTTATCTCTCCTCCTAATCTTACTTTCAACATCGCCTCTTCTATACTTTTCAAAATCATATTTCCTGAAAAAATAGTAAGCCCGAAAAATGTAATTGGGACGAGAGGAATCCATGGATGCACTGTTAATGATCTAAAATAGACTCCAATTAAACCTGACCATTCATGTGTATAAGATTCTATTTCTTCTATCGGCCCTAAAAAATTAACCGTTCCACCAAAGAATATTTCTAGTAATCCTAAGTGCAGTAAAATAGTAAGAGTCTGCGTAAACTGTTGAAGAAATACGAGTATAAAAGTCATATAGATATGCGGAAAAAGATGTTTTATAACAATACGTCTCCTCGATCCGCCTAATATGCGCGCAGCATCAACAAATTCTTCCGTTTGTAATTTACGAACTTCCTTCGCGACATACAGTGCAATAACTGGCATCACAAGCATTACAAGTAATACAACTTGAAACGAAGCCCTTTCAAAAAAGCTTGTTGTTTCCTCCCCGCTTCCAAATAGATTTGCAAATTGAAGAAAAAAATACGCAATCATAACTGTTGGAATAACTGTGAAACTATCAAAAAAAGCCTCAATCTTTGAAAAACCTCTTCTTACATATGTTCCAAGTACAACACCAAAGAACACACCTATTACCATTCTAAGTGCCGCAATTAAAATAGATATACCAATCGTCCACTTCGCGCCTTCAATAACTAAATGTAAAAGGTCGTATCCTTTCCGATCTGTCCCGAGTAAAAATTGGAATGAAGGTGAAAACGGTGGCACTTGTGGATTTTCATCCGCATCATATTGCAATGTAACTTGCCTAATGTGTCCATCATTCCATAACGTATTTCCGATGCTCAAAAGAACTAATATGAGAAGAAACCCAATGCTTATCCAAAATCTTTTATCACGTTTTATATACGTCCACATATTATAATCTCTCCTTCATCGCAGCCGGAATGAGATAATGAAACAATTTAAATAAAATAAAAATCGGAATATAAATAAGCAGTACACTAACGATGAAAACCTCCACCCTAATACCTTCGTACGATTTTAAAAACATGAAAATACCACCCGTATTAAAAATCCATTCTATAATATATAAATTAGATAACATAAAAAAGATATTCGTTTTCGCAAAGAAAAGTGTACTAAGCAACACATTTCGTAAAATATGACGATTTAAAATATGAAAACGCCCCAAACCTTTCGCCTTAGCAAATAGTACATAATCTTTTTCTAATTCATTTTCGAAACGAAGCACTACCATTTTTACAAACATAATCGTAGTCGGGATGCTCAAACAAAGTATCGGCAATCCTCTAATCGACTCGCCTCCAATTGAAGCAATTTGAAAAGGTAAAAAACCTGTTTGTTTAAAAAACCATACAACTAAAATTTGTGATACTAAAATAAGAAGAATATCTGGAATGGATTCTAGGAAGATAAGAAATGATTTAATTCGATGTTGTATACGCGGTGAACTACTCATAATTACATAAACGATACAAAATGCTACAAATAATGAAATGAAAAAAGCAGCCCAAAAAATAATAATCGTTTCTTTATAATGGACGAACAACTGTGGAAATAAAAATTTACCTCTCACATATTGCAAATTGGAAATATCCATTAAGTTCACAAACACTTCTTTTAAACTCTGTATGTACTTTGATACATCCACCTTAAATCCATAAAATAATTTCGGCAAAGCCCCTAAAATAATAATCCCCAAAATCGAAATAAGAAATTGAATCGTCACTTCCATTCCATTCAAAAATACCTTTTTGACCATTTTCGCCCTTCTCTCTCTATAATTTACCCCTTAATTTTATTCTTAATTTTCTGAATTGTAAATATTTTAAGAACAAAAAATCACTAGGCTATGATCCTAGTGATTCCTTATGCGCATGCCTTTCTCTTTTCGCAAACGGCATATACAAAACCAAACATCCAATAAGCGCAGCTATTTCTAATGAAATAATATAGTAAGGATGCGGCCCTAACATATCAAGTAATGAAGCTGTTTCTGGCTTATGAGCTAAAAACATATAATTACCACCTGTTTTGTAATTTACAAACGAAACAATTGGAATCAATATGTTTAAAAATATCATTGTGCGTTTAATAGATTGTACTGTCGGACGATATCCTTCCACCCAAGTCATAAAGAGTGGTGCCCAAATGAGCAATATATGCGCGATAAAATATTCAATGAAACGAAAATGCGGAAAAGCATACTGCAAGTTTGGCGTTAAAATAGCTTGTGATGCACCAATAATTCCCGTGAAAAATACAATCTCATATATGCGGTAACTTTTCGTTACGATCATAATCGACGCTAATAATAAACTAATCGTACATAATTCAAACGGTAATGAAGTAGCTAGCTCAAAAATCCCCGCTTTCCACTCCCACATATGAAGCCCAATTTCACTACCTATAAATAAAAATGCAATTGCATATCGAACCGTTATATTCCACTCACTTTGACGTAATACATCTTGGTATTGATACAGAAAAAATATCCCCACCAACATAATAAATAATATAAGGGCATGTTGCCTTGAGTATGGAATAAATGGTTTTAATGGGTGTGCGCTAAAATAAGCTTCCATCTTCCTTCCTCCTTTCCTCCATACAATATTATTGTAAGAAAGAAACGACGAGTCAATTCATTTGCTTACACTAGGACAACCTCTACCTTACATTTACATATTCATACCTTACAAAACTGTAAGGTTATTGTAAGCTAAAACGATTTGTCAGATTCTTCACCTCTTCTATACTTAATGTAGATACTAAAACGAACGAAAAGGTGATAAATAGATGAAAAAGAAAAATAAAGTGTTAATTACTAGTGTAGTAGCAATCGGAATTGCAGCTGGATCATACTTTGCATTTGCTGGGGGCGGTTCAGATGTAGCAATGGCATATAGCGGATATAAAGTAACCGAAAAACAAATCCAAAACGCGCAAAAATTTGGTGGCGAAGTTATTCCAAATGGAATTGAAACTATTTCATTCGATCCAACAAAAGGAACATATGAATTAGCTGTAAAAAAAGGCGATGAAGTGAAAAAAGGGCAGCTTCTATTTAAATACAATGACCCGACTGCTAAACAAGGGGTAACAGAAGCAGAAATGCAAAAGAAAATCGCACAAAAAGAAGTAACGTTGTTCCAAAAACAAATTGATGCGGCGAAACAAAAATTACAAAAAGATAAAAATTCAGGCCTTCCTGCTGAAGCATTAAAAGCATCAGAAGCTGAAGTTGGGCAATTAGAATCACAACTTGAAATGAAAAAGTTTGAAGTTGAAAAAGCTGATGAAATGATTAAAACAGCAAAAGAGAAAGTAAACACTCTTTCTGTAACAAGTCCTGCTGATGGCGTAATTGATGATATCGTGAAAACTGCTGACGAAAAAACAGGTATGAGCGGAGTTACTCTTCGTCACGCTGGTCAATTTAAAGTAAAAGGTCAACTTTCTGAATATGAGCTTGCTAGTATGAAAGTTGGGCAAGAAGTAACTGTTTCATCAAAAACTGTCGCTGGTAAGACTTGGGCAGGAAAAGTAACAGAAATCGGTTCTACACCATTAAAGAGCATGGATGAAAATAAAACTGTTTCTAACTATCAATTCACTGTCACATTAGATAATAGTGACGAATTACAAAACGGATTCCACGTTTACGTAACAAGTAAATCTGGCGAAGCAACTGGTACAATTGTTCCGAAAAGCAGTATCGTGAAAAAAGGTGACAAAAATGTTGTCTTCGTTGTAAAAGACGGTAAAGCGAAAGAACAAGCAGTTACTGTTGAATTCGAGACTGATAGCGAAGCAAAAGTTTCTGGAGTGAAAAAAGGAGAGGAAATTATCTCTAAGCCTGAAAAAGACTTAAAAGATGGTATGGAGGTTGTCGCCCAGTGATTAACTTAAAAGGCATCACGAAATCCTTCCAAAATGGTGCAGAGTCCGTTCAAATATTACACGGAATTGATGTAACACTGAACCAAGGAGAATTCACTTCAATTATGGGACCTTCTGGTTCTGGTAAATCAACATTAATGAACATTATCGGTTGCTTAGATAAACCGACGACAGGTACGTACGAACTAGCTGGTCAAAACATTTCAAACATGTCTGAAACAGAACTTGCACACGTACGTAATAAAGAAATCGGATTCGTATTCCAAAACTTCATGTTATTACCTAGACTTACAGCACTTCAAAATGTAGAGCTACCTCTTATTTACGCTGGAGTCGATAAAAAAGAAAGACGTGAGCGCTCGTTAGCTGCTTTAACAAAAGTAGGCTTAGCTGATCGCGCTACTCACTTACCGAACGAATTGTCCGGTGGGCAAAAGCAGCGTGTCGCTGTTGCACGTGCAATCGTAAATAACCCAAAATTCATTTTAGCCGATGAACCGACGGGAGCACTTGATACGAAAACAAGCACACAAATTATGGACCTCTTTTACGAATTAAATAAACAAGGCTCAACAATTATTATGATTACCCATGATCGTGAAATCGGGGAAGCTGCAGCACGTCAAATTGTAATTCGTGACGGAAATATCGTCCAAGATTGGAGAGGTTAATTTTGAATACGAGTGAAAATATACGCATGGCCCTTTCCTCTATCTTTGCTCATAAGATGCGTTCTATCTTAACAATGTTAGGTATTATTATCGGTATTAGTGCCATTATTACTATCATCTCAATGGGTGATGGTACAAACGCAAAGTTTAAAAAAGAATTAGGCCAAGGAAAAGATAATGAAGTAACGATTTACTACAACAACCCTGATTACGGAACAGATAGTGCCAAAATCACACCTGATATGCTAAACCGTCTGCAAACTGTACCAGGCGTTAAAGATGTATATCCAGACGTAAGTATGAAAGTAAAAGCATCTGCTGGTTCAAAAGATGTAAATCTTGATTTAAAAGGTGGCACAGGCGCCTTTATGAAAGATTCGAAAATAAAATTAGTTAACGGTCGTGAATTAAATGACAGTGAACTAAACCAAGCAATCCCTGCTGTTATATTAAATGAAGAAGCTTTCAACAAATTATTTAGTGGTTGGGAATCAAACCAATACACAGATATAAAAGGAAAGCCTTATAAAATAGTCGGTGTATACGAAACGAAAAACGACTTCGGAATGCCTATGCCTGAAGGTTATACATCACTTGAAAACGCGCCTGTCATTTCAGGAGTAAATGAGTATGACTCTGTAAGATTAACAATGACCTCTCCGACAGAACGTAAAAGTGTAGAAAAACAAGCTGTTTCTGTCTTAAACGAAATGAAAGCTCCTAAATTTGAGCACAAATTCGAAGCACAAGATTTAGGTGAATTTACGAAACAACTAGACGAATCAATCGGTATGATGAAAATGGTATTCGGTGGTATTGCTGCTATCTCCTTACTTGTTGGTGGTATCGGTGTAATGAACATCATGCTCGTATCTGTAACAGAACGTACACGTGAGATTGGTATTCGTAAAGCACTTGGTGCAACACGTGGTAAAGTATTAACACAATTCTTAATCGAATCTTGTATTTTAACAGGACTTGGTGGTTTCATCGGATTCATGCTTGGTATTTTCTTCGCTTGGATCGTCTCAATCTTTGCTGGATGGCCACTCGTTGTCTCAAAAGAACTTGGACTTCTTGCCGTAGGTATTTCAATGCTAATCGGTATTGCATTCGGACTACTACCAGCCAACAAAGCTGCAAAACTTGATCCAATTGAATGTTTACGATATGAATAAACAAAAACGTAGGAGTTTACACTCCTGCGTTTTTTATTTACCTATTAAATCGAGTTTCTTCTATTATATATATATTTCACGTTACAACTATCACTCTAATACTCTTCATTATTTATAGGTACTAAGGCTATTATCTAATCCTATTATTGCAAAAATACTATGTAACAGACGAAAATCAAGGCGTAATTTTTTCCATGCTTCGACTGATTTTGTAACAATTATATCGATATTTTATTAAATTTCGCCTCATTTATATCTTTTTACATCTAAAAAGGTTATCATTCCATAACTATCTTTTCATTCAGACAGTAAAATACGCTGTTTTTGTAATACTATAGATACCCACAAGAAATATTACCGTAACATTATTAATGTTACGGTAATTGAAATGCTACTCATTTTGTGTTTTACATGCCCTAATACGCCAAAAAAACAACAAGGAAGCGCTATCAGGATATTTATGGAATTGTTACAGAATATTAATGCCCCGTTACGAAAGCTTTGTAATTTTATGTTTTTCGCAAATAAGAAAATAATGGTTGCTATAATGAGGTCAACGAAAACAAATGCAATGGAGGCTATTATGAAAAAATTTATGGGTATAGCAACAGCAGCGGTTTTTGGTCTTGGGATTTTCACAACATCTGCTAAAGCAGAAACGATCGTAACGACTGACGTACTAAACGTACGAGAAAACCCAACTACTGAATCAAAAGTTGTAGGAAAATTATTAGATGGATATAAAGTAAATGTTTTACATACAGAAAATGGTTGGTCAAAAGTTCAATTGAATAGCGGTAAAGAAGCTTTCATAAGCGCTGACTATACAAAAGACACTTACTACGTAACAGCAAACGTATTAAATGTACGTGCTAGTGCAAACACAGATTCAGAGATTCTTGGTAAGTTGAAAAAAGATGATGTAATCGAAACAACACACCAAGTACAAAATGATTGGATTCAATTTGAATATAACGGAAAAACAGCTTATGTTCATGTTCCTTACTTAACAGGTAAAGCACCAGTTAAAGTTCAACCAGTAGTTAAAGCTGAAAAAACAACTACAGTTCAAGATACAGCTAAAGTTCGTGAAGCTGTTAAAGCTCAGGAAGTAGCTGAAACTCAAGCAAAAGCTAAAGCAGCTGAAGCTCAAGCAGAAGTTAAAGCTCAAGAAGCGGCTAAAGCTCGTGAAGCAGCTAAGGCTCAAGAAGCAGCTAAAGCTCAGGCAGATGCTGAAGCTCAAGCAGAAGCTAAAGCTCAAGAGGCGGCTAAAGCTCGTGAAGCAGCTAAAGCTCAAGCAGATGCTGAAGCTCAAGCAGCGGCTAAAGCTCAAGAAGCAGCTAAAGCTCGTGAAGCGGCTAAAGCTCAAGCAGATGCTGAAGCTCAAGCGGCTAAGGCTCAAGAAGCAGCTGAAGCTCGTGAAGCGGCTAAAGCTAAAGAAGCAGTTAAAGCTCAAAAACCAGCTACACAACAACCTGTTGTAAAAGAAACTGAAACAAGTGCACCATCATCTTCTCGTGAGTTACGTGTTGTAGCAACAGCTTATACAGCAGATCCACTTGAAAATGGTTATAAAGCAGGCGACCAAGTAAAATCAGCTTTAGGCCACAACTTAACAGCTAATCCAAACATGAAACTAATTGCAGTTGATCCAAGTGTCATTCCATTAGGTTCAAAAGTATGGGTTGAAGGTTACGGAGTAGCAATCGCTGGTGATACTGGTGGAGCTATTAAAGGTAATAAAATCGACGTTTTAATGCCAGATAAAGGCACATCAAGTAGCTGGGGACGTAAAACAGTTACAGTTAAAGTATTAAACTAGTTAAAAAAAAGAGTCAGTCTCATCGTTGAGGCTGGCTCTTTTTTTTACTCTATTAAACTACTGAAAAATGACATAGTAAATGAAATTATATCAACGATTTTTCAAATATATCTATCGTAACCTACAATATATCAACGATTTTTCGAATATATCTATCATAACTTACAATATATCAACGATTCGACAAGAGATATCGATTTACCGACAAATTTTGACGTTAAAAGTACTTTAATATTAAAAAGGCGTTCCAAAATTTGGACCGCCCCCTATCTTCCCTATTCCACACAAGTAAACTGTGTCCAAGCCCCTACGTAATCTAGTAAGAATAACTCCTCTTCCGCAATTATACCGACAATATTTTTCCGTTCATCTATCGGCATTTCTTTTAGAATGATTTGCAGTTCACCTTTATACTTACCAAATGAATTGTTACCAATTACAACTTGCCCTCTTTCCTGTAGCACACTTTCGCGCACTGGGAAGTCATAGTCTTTGTACTTTTTACGTACTTCTGTAGAACGTACCATATACTCTGTTATGTCGCCGCGTCTTACGTGTAATTCTTGCAGCGTAGCTCTCTTCTCTACTTCAGTCACTTCGTCTACAAAGTGCACTTTTAGCTGTAACATGTAGCGATTTAAGTTTCCTAGTTTCTCTAACTCTTCCTCACTCGCATAAGCATTTCCGATAATGACATCATCGATTAGCCCTGTTGCCCATAAATGCTTCGCTTGTACTTCAATTGGTAAATTACGATGCTCTTCTAACGTACATAATCCGTCGTTAATATCCCATGGACCGATGTTTGCGGCATGTGATGTAATAAATGCTGCACTGCGAATACCATGCTTTTTAAAGCGTTCACTACAGCGAATGAAATAATCGTACGGAAGACCAGTGAATTTTTGCGGATAAAAATTATGACAACCAATTAAAGCTGATTTATTCGCTTGATGCGAAAGAATATTTTCTAAGTACGCAATATCGTTACTTACATTTAACTCAATTTTTAAACCGTACGGATTATTCGTCATTTTCGCTTCCGTTAATCCGTCAAAACCTACATCTAAACGAATACCGTCTGCGCCTAACTCTGCGAAAAATGATAGATCGCTATAACTAATACCAAGCTGATCAAACACAGCTGGAGCTACATCTAAAATAACTTCCATATTGTTATCTTTTGCGTGATTGATAATCTCTTTAAATTCAGCTACAATTTCTTCTTTCGGACGATTCACAGATAACAAACAAGTAAATATTCTTGAAAAACCGTGTCGTGCCGCTGCGGAAATATAAGCCATATCTTTTTCTTTCGTTGAATGTTCTGGATAAAGTGAAATTCCTAATTTACGCTCCATGCTTTTGCATCTCCTTCACACGTTGTATTAATGCCATGCTCGTAAATCTATATTTTGCAGATAAACACGTTGCACATAAAATTGTCGGTACAATAATTACGTACGGTGATTGCAATCCTAACATTACATATGCACCCATTGAACAACCGATAAATAAAACTGATACTAGTAGTAACACTAATAAAGATTTACTTTGTATCCATTTCGAATAATGGGCAATACACTGTCCGACCACGAATGTAATTAAGATGATAATTGCTCCGAGCATTCTGTTTTCTCCTCTCCTGCTAATTGTTGTTTCTCATACATTTTGAAGAATGGATAGTAAATAACGAATGAGATCGCAAAGTTAACAAGTACAAGTACACCAGCCATAATTGTCCAGTCCGTGCTAATAATCGCTGCAATTGGTGCTAACATCGTAAATGGCAGTTTCGCCATCATGAGTGGAATCATACCTGAAACAACTGCGAAATATGATACTGTCGTTGTCACTAGCGGTGTAATAACGAACGGAATAATTAAGATTGGGTTCATTACAATCGGAGCCCCGAAAATAATTGGCTCGTTAATATTGAATAAACCTGGTACGAATGATAATCTACCTAACTCTTTTAGGAACTTAGATTTAGAGAACATAAACATAATTACTAAAGCTAACGTTGAGCCTGATCCGCCAATCCATACGAACCATTGAATGAATTGCTCTGTAAATAAGTTTGGTAACTGATGTGCATTTCCTGTAGCCGTGAACACTTCCATATTTTCAAGAATTGCTGAATCCCACATCGGACGAATAATTGGTCCTAAAATCGCCGGTCCATGTATACCAAATGACCAGAAGAACACGATTAAGAATACTGTTAATAAACCACCGAATAAGTTATTTCCTACTAGTACTGATTTTAATGGTGCGATTAAGTATGTAATTGTTGTATTTACATCGAATTTCAAACCGTAGCGAATGCCCCAGAATAAAAGAATAACTACTAATGTTGGAATTAATGCTGCAAACGAATTTGAAACTGCTGGTGGGACACTGTCTGGTAATTTTATTGAGATATTATGCTTAATCATAAAATGATAAATTTCTACTGCAATTAATGCTGTAACAATTGCGCCGAATAAAGACGTTGCACTTAATGTTCCTACTGAAATATATCGACCTGCATCAATAACACCTGGTACAGCTTTCGTAATTTGAATTGGTTCAACTGATGCTAGTAAAAAGGCGAGTACAGATAGTAGCCCTGCACTTAATTGATTGAGCTGATAAAAGTTCGCGAGCGAAGCTCCTACACCAAACGCTGCGTATAATGCCATTAGTCCTACTGTAAATCGGAATGGAATATCTAAAATATGGCGAAACGGTGCAATCCATTCCATATATGCATCAATTGGTAAATTTAAAAAGATAACGAAAAATGACCCGACGATCGTTAACGGTAATGTAGAAATAACCCCATTTCGTATTGCCAATAAATGTCGTTGTCCTGCAATCTTTTGCGTTGTTGGCATAATCTTTTGTTCCATAAAATTCATAAACCCATTCATCAATAGCCCTCCTCTTTCTCTCTACTATAAAAGAATGAAATAAACTTTATAACATTATAATGTTTATATTTAAAAAGATATAATTATGCTAAAACTAATTGTTCTGCTTGCCTAAGCACTTTCAAACCATCACACATGCCATAATCTCGTTGGTCTATAATTGCAACTGGTATGTTGTATGAGTTTGCAAGAAACTCTACAGCTGGAAATAAATATTTCACTTGTGGACCAATTAAAACGACATCAGCTTCCTTAATTTCAAGTTTCACAAGTTCTGAATCAACCGCCTTAATTTTATAATTCTTCCCCTGTTTCTTTGCCTCTTCTTGCATTTTTCTTACGACCATACTCGTTGACATACCTGCTGCACAACATAATAAAATATACATCTTATACTGTCACTTTCTCTTCCACGCGTTTATGAAGAGTAATAAATTCTTTAGCTAGTTCTTTCACTGTAATTGCATTCATTAAATGGTCTTGTGCGTGCACTAACAGTAAACTGATTTCTGCATGATTTCCTCTTGCCTCTTCTTGAATTAAATCCGTTTGAATACGATGCGCTGCTGAAATTCCCTCACTAGCAAGTTTCATCTTTTCACCCGCATTCTCAAAATCTCCTTGTCTTGCAAAAGCGATTGCTTCAAGCGCCGCACTTCTCGCATTGCCACCATGTAAAATTAATGCAAATGGAGTTTGCATATCAGCCATTTTAAATTCCCCCAAGCTATATGTTTTCTATATTTTTATCTTATTATGAAAACGCATACAATTAAACATAAAAAACTTCCGTTATGTAACGGAAGTTTTTATATACTTTTTCAAAATGATAATAAAATCTCTTGAAAATCTTCAATTACCTCGGTCTGAGTAAGTTTCTCTATCGTAGTTTGACTAGACATAATATCATATAAAAAATCATAAAGCCTTTGCAAATCTTCATTATTATTGCGCTTTACACTAAATAAAATAATTACTTGTACTTTTTTATCTCCCCAATCAACAGCCTTTTCAAGTGTGCAAAACATCAAAAAAGTTTCCTCACTTAATAACTGCATCGGATGCGGGATTGCAACTGAATTCCCAACCGCTGTCGGAGACGTATTTTCTCTTTCCATAACAGAAGCATAAAAATTTTCTGGTACATAGCGTTTCTCAGCAGCTTTCTCACATAAAAACTGAATAACATCCTCTTTCGTAGAAGCACTATGATTTAAAAAGATTAAATCTTCCTTAATATATTGCTGCACACTATTATTCACATGCGTAAACAACCGCTGACCAATCGATTTAATCTCTTTATCATCAAATATTGAATTCACTTTTATAACTGGAACAGGCAAGCCACTCGGTATATGAATCGTACTAATAATACAATCAGTTTTTTCTTTATAAAGATCTTCTACTTTCAATTGATAATAGCCTGTAATACCTACAATCTCTAATTTATCTCGGAACTGTGATAAAATTTTATATTTTAATAGTTGTGCACTTCCTTGACCAGTCGCACAAACTAATAAGCATCTTTTCTTTTGATTCTGCTCCTGCAAACGGCTCATCGCTCCGCCGAAGTGAATTGCTATATAACCAATTTCACTTTCAGGGATCGATTCACCCGTATATTCACCAATGATATCTCCAACAAGAACCGCAATTTCAAAAGCATATGGATAATTCTTTTTCACTTCTGCCAAAAGAGGATTTCTCGTATTTAACTTATACTTCAAACGATTTAATAACGTTTTTAAATGAATACCAAATCCAAATAATAATTCTTCATCATAATAAAAAATAAGATTCCGTTCTTCCGCTACTTTAAAAAGAATATGTTGCATAAATGCATATATATCTTTTCCTAATAGCTCTTCTACATTTTCATAGCGATCTCTCGTTGTAACAGCAGTACTTAATAAATGCATCGTCACATATAATACTTCTTCTTCTGGAAATAAAAATTTTAACTCTTTCTCTAAATCTCCTAAAATCTGCTTCGCAATTGTATATTCTTTCTTTATTATAAGTTCTGATTGCTCCGCATGCAGTTCTTTCATATAATGTTGACTTTGACAACGCTTTAATGCGATTGCAATATGAATGACTAAATTATCAATTTCTATATCAGATAAATATATTGTTCCGCCTTCAATATACTTTAATATAATTGAACGAATGAGTGATATATGAGGTAGCGATAAATATGTCTCCGTCTGCTCAAATTGCTCATGAAACGGAGTATGGTCATAACGCGGTAAACCATATTGTGATAAACAAGAACGAATATTAAATTCCCCTCCAACAATACGTATACCATAATACGGTCTCTTCTCAATTTGTAATTTATAGCGGCCACATATATCTGTAACATCTTTCATAATTAAATTGACCGTTGATTTGCTCACATAAATCTCTTCTGCTAATTCTGAAAGCTTCACATATCCCTCTGTCGTTAAAACACGCTGCAGAATATACGCTATTCTTTCTTCATAAGAAGTTGGGATCTTTTCCGTCTGTTTTTGAAATAGACTCACACAAAATTCTTCAAATTTCTTCGTTTGTATAATTTCTAATTCGTACCCAGTCCCTCTTTGCGATTCGATTTTCGCTCCGTTTTCTTCCAATATATCATTTAATAATTTTATATCCTTTTGAATCGTCTTCGTTGATACATGTAAACGGCCCGCTAAAAAAGCTCGATTTAACATCGATTTCTCTTCTAAAAACTCCTCTAAAATAGAAATTAATCGCTGATGCACCTTTGTCATAGCTCTTCCTCTCGCTCTTTATATATAAAGGGGGAAAAGCTGCTGAAATCAGTAGTTTTTCCCCTTTATATTCTCTCTATTTCTTTAATGTGAACCCGAATTTATCCCATGCTTGTAAATAATCTAATAAGAAAATTTCTTCTTCTATAATTCGACCAACTACATCTGTTTTTCCTGTATTCACCATATCTTTTAATGCAATTTGTAATTCGCCTTTATACTGGCCATATTGTTCATTATCAATTAATAAATCTCCACGCTTAATTTCACGCGTATTATGAGGTTTAAACTCTTCTTTTTTATATTTCACACGACTTTGTGTAGAACGAATCATATATTCAGATACATCTCCGCGATAAAAATGTGGTTCGTCTAATACGATAATTCTTTCTAATTCTGTCGTTGTATCATATAGTTCTATATCAAATGTTTGTTTCTCTTTATTTAATGCACCTAGTGCTTGTAATTCTTCTTCTGACGCATATGCGTTTGCAATAATAACATCATCAATTAATTCCGTCGCGAATAAATGCTTCGCCTGTGTTGTCATCGGTAATTCACGATGCTGCTCTAATGTACATAACCCTTCTGTTACTGGCCAAGGTCCGTATGTTGCATCAAATGATGAAATAAAAGCAGCCGTTCTCATACCGTAATCTTTAAATTGTTTCGAGCATTTAATGAAATGATCGTATGATAACCCTGAATAACGATGCGGATAAAAATTATGACAACCAATTAAATTTTCACGATTTGGTCTATGACTCATAATGTTATCTACATACTTCGTACCATTGCTCATATTAATCTCAATTTTCAAACCATACGGATTATAAGTCATAATTGATTCTTCTAATCCTGAGAAACCAACATCTAAACGAATACCGTACGCACCCAATTCATGGAAGAATGATAAATCATTATACGAAATACCTAATTGTTCAAAAACAGATGGACTAATATCAACTAATACTTGGAACCCTAATGCATTCGCATGAGAGATCGTTCCTTTAAATTCTTCTATAATTTTCTCTTTTTCTCCATCCACAGATAATAAACATGTGAATACACGTGTAAATCCATATTTACTTGCTAATGTTAAATACTCCTTATCTTTCTCTACTGTTGAATGTTCTGGATAAATAGAAATACCTAATCGTCTCATATGTACACGCCTCTTTCTTCATCATATTGTAAACCTTTTCAAATATATGTAGTGAAAAAGTATATATCCCCTTCTTGTTCACTACTCCTTTGAATCCGCTTTCTTTAAAGAAAAAACAATTTCTATCATTCTTAACACCTACAAGTCTATACATCTATACTTTACATCTTTTTTTCATAGTTGTGTAGCCTTTACACAAATTTGTCAGTTTTTCACCTTAAAAATTGTTATCCGTTTTCAAGACACCTTCCTTGACTGTTGCATTGGCCAATACATATACTCGAAAGAAAAGAGAAAATTTTATATAGGGGATGAATATATGGGAGAAGCAATACTCGTAAAACGAGAACCGTTATGGACAAAAGAGTTTGTTGCTTTAATTTTTGCAAACTTATGTATGTTTTTAGGGTTTCAAATGTTAATTCCAACCTTACCTGTTTATGTGAAAGAAATTGGCGGCACAAGTTCCAATATCGGATTGGTTGTCGGCATGTTTACCGTTGCGGCACTTTTTGTTAGACCGCTAACTGGGAACGCCTTGCAAAAATTTAATAAAAAAATCATCTTAATGATCGGTACTGCTATTTGTTTACTCGCTATGGGCAGTTACCTTTTCGCCTCAACAATCTTTCTCTTGCTTGCTGTTCGTATTTTACACGGAGCTGGTTTCGGTATTACAACGACTACATATGGGACTGTCGTTTCTGATTTAATTCCCTCAGCTCGCCGCGGAGAAGGCATGGGATATTTTGGTCTTTCTGGAACAATTGCAATGGCCCTCGGTCCACTTATCGGACTATGGCTTATGCAAACATATAACTTCACAATTCTTTTTTTATGTGCATTATCGTGCACAATTGTTTCATTAATATTAACGAAACTACTTCAAATCCAAAAAACGAAACAGCCTCCACAACAATCATCTAGTACTTTTCTCGATGGATTTATTGAGCGTAAAGCTTTACTTCCTTCATTATTAATATTATGTATTACATTAATGTACGGAGGAATCGGAAGTTTTATCACACTATTTGCTACAGAAGTCGGCATAGCTGATATTAGCCTCTTCTTTTTATGTAACGCACTAGCAATCGCTGTAACTCGTCCATTCTCTGGAAAGCTATATGATGCAAAAGGCCATACATTCGTCATCATTCCGGGAGTTATTATAACGTTTACAGGTATTATTTTATTGTCGTATACGACGACAATTCCGAGCTTAATTATTGCTGCAGCATGTTACGGAAGTGGTTTTGGAGCGATCCAACCTGCACTACAAGCATGGATGATTGACCGCGTAGCACCGCATCGACGCGGCGTAGCACCGCATCGACGCGGCGTAGCAACGGCTACATTCTTCTCCGCATTTGACCTTGGAATTGGTGCCGGAGCAATTATTTTCGGATTCATTGCACATTTTACAAACTATGCGACTGTATATCGTTATTCTTCGCTATTACTTATTGCTTTTCTCTTCATTTACATTACAAGTATAAGAAAACAAAAACACGGAGATAAAAATACAGAAAAAGCTGCTGGATAATTTAGCGGCTTTTTTTCTTGCAAAAAAGACTACTTAATAAATATTAAACCTTATGTTGACGTTATAAAACTACATGCATTTCCCTACATATTTTTTTAACTTTCCTCAAAAAATATACAATGAACTTGTAGACAATTCCCTTGATATACAATTGAATAATACTATTCTAAAAAGTGTGATTTATTTACAAAAACACTATTTACGAAATACAAAAACCAATAAAATACAGCTGTTTCTTTAAAGAATTGTAAACTTTTCATCTCTTTGTAAATTTAGTGTAAATTTTACTAGCAAACCGTTTACAGTGACTCAAGGTTCAGTTAATAATTACAGCGTACATGAAATTTAAGGAGTGGAATGCGTGGAATATAATGTTCAAGAAATGATCTTCCAATTCATTGGTGGATTAGGTATTTTCTTATTCGGGATTAAATACATGGGCGATGGACTGCAACAAGCAGCTGGAGATCGTCTTCGAGATATTCTAGATCGTTTTACAACAAACCCACTTATGGGTGTACTAGCAGGTATGTTAGTTACCGTATTAATCCAATCAAGTTCAGGAACAACCGCTTTAACAGTCGGACTTGTAAGTGCTGGATTTATGACATTAAGACAAGCAATCGGTGTTATTATGGGTGCAAACATCGGTACGACAGTTACTGCATTTATTATCGGAATTAAAATCGGAGAATATGCTCTCCCAGTTATGGCAGTTGGAGCAATCTTACTATTCTTCTTTAAAAATAAAAAAGTACATTCTGTAGGTCAAGTTGTATTCGGTTTTGGTATGCTATTCTTCGGTTTAGAATTAATGAGCGCAGGTATGAAACCTCTTCGTTCTTTAGAGTCATTCCAAGATTTAATGATTAGCATGAGTGATAATCCAATTTTAGGAATTGTTGTCGGTACAGTCTTCACTTTAATTGTACAGAGCTCAAGTGCAACAATCGGTATTTTACAAGAACTATTCGGTCAAGGTGCAATCGATTTACAAGCATCTCTTCCTGTATTATTCGGTGATAACATCGGTACGACAATTACAGCAGTATTAGCAGCAATCGGTACTTCAATTGCAGCAAGACGTGCAGCATTAGTTCACGTTATCTTTAATATTATCGGTACCATTATCTTTACAATTTTATTAGTACCATTTACAAGTTTAATTCAATATTTCCAAACATCATTAAACTTGAATCCAGAAATGACCATTGCATTTGCACACGGAACATTTAACGTAACAAATACAATCATTCAGTTCCCATTCATTGCAGTATTAGCATGGATTGTAACAAAAATTATTCGCGGCGAAGATTCTGCTATTAATTTCAAACCGCAACATTTAAATCCAATCTTTATTGAACAATCTCCAGCCATCGCTTTAACTGAAGCTCAAAAAGAGATTATCCGTATGGCTGAGTTCTCATTACATGGATTAAAAGAAGCAAATCAATTTTTAAATACACAAGACAAAAAACACGCAAACATGGCTACTCAATTAGAAGGAGCTATTAACAATTTAGATAAAAAAATTACCGAGTATTTAGTTTTACTATCAGAAAAGCCACTTTCACCTACGGATTCTGAAAAACATTCTGTTTTAGCAGGTGTTGTTGGAGATATTGAACGTGTCGGTGATCATGTAGAAAACCTTGTAGAACTTGTAGATTTCCAAATTTCAAACCGTGTTTCACTATCAGATGAAGCATTAGCTGAATTAAACGAAATGCTAGAATTAACGATTTCAACACTGCAAGACGCAGTTGAAGCTTTAACAAACTTCGATACTGAACTAGCTCAAACTGTTATTGCAAAAGAACGCAAAATCGATCAAATGGAACGTGTTCTTCGTAAACGTCACGTATTACGTCTAAACGAACGCAGCTGTTCAGGTGATGCAAGTATCATCTTCGTCGATATGGTAAGTAACTTAGAGCGCATTGGCGATCACGCTGTAAATATCGCTGACGGTGTTTTAGGCGAACAAGGAAAAATCAATTTAAAACAATCATTATAATAAGAAAGAGACGCTAACTTAAGCGTCTCTTTCTTATTATATTTTAACAACTGTTCTTCCTTTTAACTTTCCTTGCAATATAAGTGCAAACTTCTTCTCTAATTCTTCTAATGTACATTCTTCTGTATAAGATAGTAATTCTTTATTTCCCCATTCTTTCGCTAAAAGCGTCCAGACATCTCTTCTCACATCTACTGGGCATTGCACGGAATCTATCCCTAAAAGGCTTATACCTCGTAAAATAAACGGATATACCGTGGTTTGTAGTTCCTGGCCTGCCACATTACCGCATGTCGTTACACAACCACCATACTTTACTGTTTTTAAAGCTGTTTCTAACATATGTCCACCTACAGTATCGATAACTCCCGCGTATATCCCTTTTAACATCGGTCTTCCTGATTCATCATTCAATTCCGCGCGATGAATCACTTTTTTCGCTCCTAGACGTAGTAGCATTTCTTCCTCTTCCATTTTCCCTGTCGCTCCTACTACGTTAAACCCTAACTTACTTAATATACTAACAGCTACACTCCCTACGCCGCCTGTAGCACCCGTTACTAAAACATCTCCCATACTAGGCTTGATTCCTGCTCCAATAAGCTTATATACCGACAAAGCCGCAGTAAAACCTGCTGTCCCATACATCATACTTTCCTTTAATGACATTCCTTCTGGTAAAGGCACGACCCAAGATGATGGCACGCGAATATATTCTCCGAAACCACCAGAGGTATTCATACCTAAGTCATATCCCGTTACAATAACTTGATCTCCTACCTTAAAGCAGTTATCTTCACTACTCACAACTTCTCCTGCGGCATCAATTCCTGGCGTATGAGGATACGTTCTCGTAACACCTTTATTACCAGTAGCTGAAAGGGCATCTTTATAATTTAATGAAGAATAATGAACTTGTATGAGTACGTCTCCCTCAGGTAAACTACTTACTTCTCTCTCAACAACTTTTCTTACAAACTGATGATTTTCCGTTTCGTTCACAACGATTGCTCGGAATGATGTATGATTCATTATGCTCTCTCCTTTATCCGTCAAATTCTTCTTTATTATATAGAAGAAATAAGTAAGCTTACTCATTTCTTCTTGGCTATATTTCAACAAATCTTACTTCCCTATCGCTTTCTCATAATATATATTTTCATTTCTACTAATAGCCCTTATACTTATTCTACATCTACAAAATAATATATAGAAAATCTGACTTTTTATAAATAAATTGAATTTTTACGAAATGTAAATGATTTGTAATGTTTTTTTTCGCTAAATTTCATTATAATAAGTGGATATGAGTGTCGTATTTCAATCCAAATGAAGGAGTACAAGAAATGGAGCAAAACCCATCTTTGCAAGAAAATACACGCAGTAAACCGAAAAAAAATAAGAAAAAAATAAAAATTATTATAAGCGCTATACTATTCGTTTTATTAATAGGCGGCGGTTATACTTGGTTTTTAGTAAATAAAGCATCTTCTGCTGTTCGAAATGCCGCACACGATTTAGCACGCGGTGATAAATCTGATTTACGTGATAAGGCTGTAAAACCTATTACAAACAATGTCTCTGTTTTAATAATGGGTGTTGATGAAAGCGATGTCCGTGGAAAAGAATATGGTGAAGCTATAAGAACAGACGCGCTTTTACTTGCAACATTTAATAAAGATAGCAAAACTGTTAAACTATTAAGTATCCCACGTGACACATATACTTATATTCCAATAGAAAAGAAAAAAGATAAAATTACACACGCTCATGCATTCGGTTCTGCTAAAAACGGAAAAAATGGTGGACCACAAGCAAGCATTGATGCAGTTGAAAAATTAATGAATGTTCCTGTCGATTATTTTGTAAAATTCAACTTTAAATCATTTATAAAAATCGTCGATGACTTGGGCGGTGTTGAAGTTGATGTACCAGTTGAATTTACTGAGCAAGATAGCAATGATAATGCTGAGGCAATTCACCTAGAAAAAGGTGTTCAAAAGTTAAATGGCGAAGAAGCTCTTGCTCTTGCTAGAACAAGACACATCGATAGTGATGCAATGCGTGGACAACGTCAACAACTCGTTATCGAGGCTATTTTAAAGAAACTAACAAGTGTTGGTTCTGTAACAAAAGTTGGCAACATCATTGATGATATTAACGGACAATTCGTTACAAACTTAACATTTGATGATATGCTTTCATTCTATAAATATGGATCGGATTCGGAAATTGAGAAATTACAAATCCAAGGTGATGATTGCTATATGGCAAAAGGTGACGATACATGTAGCAAATCTGCTGGTGGTGGTCGAACTTACTACTACAATCCAGATAAAAAAGAATTAGCTAATGTTACAAATGAACTTCGTACTCATCTTGGGCTACCTGCATATACAAAGTCTGACTCAGACTCTGATTCGAAAAAGACAAAAGAATCTAAGTCTGAAAATTCAAGTGAACGCGAATCAAGTAACAATGAAGTGAAAAATAAGAACAAAAATAGCAGTGAAGATACAGAAACATCGTCTAACGACAATGAATAGTAAAGAAGCAGTACTCTATGGAGGTAGAGTACTGCTTCTTTTTATTTCTTCAGAATCAAAAATCAGAACTTTCTAACTATCTTTTTTAATATTTTTAAATTATAATAAATAGTAGCAATCTATTCCAATTATCAGGGGGCTCATACATATGAAAGCTGCAGTAAAACATAACATCTCAGATTTTAAAGACTACTTAAAATCCAACGATATATACATGGAAGAAAATATAGATGAAAATGATGGCTCTGTTCATTTTTCAGTAGGATTAGAGACAGAAGCTGGCGCAAAAATTCAACTTATCGCTGCTTTCCAAAACGAACATCCTACGGTGGATATATACTGCTTCAATGTTGCTCACGTGCCTGATGCAACATCAACAAATGATATTTTACATGTTATTAATGAATTAAACACATCTTATCGCTTTGCAAAATTCACATTAAACAAGCAAAATGCAATTGATATTTCAGCATCTCTTGCATTCTCAGAACCAAACTTTAATCCAGCACTTGTCTTTGAACATACGAGAATGCTATATAAATTAGCAAATGACGAATATAAAAACTTAATGAAAGTTATTTGGGCATAAAGTAAAACTATAATCCGTTAGGTTTACGGACAATAAATAAAAGGATGGGCTGTAAGCAGCACCATCCTTTTATTTTGATATCATATCGATCCACATTTTAACAGCAGTGCCTACAATTAAAGTGGACAATACATATTGCAGTACTTTTTGATTTAACCTCTTCCCGACTCGTGCTCCAAGTGGCGCAGCAAATATACTGGCAACCGCAATAATTAGAGCTGGAATGATAACTACTTGCCCAGTAATCACTTTTCCTGTAGTAATCCCTATTGAGGAAATAAACGTAATAGCGATAGATGTCGCGATCGTCATGCGCAGTGGTAATTTTAAAATAACTAGCATAATGGGAACTAAAAGGAACGAACCTCCAGCTCCTATAATGCCTGAAGCTCCCCCTACAACGAACGCTAACAAGCTTGCTAACCATTTATTATACTTCACATCTCCACTATTATTTTGTTTCGGTACAAACATCATAATAGCTGCAATTGTAGCTAATGCTGCATAAACAACATTGACTGTATGTTCCTCTAATATGTTAGCACCGAAACTCCCTATGAAGCTTCCTATTAATATACTAGCTCCCATATACATAACTAACGTTTTATTCATGTCATTACTTTTCTGGTATGCCCACGCGCCTGCAAAAGTTGCAAAGAATACTTGTACCGCTGTAATACCGCTCACTTCATGTGACGTATAGCCAGTAAATCCTAGCAATACTGGAATGTATAAGATCATCGGATAATTAATAATCGCGCCACCAATCCCAACCATTCCTGATATAAACGATCCTATAAACCCAATTATAAAAAGTAATACGACTAAGCTCATCTTACATCCCCCGCCTTCTAAAAAGAAGGTGATTTAAATGAATAAGTTTACATTCCCATCCGAAGCATCTGCTAAATATGCCCCTACACCTGCAAACTCTACCCCTTCCATAATCTCTTCCTCTTTTAACCCTAATAAATCTACTGTCATTTGACAAGCTACAAGTTTAATTCCTTGTTCTTTCGCCAAATCAATTAAATCTGGCAAAGGCATTGCGTTATGTTTTTTCATAATGCCTTTAATCATCTTCGGCCCCATGCCAGCAAAATTCATTTTGGATAATCCCATCTTATCAGCACCGCGTGGCATCATTTTTCCAAATACTTTTTCTATAAATGTTTTCTTTACATTCACATGTTCATCTTTCCTTAAAGCATTTAATCCCCAGAAAGTATGAAAAATAGTTACCTCTTGATCATACGCCGCTGCGCCATTTGCAATAATATAAGCAGCCATTGCTTTATCGTAATCCCCGCTAAATAAAACGATTGTTGTTTTCTTCTGTTGTTCCATATTGTTCTCCCTCCAATTACCTATAGGGGTATTTATTTATTTATAAAAAGGCCCAAATCACTTACTTCACTATATGACTTTACCTTCCCACGCTAACATACCACCTACCATATTGATTGCTTGAAAACCGTAGCTCTCTAGAAACTGAACTGCTCTTCCACTTCTTCCGCCAGAGCGACAAACGATAATATACTCTTTCTTTTTATCCAACTCATGCATTCGAAACTCTAATAGCCTTAGCGGAATATTACATGCTTCTGGAATTCTCCCTTCTGCTACTTCTTCTACTTCACGGACATCTACGATATTTACTGCTTCTTTACGTAACAATTTTTCTTCTAATTCTTTTGCTGTCATTTCTTTCATTTTAAAGTCCCTCCTCACAAAGCATTCATACCACCCGAAACGTTTATTACTTGCTGAAACCCTAGTTTTTTCAACATCTTTGCAGCTTGCTTACTTCTCATTCCACTTTGGCAAATAACGATTACTTCCTTATTTTTATCTAACTGACTTGCTCTACTAGCTAACTCATTTAACGGGATATTCTGAAATCCTTTCATATGATTTCCTCTATATTCACCTACTGTACGAACATCGATAAGTTGTTTCCCCTTTTTTTCCACTATATTCTTTAATTCTTTTCCACTGATATTTTGCACACCTTTCACTGGTAAAAATCGTGAAATAACAAACCATGCAGCAAGTACAATGAAAAGCGTACTTAATATTGTGTTCATATAACCAACCTCTCTGCATTTATAACAATATTTTTTTCCTACGCCTTCTTAATCCAAAACTTCAGCACATCAGCTTCTTCTACATGCTTTACGATGTCATGACCACTTTTATTTGCCCACGCTGGAATATCCTTAACTGACCCTTTATCCGTTACGTGTATTTCTAACACTTCTCCAGTTTGTAGAGTATCCATTGCTCTCTTTGTTCTTACAATCGGCATTGGACATGCTAAACCTTTCGCATCTAATACTTGTTTTATATTCATCATCAATTCCTCCAATTTGTTATTTTTATAATGACTCATGCACTGCACAACGATTTGGGCCAATCTCCATTTCACGCTCTTCTTCCACACTCGGATGAATTTTCCCCATATTCGTTTGACGAATTTCTTCATATGCATTTGGTTGTGGCGGTAAGTTCTCTGTCACAGTTTTACGAAACTCTATTTCATCAACAATATTTAACCCTACATTCTCTTTAAATAGCTCTTGTAAGCTCGCACTCACAATGCCTCTTTCATCCATTTCACTTATTTTTGAATAATGAGCTGGTAAAACAATTAAATCTTGAGACAGTTCCTTATACAGCGTATATAACGTATTTCGTAAATCACTCACCCAATCTTCAGCCTTACCAGCAAGGTCAGGACGCCCAATTGAATCTACAAATAAAATATCACCTGATAATAAATAAGAATCATCTACAATGAATGACGTACTTCCAATCGTATGCCCTGGTGAGTATAACGCGTCAATTTCAATTTTTGTACCCCCCACCGTAATAACAGATCCTTCTACAAGTGGTTCATATGAGAAAACGACTTCCTCGGCATCTTTTGGCGGTAACCAATACGTACCACCTACCTTTTCAGCTAACTTACGTCCTCCGGAAATATGGTCTGCATGTAAATGTGTATCCATTACATTCGTAATCGTAACGCCATGCTCTTTCGCAAACTCCTCATATGCTTCAACCGTTCTTACTGCATCAATAACTGCTGCTTCACCGTTAGAAACAACCATATAAGATAAACAGCCTTTTCCAAGACGATTAAATTGATATATACTTCCTCCGCCCTGTACATCCCCTACTTTTAACGGCTTCACATATTCACTCCAAGCTTTCATACCACCAGCTAAATAATAAATATTTTGTAATCCCGCCTCTGTTAATTGCTCTGCTACAAATATAGAAGACCCTTCTTTTGCACATACTACTAAAACATCTTTATCTTTAGGTAATTCACTTACAATATGATCTACACCATCTAACAAATCAAAGTAAGGTCTATTAATAGAAGAAACTTGTTTCCCTTCAATTTTCCAATCTTCATAATCCGTCTCATTGCGAACATCTAAAATAAATAACTCTCCGAATAAAACTTTCTCTGCCACATCTTTTGCTTGTAACGGTTTAACATTCATTTAATTACCCCCATAGGTATATTTTCGTTCAAAAAAATTTACTTCTCTATATTCCCTTGCCACTCTACCATACCTGGAATGACATTTTTCACATTTAAATAACCTTTCTCATTCAACATTTGGCAAGCTATATCACTGCGATTACCAGTTCGGCAAATAACATAAATTTGCTTCGTCTCATCTAACACTGCGCTGTCTAATTCACCTAATGGTACCGAAATGGCGGATGGAATATGGCCAAAAGCAAATTCCGCTGCTTCGCGAACATCTAATACAATGCTCTCTTCTCCATGAGACAATATAGACTGTAATTCTGCATTCGTAATTGTATGAGGATATTTCACAACTTCATTCACTTCATGCTCGTTTGCTTTCCTAACATAATGCACCAATACATCCCCCTCTTGTTTCGTCCCGATATATTGATGTCCTACTTTACTCGCCCAACTTTTTATATCTACCGTAGATCCTTTATCTGTTGCCTTAACTTCAATCACTTGCCCTGGTGCCAATCCTTCTATCGCCTTCTTCGTTTTCACAATAGGCATCGGACAAGCCAAACCTTTACAATCTAAACTCATATCCACTTTTATACTCATAATCGATTCCTCCACAATCCATATACATATACCTGCAGGGGTATATTAAAACGTTTTTGAAAATCTGTCAACAATTATGTTTGACAGATTATCGGCTTTTTACAAGTAATTGAACAGCTTCTTTAATTAACTCTTCATTTGAACCATTACCACTTTCAAACTGTTCACGCAAACATTGCTCTAAATTCGTTCCAACAACGAGCCCAATTGTACGATCAAGGGCAGAACGAGATGCCGTTAACTGTGTAATAACTTCTCGGCAATCTTTTCCTTCTTCCATCATACGAAGCACACCACGAACTTGACCTTCAATACGTTTCAATCTATTTTTCATATCTTGATTATATTCCATTCTATAATCACCTCATTACCATTATGTCACCATTTATAACCTATGACAATATATTATACCCTATAGGGTATTTTGTAAACCCCTATTTTTAATTTTTGTCTTATATGTTCGCAAACCAAAAAATAAAACCTTAATCTATAGATTTTCATCTTCCACTAAATCTTGAAGTAGAAGATGAAAAATATCAATATACAACACGTTCTGGCAATACTGTCCCATACAACTTAAAACCACCATCTACATTCTTTACCTTATATCCCTTTTCCATTAACATACGCGCTGCAACATACCCTCTCATACCAAGTTGGCAAGTGATATAAATTTCTTTGTCCATTGGTACTTCATCCAATCGATCACGTAATTCATCTAACGGAATATTAATAGAGCCTTTAATCATTCCCTGTTTTAGTTCATTAGGTTCTCGAACATCAATAAGGTACCCACCATTTTCAACAATGTGATCTATTTCATGCCATTGCACTGTGTCCACAAAACCATCTACTATATTACTTGCAGCATATCCCACCATGTTTACTGGATCTTTTGCAGAAGAATACGGCGGGGCATATGATAATTCTAAATCTGGTAAATCGATTACAGTTAAATTTGCCTTCATTGCCGTTGCAATAACATCGATACGCTTATCTACTCCATCACGCCCTAAAGCCTGTGCTCCGTAAATTTTTCCGCTTTCTTTATTAAAGATTAATTTTATTAGCACTGGCGTAGCATTCGGATAGTATCCCGCATGAGAATTTGCCTGTACATGTACTACCTCATAGGGTATATTTAATCGTTTTAATATTTTCTCATTTACTCCAGTCGAAGCAACTGTTAAATCAAAAACTTTAGCCACAGAAGTTCCCATCGTACCTTTATATAAAGACTCCGTATGACCATGAATAATATCTGCTAACATGCGACCTTGACGATTAGCTGGCCACGCTAAAGGAATCATCGTTTCTGTTTCTGTAACAAAATCTTTCACTTCAATCGCATCACCAATTGCATATACATATGGGTCAGATGTTTGAAATTTCTCATTTACCTTTATCGTTCCTCTAACTCCTAATGCTAATCCTGCATCTTTCGCTAAACTACTCTCTGGTTGTACACCAATTGCTAAAATAATCATATCTGTCTCTATAATTGAACCATTTTTTAAACGTACAACAGTCCCGCTCTCTTCTAATGCATCTACACCATCTTCAAAAACAAGCTCAACATTGTGCACCTTCATATGCTCATGTACATATACTGCCATTTCATAATCGATTGGTGGCATCACTTGATTCGCCATCTCTACAAGAGTAACTTCAATCTCACGTTCTCTTAAATTCTCAACCATTTCCACTCCAATAAATCCACCACCAACAACCGTCGCATGGCGTGGTTTCTTCTCATCAATATACGCTTTTATACGATCTGTATCAGGTACATTTCGTAACGTAAACAACGCCTTCGCTTCTTCAATACCTGGAATAGGTGGAACAATTGGTTTTGCCCCTGGTGAAAGAATTAAAACATCATATTCCTCGTTATATGTTTTACCTGTAGTTACATTCTTTATAGTAATTGTTTTCTCTTCTTTATTAATCTTTACCACTTCACTCAATACACGTATATCTAAATTAAAACGCTTTGACATCCTTTCAACAGTTTGTACTAATAATTTTTGTCTTTCTGTAATGACACCGCCAATATAATATGGCAATCCACAGTTTGCAAATGAAATGTATTCACCGCGTTCAACCATAATAATTTCATCTTCCTCACTTAAACGACGAAGCCTTGCAGCTACTGATGCCCCGCCGGCAACTCCGCCTACTACAACTATTTTTCTGGACATATTTTAAACCTCCATATTATTTAATTTTCTCATGTACCACAAAAACCTATACCTGTATGGGTATATGATAGAGTATAAAAAATTTAATTTCAATCAATATGTCTTTCTTTCACAAATTTGAAACAAATAAAAAAGAACTTAGATATCTTCAAGTTCTTTACGAATGAAGCAATCCATCGTTCCATTTTCATACTTCCTATAATCTCTTTGTAAAACTATACTCCATGTTCCCGCCTAGTGCTGCAGCTGTATCACCAGTTTCTCTAAAATCATGTGTATATATTTTTTCAAATGAATCGAAATCTACTTGCTTATAAAATTCAAAACAAGGGAATCCATCATGCTCTCCTTGAATATCAATACTACCATCCTTTTTCACACATACATGTAATAAATAATCTACAGGAGGTGCATATATATTTAATGGATTACTTGCACTCGCACTCATTTTAAATTGCACACCACCAGGATTCCATACGATATTCGTGCACACAATATTTTCAGTACTCGCTTTTCCTGTTCTTTTATTCACAGAACCATCTGGATTCGTAACCTTCTCTGTCGTAATACCCGTGTTCGCATATGAAAACACTTCTTCTTTATAAAAATCCACTACTACCTCTTGCTCAACTCTAGAGCGCATCGCATTTACCGCATACGGTGTGAATTCACGTGAATCACCTTCGAATTGAATTACTTTTCCTGTTTCCATATCCTTCTTAGCCTCAGTCCAAGACATTGGAATAAATACACTGGCTCTAATTTTCACGATATTAGTCATAAGAAACACCTCTATAATTTTATTTTAGATACGGCATAATCTTGAGTAAAACAGCCCACAATCTCGCTATCATAATAAATAGCTTTCTCTTTTACGCTTGCTACTTCCTTCTGAAAAATAGCGCTATATTTACAGCTAGATTATCGTTTTAAAGCTATATTCCATCTCTCCAGCTAGTGCTGCTGGGGTATCATCCGTTTTTCTGAAATCATGTTTGTATATCAATTCAAACGAACCAAAATCTACTTGTTTATAAAATTCATAGCAAGGGAAACCATCATGTACACCTTCAATATTCACAGTACCACTTTCATTAGCTCGTATAGTCAAAAAATAATCAGCTGCAGGTGCTGCTGCGTTTAAAGGATTACTTGCACTTGCTCTCATTTCAAATGAAACTTCATCTTCACTCCATACAATATTTGTACATACAATGTTTTCTGTACTTGTTTCTCCCTTTTGATACTCAATTGAGCCATCTGGATTTGTAATCTTCACGGTGACGATACAAGCATCTGCATATGTGAAAATTTCTCTTTTATAAAAATCAATATTTACTTCTTGTTCTAACCTTGAACGCTTTGTGTTCACAGCTTGTGGTGTAAACTCACGTGCATCTCCAGCATATTCAAACACTCTTCCTGTTGCAGGGTCCTTAATAGGTTCCAGCGATGCATACGGTGCAAATACACTTCCTCTAATTTTCACGATATTAACCATGTGAAACCTCCATTGATTCTATATTATATAAATCATTATTTGTTCTACCAACATAATATAGTCAATTTGATTGACTATATTATACATAGTACAATAGGTATTATATATAGTCAACTTAATTGACTACAAACGCGGAGGTTATATACATGGATCAAACATTCAACGAGTTAGATCTTACATCGCTTTTATCATTATCATTTAGCACATTAATCACTGAGCTACATGACAAATTAAGTGAATTAGGATTTGAAGATATTAGGCCAGCACATGGTTTTATGTTCAAACGCATCCTTCCTAATGGGGCAACTGGTATAGAGCTAGCTGAGTATTTGGGGATTTCCAAACAAGCTGTAAGTAAAATGGTGGATTCTCTTGAGAGTAATGGCTACGTTACACGCAAAACACATCCTACTGATAAAAGAGGTAAAATCATCGTTTTAACCGAACGTGGTTTGTCAGTAATGAGAGCAAAAGAAGAAATAGTAGCTGAAATAGAACAGCGATGGATTGAAAACATAGGTACAGAACGAATGCAAATGCTGAAAGAGGATTTAACAACATTCGTTACTAAAGAAAATACAGAGAAATTATCATCAAATATACGACCTGTCTGGTAAACAAAAAACGAATCCACTTTGATTCATATTTTTCAAAATGGATTCGTTTTTCTATAGGTGTATTAAAAATCATGAATTTCTTTAAATTTTATTCTACTGACTATATTTTTTACACGTTATATAATTCCATAACTCTCTTCACAACCAACTCCGCAGTATTCTCCTCCGGTGGCATCAATAAATTCGTAACCGGTCCATACACAACAGGGCTTAATTCCACTTCATACCCACCATATGAGAATTCTTCCTTAGTTGGTAAATAACCAATATATCCATTCGTATATCCACCAAAGAAAGCTAATTCATTTTGAAGATTCTCTTTCACTTCTAATGCCGTTTCCGAAAAAGGTTCCATCGGTAAACCTGAAAACATACCATCATTAACTTGAAACAATTGCACTTCTAAATCAATACTTAACCGCCGAATACCTTGCCTATATTTCTCTAATACGATAGTAAGCCATTCGTCCGTATTCACGCCCCACTGCTTCTCGGCTAATCGAGCCATGCTTCGTATCTCATCAAATTCAGGAATATCCTTCAACTTCATTTGCATCATACTCGAAACTGTCCTTAATTTTACAATTGGACTATATGTAACTGTTGGTAACATCGTTAATACATGTCCACTAAGTATGTAAGCCATTTGTTTTAACGCTTCCCTTGAACCGCGATATTTCGCATTCACATTTCCAGCGGCACCTTGAACGATAATAACAGGGCCGTTCACTATCTGCTCTAGAATCTCTCTCGTCATTCCAGGATAATCCGCTGATAATTCATCACTATCACCTTTTAAAACATTCGGATGCGCAGTACAAAATACTAAAACCCCAGATAACTCCTTCGTTTCAGCATCTCTTATTGCTAACATACCAATTCGTTTATCTACAACACCATCTATATTTGTTCCCATCTTCGCTTTTCCATCAGATGTTCTCTCTCTTCGATTAACCCCAATATCACCTGTCGTAACACTCCAGCCAACTTCACATCGCTTCAAGTTTTTATTAGCAGTAACAGCACCATGCACTACATTATTTACTAAAATCGTTTTATACGACTTTACTAAAGGATGATCACCGACTGTTTCCGGCCCAGAGTGTGTATGTGTATAAACAACAGTTATTCGCTCAAATGGCACATGAAGCCTACTTGCTACTCGCCCACGAATCATATTCGTATCTTCTACTAACATCCCAATATTATCAATACTTATAAACACAGTTTTCAGTTCATCTTTTTCAAATACAAAAACTGTCCCATAAATACGCTCTTCAATATTATTTATTCCTGTCTCTCTATGATATCCGACAAAATCAATACCTACAGGCGGCGTAATATCAACCTTACATACCCCTACTTTGCTCATTTTAATCGCTCCATTTCTCTATATAACTCCCTTTTTTCAAGAATAGCATATTTAACTTGGTTCCAAATAAAAAGAACGGACACAGTATCCTATGTCCGTTCTTCCCCTCACACATACTTCCGATGCACCATCTTCCCATCATAAGAAAACACAACGCCCTTACTCTCCACGATGGACTCCATATGCACCGTTCTTCCCCATAGCTGATGAAGATATGGCAATACTTTTTCTAAGTATTTTAAATCGAGCTCGATTCCTTCGTAACTATGTTTAATGTATAATTCTCCGTTCTTTAAGTAGTCTCCATCTTCTACTACTAAATACGGGAACCCACCATTTGTCCGCATATTTACGAGTTGATCACGCACATTTTCCCATTCTTTATCTATTACTTTATATTCTTTTCCTTGGCGCTGGAATAAGTACATATCTTCTCGCATAACAAGATCTTTATTTAAGTAGTTTCTTAGGAACGATACGTCCCATTCAATTTCGCGTACTTCAAACATTTTGTCACGGCCAGATCCTGGTTTTACGCCTCGTCGTTTCATTTCTTCTGTTGGATTGTTGTAACGTTCTTCAATATCTTCAAACATTTTAATACCGAGGTAGTATGGATTAATGCTTGTTTTTGATGGCTGTACAACACCTGCATTTAATTTCGCAAATTCAATTGCTTCATCAGAGGTTAAGTCCATTTCGCGAAGTATGCGTTGATGCCAGTAGGATGCCCAGCCTTCGTTCATGATTTTCGTTTCAAGCTGCGGCCAGAAATATAACATTTCTTCACGCATCATCGTTAATATATCACGCTGCCAATCTTCTAGTTCACGGCTATATTCTTCAATAAAGAGGAGCAGGTCTTTCTCTGGTTGCGGTGGGATCTTCTTCTTTTTGCGTATATTGGATCGTTCTCTCTTTTTGTTTCGATCATCTAAATTCCATAGATCATCGTATTGTGATACCTTTTTCTTTTCTACTTCTTCTAAATCATCAATACTCCACGCAAGTTTGGGACGCATGAGCGACGGGTCAATGTGCTCTTGAATGGCAAGTACGGCATCTAAAAATGTTTCTACTTCTTCTTTTCCGTACTTATGCTCATATGCTTTCACCCGTTCAGCTGTCGCTGACATACTTTCTACCATATCTCGCTTCGTATTTGAAAAACGAATATTATTTTTAAAGAAATCACAGTGCGCTAAAACGTGCGCTACAATTAATTTGTTTTGAATTAAAGAGTTCGTATCTAATAAAAAGGCGTAACATGGATCAGAGTTAATAACGAGTTCGTATATTTTACTAAGTCCTAAATCGTATTGTAATTTCATTCTGAAAAATTGTTTTCCAAAACTCCAATGTGAAAACCTTGTCGGCATCCCATATGCACCAAATGTATAAATAATTTCCGCTGGACATATTTCATAACGCATCGGATAAAAATCAAGCCCAAATCCAGTCGCAATTTCCGTAATTTCCGCAATCGCATATTGCAGTGCTTTATCGTCACTTGCTCTCATTATTTTCCCTCCTTACACTTTCCCTTAAGAAAGTGTATGATGAAGAACAAGCTTTCATGAGGATTGATTGCATAATAAAAAGACACCCTCGTAAAAACGAGAATGTCTCATCTATTAACCTTCAATAATCTCCATCTTCTCCATAATTGGAGTACGAGCTTTTCCTTCTGGTGCTTTATCGAAATAGCCGATATGAAGAATTCCAACGATACGTTGGCCTCTTGTTAAACCGATTCCTTCTATAAATAATGGATTGTAGTTTAATCCGCCTGATTTCCAAACGCAACCTAATCCGCGTTCCCAAGCAAGAAGTTGGAAGTTTTGCATGAATGCACATGTTGCAGCATAATCTTCATCACGTTGAATTTGACGCGGATCTTCATTTATATATACAACGATTTGTGCAGGCGTGCTTAAAAAACGATCTGATAAAATTTTACCGCGTTTCGCTCTTTCTTCTTCTGTGAAAGAGTTTAATACTGCATCTACTAATTTCTTGCGGCCTTCTCCGATGTATAGTTTACAATTCCATGGTTCACGGTGCTTATGATTTGGTGCCCATGTTGCATCATTTAATAGTTCAATTAATAAATCTTTTTCTACTGCTTTGTCTGTAAATGTACGAACAGAGCGCCTTTCTTTAATCACATTAGCGATGGAAGTATATGTAGTCATATTTATCTCTCCCTTATTTTTATCTATATGTATAAGTTTATCGTCAGTATTGATATTGATTTTCAATTTCGATTATACCTTAGTTTTTTACTATTAATCAATGTTTTATGTTGGAAAACTTCTAAAAACGTCATTCCATGCTGTGAATAAAAAAACTTAACTTGTTCACAAGTATTTCACATTTTATGGAAATGATATGTGTACAGTTTTCCACACTATCCATCTAGGAGGAGTTTACATGTACAAAAAAATCGCGGTAAGTATGACTATGGCAGCATTATTATGTGGGATATCCACCTTCCCTACGTCCGCTGCCACACCAAAAGAAGTAACAATGCATCACCATAAACCAATTTCAGAAGAAGAAATGCAGTCGCTAGAAAAACTCGGCTATAACAAACATGAAATTTGGAAAGCTGCTCATATTGCAAGAATCAGTAAACAAGAAATAAAAGGTGTTTTATCTTACTATAAGCAAAATAAATCTTGGGAGAAAACAGCCGAGCATTTCGGTGTAGATCCAAGTAACCTGAAAAAGCATCATATGAGTAAAGAAACAAAGCAAGCACTGCTACAACAGTTAGCAACTATGCAAAAATCCACACCGGATCAGCTAAAACAAAAAATGAAAGAATATAACATCAAATTGCGTCATCTTACTGTGTTAACAATCATCTCTCAAAAAAGCAATACCCCTCTTGATGATGTATTAAAAATGAAAAAAGATGGAATGGACATTAAACAAATTGCCGAAAAATTAAATGTAAAAAGAGAAGATATAAGAGCGGAAATGTTGAAATTAGTGAAGTCTATTAAAGAAAAGAAAACAAATTAACACGCTAAAAAGGAAGAGGTATTCACTACTCTTCCTTTTCTTTATAAACTTTCAACTTTGAAGTATAAATTTCCGTCTTTCCCAAAAACTAACACAAGTAAATGACGTATGTTAGGGGTGAGAAAATGTTCGGTTTATCATCTAAGAAATCAAAAAAGACTAATACAAAAACACTTTGTTCTATTCCAGAATTTATACAAACCATGAAAGAATCAAGCGATTTTGTCTCTTATAACATACTTAAAGATGAAACGTTGTGCTTGTTTTATTATAAATCTGTCGTGGAAGCACTTATTATTAAACAATTCATTTTAACTCCTATAAAAAAGGAATCGGAACAAATTCAAAACATCTCTGATTTATGTAATATCATCTCTATTGAAGACATTATTACCTCCCCTTCTATTGATGATATTCGTGAAAAATTATTAGGTGGATATATTTTAATACGATTAAAAAACAATGCGAATCCTGATCAATATGCTTTAATTCGTGCCGAAAGTACTGTTTTAGGAAAACGATTATATAACGATACAGAAAATGAGTATAGTGTAATCGGGCCTAAAATCGGTTTCGTTGAAAATCTTGATACAAATATCCACTTATTGCGCCGAAATATCGTAACAGAGCAACTCATTTTTAAAGAAGTTACCGTCGGATCTATATCAAAAACGAAAGTAGCAGTTGCTTATATAGAAGGAATTACAAATGAACAATTTGTCAACACCGCAATTCAACGGCTAGAAGACATTGACTTTGATGTCCCATTTGATTCAACTATGATTGAGCAATTTATTAGTGATAATAGCAATTCACCTTTTCCTGTTCTATTACCTACAGAACGATTAGATCGAGCTGTATTTGCATTAATTAATGGGGAAGTTTTAATCTTAACAGATGGCTCTCCATATGCTTTATCAGGACCAACAACGTTACTGGATTTTTTCATTTCACCAGAAGATTATTATTTACCGTGGATGATTGGATCGTTCTTTCGTATTATTCGTTTTTTCGGAGCTATATTTTCTCTTTTTTCCTCCGCTATTTATACAGCGGCTTTAACATATCATTATCAAATGATCCCTGCCGATTTACTAGGTCCTATTATTTTCTCGAGAGCTAACGTACCTTTCCCTCCTATTCTAGAAGCACTCTTTTTAGAAATTACAATTGAATTGCTCCGTGAAGCTGGAGCGCGTTTACCGACAAAAGTCGGACAAACAATCGGGATTGTTGGGGGGATTGTAATTGGCCAAGCATCCGTGGAGGCAGCTTTGACAAGTACAATTTTATTAATTGCAGTTGCTTTATCCGCTCTTGCATCTTTCACAACACCAACAGTAAAGATGTCTTCTACTATCCGGTTGTTACGCTTTCCGCTTATTCTTTTAGCCGGTGCATTCGGAGGATTAGGCCTCGCTGTCGGATTTGTATTTATTTTAGCTCATTTAATTAAATTAAAATCGCTTGGATCACCTTATTTGTTACCTTTATATCCATTTCGTGGTTTAGGTACAGCAGAAGGTTTTCTTCGATTACCATTTAGTCAAACGGCACAAAGACCTTCTTTTCTTAGACCAAAATCAAAATGGCGCTACAATCCAAACAAATCGAAGCAAAAACGTGATGGTGAGAATGAATGAAGAAAATTTTATTGCACCTTATTATCATTATCTTCTTCATTTTACAAACTGGCTGTACACAAACGTATATAGTGGATACGCAGCGTATTATTCATGTCGCTGGATTTGACATCACAAAAAACAAAAGATTCCAAGGAACTATTCTCTTCCCAGAGTACACACATGGTGTAAAGTCTAAACCAGAAACTCAATCAACATCTGCCCGTTCACTTGAGACAATCGCTTCACGATTAAATGCAAAATCACCTCACAATGTCGTTGTAGGTCAAATGCGTGTCGTCCTATTTGGAAAGGCTCTAGGAGAACGCGGAATGGGAGAGATTATTACTAACTTACAACGTGACCCAAATATCGGGCGCGATGTACAACTAGCAATTGTAGATGGATCAGCTGAGAAACTTTTAAATTACGGAAAAAAAAATGGATCTTTATACATTGCTGATTTACTTGAACAAAATATCCGAAATGAGAACATTCCACAAACCGCATTAGACATTTTTTTATATAATTACTACTCTTCTGTATGTGATGCCTATGTCCCTTATCTTAAAATGGACGATAATCATTCCGTCGCTGTCAAAGGACTTGCTTTTTTAAAAGGCGATAAAGTCGTTATGTATACGGATAAAAGACATTCTGTTTTAGCAAAATTACTTATTAACCCTACGAAAAATGGACGTTACGAAGCAGCGATAACAAAGGATAAACATAAAGGTATGGTTGTTATACAAAACTTAGCTGGGGAAAATAAGTATGATATAGATCAAACTGGCGACATACCAAAAGTAAAAATCCATTTAAAATTAAATGGATTAATTAAAAACTCTCCAAATTGGATTGATCTAAGAAAAAAAACAAATATCAACTATATAAAAAAACAAATTGAACGAAATGTTGAAAAAGACTGTGAAGATTTAATAAAACAATTTCAAGAAAAGAAAATTGATCCTTTAGGAATACGAGATGAAATTAGAAGCCATACGAGAAAATGGAATATAAAACAAATTCGAAATATGTATCAAAACGTAGCGGTGGATATAAATTTAGATCTTAATATTGTACAATCTGGAATCGGGGAATAGTGAGGTGAAATGAGCAATGAATACAATGAATAAAACAAAAACTGTCTCTCCATATTTTGCATTTATTTTATTGCATTCTCTCCAAATCGGAATAGGAATTCTCGGATATCAACGTGTAATTTTGAAAAATGCAGGTTATGATGCTTGGATTTCTCTTATTATTGCAGGTATTGCAACTCATATTGTACTGTTTTGTATGTTAAAAATGCTTGAAAAAGACGGAGATTTAATTAGCATTCATACAACAACCTTTGGAAAATGGATTGGCTCTATATTTTCTGTAATTTTCACTCTCTATTGCTTATTATTTTGCCTTACTGTTCTTCGTACATATATGGAAGTAATACAAGTTTGGATCTTTCCTACCATTAAGTTATGGAAACTTACGCTTATGTTTTTGTTAGTCACTTACTACATTATAAAAGGTGGCTTCCGTTCTGTGACAGGGATATGTTTTTGGGGTATTGTTCTTCCTATGTTCGTTGTATTCTTTTTAGTCTATCCGATGAAGTATGCACATTTTCGTAATATTTTACCTATTTTTACACATTCCCCTTTCGACATACTTGTGTCAGCAAAACAATCTGCATTAGAATTTCTCGGATTTGAAACAATTCTTATCTTCTATCCCTTTATTGAAAAAGGAAAATCTTTAAAAAGATGGGCTCACGCAGGGATTGTTTTTAGCACTCTAATTTATGTAGTTTTAGCTATTGTATCATTTATGTATTATAGTGAAGGACAATTGAATCACACTATTTGGCCTACTTTAACGATGTTAAAAATAATTAAAGTTCCTTTTATTCAACGGTTCGAATATATTATTATTTTTGTTTGGTTTTTAATAATTTTGCCGAATCTTTGTTTAACTATTTGGTCATCATGTCAAACGATGAAGCGTTCCTTTCATATTTCATTTAAATTTACACTACCATTTTTTATTTTCATCGTTTTTACAGCTTCTTTATTTTTTAAAAATCGGGAAAGTATCAACGCATTAAATACTGTACTATCTCAAGCGGGATTGTATATTGTATACGCTTATATCCCACTTTTATTTCTATTCCATTCGCTAAGATGGCGCTTCAAAAATCAGTCAAAAAAATCTTCAACCGATACACCGTAATCTCTGATACAATTTGATTAATACATTTGTAAAGGGGACAAGCGAATGAAAAAGTATGTATTTTCTTTACTTGCAGTACTGAGCTTAATTCTTGCTGGATGCGGAAGTACTGGTACAAATGACCAAAAATCTTCTGAATCAAAAAAAGAAGAACATGACCACGCATCGCACACTCAGCAAGCTGACATTCAAGAGAAAACAAAAGGAGTCGACACACTTCCTACCTTCCTAGATAAGCTTGATCCACAAATGAAAGATATCTACACTGTCGCTGGACAAAATGCAGAGCTATTAGATTGGATTCCATGCTATTGTGGTTGCGGCGAAAGTGTAGGACATAAAAATAATAAAAACTGCTTTATTCGTGAAATTAAAAAGAATGGTGAAGTTGTTTGGGATTCCCACGCAACGACTTGCGTCAATTGCCTAGAAATCGCAGTTGAATCTGCTTCCATGAAACAAAAAGGAAAATCAACGCTAGAAATTCGTAACTATATCGATAATAAATATAAAGAAGGCTATGGCAAACCAACACCTACGCCAATGCCAAAAGCTTAAAAAACGAGGAAACTCCTCGTTTTTTCTTTTCATTCACTTTTTTTCTTAACAAATTCTTTCAAGTGTATTTCCCCTTACTTATCACACACTATATATAACTCTCGGTAAGGAGGGTACACAGTGCAAACATATAACGACTATGATAAAGCTCTCTATTACACGTATTGCTGTAATTGGGATAAATTACTCGTTCTCATGGTTCAAACGAACGATCAATTATTTTCTAAGCGTATTGAGCATTTTTTACACGCTTATCAATACAGCAAGGAACTACCAGAAGTTGATAAACAATTGCAGCTCCTATTTCAATATATTGACCATGCATCCCAAAAGTCGCATGTAGAAGAAGTAGAACAAATTCAAATGTAAAATATAGCGCTATTCTCTTCCGGAGAATGGCGCTTTTTTAAAATGTTTATATCAATAAAAGTTTCTCCTTATAAAACTTTTATTGATAAACATATTTTTTCTTTCTTTTCCATACCACTTCATACTATAATTTAGTATGTAACTATTATAAGAGAGGTATAAAATATGGGACGAGAAAAAAAGCAAGAATATGCTTTACTTACCGCATGGGGAGCTTCTTTTATCGCTACACTGGGAAGTCTTTATTTTTCCGAAATCATGAAATTTGAGCCTTGTGTTCTTTGTTGGTATCAACGTATTTTTATGTATCCATTCGTTTTATGGCTCGGTATCGCTGTAGCAAAGAAAGACTATCGCATCGCAACTTATTCTTTACCAATCGCAACTATTGGTGCTTGTATTTCTTTATATCACTATGCAATTCAAAAAGTCGCAGCATTTTCAGCTGCTGGGGCAGCTTGTGGACGTGTACCATGTACGGGAGAATACATAAACTGGTTCGGCTTTGTGACAATCCCGTTTTTAGCACTTATCGGCTTTATTACAATCGCTGTTTGTAGCTTTATTGTCATCAAAAACAAATAAGGAGATGAAAGAATGAAAAAAATGCTTATATTTGGTGGTATTATTATCGCCTTGTTTGCGGCAATTTTCGCTGTAACACAAATGGAAGAAAAAAAAGCTTCAACTAGCCAAAAAATTGATAATGCTACTGGTAGTCAAACAGATGGTCCTGACTACTACACAAATAAAATCTCTCTTTCAGATCTTCAAAAGAACTTAAAAGAGAAAAAAGAAGAAACAGTATACTTTTATCAAACATCTTGCGTTCATTGCCAAAAATTATCTCCTGTCGTAGTGCCAATGGCTAAAGACTTGAACGTTGATATGAAAGTTATGGATATTGAAAAATTAGATGTTCCTTGGGATGAATATAAAATTCAAGGTACACCAACAATCATTCATTTTAAAGATGGCAAAGAAGTGAGCCGTATTAGCGGTGAACAGCCGAAAGACAAATTAAAAGAATGGCTTGAACAAACGAAAAAGTAATAAGAAAAGGAAACTCCTTCTACACATGAAATGGGCGTAAAATCCCACACTAATGTATAAGGAGGGGGTTTTATGCCAGAAGTAAGATGTTCTGTTTCCAACTGTTCTTTTTGGGGACAAGGTAACTTTTGTCAAGCAAGTGCAATCATCGTTCAGCCTGATGCAGATGAAACTGGTCAAACTGAAAATGATTCATATACAGCTGCTGTTTTAACAAACGAGACGCTAGAAAGTTCTGTAGCAACGAGTGTAGAGACTTGTTGTCATACATTTAAGCCTAGATATTAACAATTATTCCACCTCATATACGTGAGGTGGTTTTTTCTTTCTCTCTTCTTGTTTACGTCATCTCTAATTCTCCCTATAATAAAGTTAACATTTTTATGAATACGAAGGTGAAATACTATGGCTAAAACAATTGCAGATATCGCCAAATTGGCTGGAGTTGCAAAAAGCACAGTCTCTCGTTACTTAAACGGCGGATATGTAAGTGATAAAACAAAACTTAAAATCGAAGGTATTATTCAGGAAACAAATTTCTCTCCCAATACATTTGCTCAAAGTTTAAAAGCAAAAACAACAAATTTAATTGGTGTCATCATCCCCCGATTAGACTCCTTTGCTACAATGAAAACACTTATCGGGATCGATAAAACATTACAGGAAAATAACTATCAAATGCTTGTAGCAAATGCAAATCAAACAACCGAAACTGAAATACAAGCAATTGAAAACTTTATAAAACAAAAGGTAGCTGGCATTATTTTATTAACAAAAACATTAACGAATGAACATCAAAAAATTATGGCTAATTCAAACATCCCTATTTTATTCGTCGGGCAAGAATATAAAGATCAATATTGCCTCGTTCACGATGATTATGATGCAGCTTATGAGTTAGGGGCATACGTTTTATCGCAAGGCCATCGACATATTGCCTATTTAGGGATAGAAAAATCTGATATTTCTGTTGGAATAAATCGAAAAAATGGTTTTCAAAAAGCAATTGAAAATTTAGAACCGACTTGCAACGTTTCATATTACGAAACAACTTTCCGCATAGAAGATGCCATGAAACAAGTACAACATATTTTAGATAATAATCGCCCAACTCTTATCGTATGTGCTACAGATAACATCGCTCTTGGCGCAATGAAAGTCATTCACTCCCACTCCCTTTCTGTACCAGGTGATATTTCTGTAACAGGATTCGGTGGATATGATATTTCAGAAATGGTACACCCTAGTTTAACGACAATTGCGTTTGACTATGAGTATGCTGGAAAGCTTGCTGCCACTTCTCTTTCACAGCTTGTTGAAAACAAAACTATACCAAAAATATTACACTCTCGTTATACATTAAAAATCCAAGAAAGCGTTGACAAAATATAAAGGCGCTCTATAATAAAATTAAAACCGGTTCCACATTTTAAAAACAGGATTTTCAACATCATTTCCCTGTTTTTTATTTTAACTTATTACGGAACCGGTTCCATAAAAAGAAAATTTATAGTAAGGGGGAATTTTTATGGATATGAAGCAAATTGCAACTCAAGTAATACAGAACATTGGTGGAAAGGAAAACATTGTTCGTGCCACACATTGTGCGACTCGCCTTCGTCTTATATTAAAGGATGATACGAAAATAAACTCTGCAGAAATCGAAAACATCAATGGAGTAAAAGGTGCTTTTGCAACGACCGAGCAATATCAAATTATTTTTGGAACTGGCATAGTAAACAAAGTATATGATGAATTCTCAAAACTAATTGGAATAGCCGAACTAGATTCTACAACATCAAACGATATACCTAAGAAAAAAATGAATCCTATCGCCCGCCTAGCAAAGACACTATCTAATATTTTTGTTCCAATTATTCCAGCTATCGTCGCAAGCGGTTTACTTATGGGTCTACTCGGAATGTTGAAAGCGTTTAAATTAGTTCCTGGAGATCACTCACTTATCCAATTACTTGATATGTTCTCAAGTGCAGCTTTCATCATTTTACCTATTTTAATTGGAGTTAGTGCCGCTAAAGAATTTGGTGGAAACATTTTCTTAGGTGCAGTTGTTGGTGGTATATTAACTCACCCAAACTTAACAAATCCTTGGACTCTTTCAAATGCAAAACCCACTGTTTTACATTTCCTTGGTATGGATATTGATATGATTGGCTATCAAGGTACTGTTTTACCTATTTTATTATGTGTGTATGTTATGAGTACAATTGAAAAAGAACTTCGAAAACGTGTTCCGAACTCTTTAGATTTATTAGTTACACCATTCTTAACAATTATTATAACTGGCTTTTTATCACTTATTATTATCGGACCAATTGGATATAAAATCGGTGACGGCATTACGTACCTTTTAAATACAATTTATCAATTTGCAGGACCAGTAGCTGGACTTATATTCGGTGGATTGTATTCAACAATCGTTCTTACTGGCTTACATCATAGCTTCCACGCTATTGAAGCGGGCTTACTCGCAAATAAAGATATCGGTGTCAATTTCTTACTCCCTATTTGGTCAATGGCGAACGTTGCACAGGGCGGTGCTACTTTAGCTGTCTATTTCAAAACAAAAAACAAAAAAACGAAAGAAATTGCAATTCCAGCAGCAGCTTCAGCATTTTTAGGAATTACAGAACCAGCTATTTTTGGTGTCAATTTAAAACTTGGTAAACCATTTATTGCAGCAGCTATTGGCGGCGCAATTGGAGGCGCTTACGTTGTTTGGATGCAAGTGGCGGCTAATGCATACGGTTTAACAGGTATTCCGATGCTTACAATTGTTGCACCTCTTGGCATGATGAACATGATTCACTATATAATTGGTTTCGCTATTGCAGTTATCACTGCTTTTGTTGCCACATTCATTTTATATAAAGAAAGTAAATAATAACGGGGTGAAAACCTATGTCAAAATATAAAACAATACTGCAATCTAATAAAGACGAATTACATTCTTTATATGAAATTGCAAACCAAGATTCATGGAAACCAATTTATCATATTCACCCAACATTTGGATTAATGAATGATCCTAACGGTGTATCATACTACAATGATGAATATCACGTTTTTTATCAGTGGTATCCATTTGGTCCCATTCATGGAATGAAGCATTGGGGGCATGTGAAGTCAAAAGACCTTATTAACTGGGAGCGTATGCCTGTAGCCATCATCCCTACTGAAAGCTATGAATCACACGGTGCATATTCTGGTAGTGCTATCGTAAAAGATGGCCTTCTTCATTTAATTTATACAGGGAATATAAAAAATCCTGATGATTCCCGTGATGCAAAACAATGTATGGCAACAATGGATTCACAATATACGATGACGAAATATAGTAATAATCCTGTTATTGATATAATTCCTGACGGATATACAAAACATGTACGTGATCCAAAAGTCTGGAAACATAATGATATGTACTATATGTTACTCGGTGCCCAACGTGAAAATAAAACAGGAACTCTATTACTATACAAATCACAAGACCTATACAATTGGCATTTCCAAGGCGAAATTACAACAAATTTAAAAGAATTCGGATTTATGTGGGAATGCCCCGATTACTTCCAATTATCAGGGAAAGATGTACTTCTCTTTTCACCGCAAGGAATTGAAAAAGACGGAGAAAACTTTCACAATGTATACAATGTCGTTTATGCTATAGGCCATTTCGATATTAAAAATTTATATTTCCATGTTGATTCCTATTACGAAGCTGATAAAGGATTCGATTTTTATGCCCCTCAAACTTTAGAAGACTCTACTAGTCGTCGCCTATTGTTTGCTTGGGCAGGATCAAGTGAAATCACATATCCTTCTGATGATTATATGTGGGCTCATTGCCTAACACTTCCACGTGAATTAACATTAGAAGATAACATTTTAAAACAAAAACCAGTTTCAGAATTAACAAAACTACGAACAACAAAAAAACACATTTCAGGAGATATAACAGCTGGATTAAATGTATTATCAACGCTTGATGATGAAGACTCCTATGAATTAATTGTTACACTTAAAACAGAAGATGCAAAGCGTTTTGGTCTTTCTCTCTTCCACAATGAGGAGGAATGTTTCCCCATTACATTTAATCGGGAACAAGGTACTATTTCTATAGACAGGGGCAACTTCTACCATCAATTTGGCGGAGAATATGGATTTGAACGCTGTAAAAAAATCGATATTCAAGATACGATAGAACTACAAATATTTGTAGATAAAAGCATCGTGGAAATTTTCTTATACGATGGTTCAACAGTCTTTACGTCCCGAGTTTTTCCTCGAAAAGACATGAAACATCATATCGCAATCTTTTCAGATGCAAAACTAAACTTTACCATCACACAATATAAGCTGAAAAGAGGGATTGTATGCGAAATGTCTTTTGTATAGGTGAACTATTAATTGATTTTGTGTGCCGAAATACTAACGTTTCTTTAGTAAACGGTTCAGATTTCGAAAAAAAAGCTGGTGGAGCACCCGCTAACGTTGCTGCTGCGATTACAAAATTAGGTGGACACGCTACATTTATGGGGCAAGTAGGAAACGACCCATTTGGTGAGTTTCTTGAACAAACTTTACAGCGTGCGCAAGTCGATACATCCATGCTCATAAAAGATAAACAAACAACACTTGCATTCGTATCCATCGATCAAGATGGCGAACGTGATTTTACTTTTATGCGTGGTGCAGATGGTGAATATCAATTCAATAGCATTGATTTATCAAAAATACAAACGAATGATTTAATACATTTCGGTTCAGCGACAGCTTTACTATCAAGCCCATTAAAAGAAACGTATTTTCAGTTGTTACAATATGCGAAAGATAACGGCCATTTTATTTCTTTTGATCCAAATTATCGAAGTGCACTCATTACAAATACAGAACAATTCTCTCAAGATTGTCTAACCTTTATAAAACATGCACACTTCGTAAAAGTAAGTCAAGAGGAAGCTACTATGCTCTCTAAAGAGAGTGATTTACAACAAGCGGCACTCAAATTATTAAATTATGGCGCAAAAGTAGTAGCTATTACACTTGGAAAAGACGGTACCCTTCTTGCGACAAATGAAGGTCAAACCATTGTCTCTTCTATTTCCATTCAACAAGTCGATACAACTGGTGCTGGTGATGCTTTCGTTGGAGCAATGTTATATCAGATTGCCCAAAGTGAACATACACTTTCGTATCATTTCAAAGACTTAACAGCGTTTATCTCCTTTGCAAATAAAGTAGGCGCTATCACATGTACAAATTACGGTGCAATTGCCTCTCTTCCATCATTAACAGATATAAAAGCATACGATTAATCGTATGCTTTTTTACATTCCTCTCCAAAAATCATGCATAATAAAAAAGTACAAAATAACGAGAACGGCCGTCCCGCATAAGGTAATGCGCCGATATATACTCTTCTCTCCTTCCCTCGCTTTCACAAACGCCCAAATAAATCCAAAGAACAATATTAAATCAACATATGGAACATAAAAAGAAAAGACGAGAAACGCATATAAATACACGATAAATAAACAGGTCGTTACTAAGAAAACTTTAAACGCAAATTCACTTTTCATAATATAACCGCCCCCTATCTGTACTGTATTATATTCAGCAAAATACAATAGTTGCAGTTAAACTCCAAGTATAAATAAGCTACCGTCTATAATACGGTAGCCATTACGGAACATTGTATTTCCGTTTATATATATTACTTAAAATCGAAGAAGGAATTTGCTCGTAACGAATTTTCTCTCCTGTTTCATCTATAATATACGAATTGTTTCCTATATAATATATTCCATCTTTTCGTTTTGAGTACACTGGATATCTTTCATTTGGCAATACAGTTTTTACCTTTGTTAACTGTCCATTTGGTTCTTGCCAATATATATCCGCGCGGTCTACTAACGTAAGTATTCCAATTTGTTCTTTTTCTATTTTTCGACCATTCCAGCTCACAACGCGATAACCAAGCTTATTCGCTTCATATTCGGGGCTCGTATGAAAACGAGAAATGATTACTTTTGTTTGTAATTGTACTCGGTCATATAACCATTGTATATCCCTGTCATGCATACGAATACAGCCATTTGATTCCCTACTTCCAATCGTCCATTCCCGGTTCGTCCCGTGAATCGCATATTCATTCTTATCTAGTCCAAGCCATCTCGTACCGAGAGGGTTATTCGGTGCACCCCCAGCTATTTTTTTTCGATGGTATTCTTTATTTTTAAATTTCGTTATAATACAAAAATTACCTTCAGGCGTAGGTGTACGATCTCTTCCAGTCGTTACTGGAAATGTTTTTGTGTAATTTCCATTCTCAAAAAAAGACAACTGGTTTGTCGTAAGATTCACTAATATTAAATGATCTGTATCAGCAAAAGCACTAACCGGTAGGAAGAAAAATAATAGTAAAACGAAACATACCCTTTTCACCTATATCCCCCCTAGCGCTCACCATAATAATTGTAATTAGCTTTACTTTGCTCTTATAAATGAAAACTATCCATTTACAATAACGCCCCCATTTACATGTATCATTTGTCCAGTAACATAAGAAGAATCACCAGACGCTAAATATACGTATGCCGGCGCTAACTCATATGGTTGACCAGGCCGTTGCATCGGGACATTGCTCCCAAACTGAGAGACTTTCTTCTCATCAAAGCTCGATGGAATAAGCGGTGTCCAAATCGGTCCTGGTGCAACACCATTTACCCGAATCCCTTTTTGGACTAACGATTGAGAAAGTGATCTTGTAAAAGCTACGATTGCTCCTTTCGTTGCGGAATAATCAATTAACGTTTCATTTCCTTCATATGCAACGATAGATGCCGTATTTATAATGACATCCCCTTTCTTCAAATGAGAAAGGGCTGCTTTCGTAACGTGAAAATAAGAAAAAATATTAATACGAAATGTTTTTTCTAGCTGTTCTGCTGTAATATACTCTAGCCCTTGCTGCGGATATTGCTGCGCGACATTATTTACTAAAACCTGTAAACTACCTAGCTGCTGGACGGTCTCTTGAACAACCTCTTTACAATGCTGTTCATCACTTAAATCACCCGGCAACAATACACACTTTACACCTTCTTTCTCAACATATTGCTTCGTCTCATTAGCATCTTCTTCCTCATCTAAATAAGCAATCGCAATATTTGCTCCCTCTTTCGCAAAAGCGATGGAAACAGCTCGTCCAATCCCACTATCTCCCCCTGTAATTAATACATTCTTTCCTTTTAACTTTTCGCTACCTTTATAATTTGAATCTTCAAACTGCGGAAGTGGATTCATTAATGATTCAATACCAGGCAGTTTATTTTGATGTTGCGCTGGCATTGTTACAAAGTTTTTTTGCTGTGGCATAGCTTCTTTCAACTCCTTTTCCTTATAATGTGCATAATAAAAACTGAAATTCACACATCAAGTTACGATTAATATTCGAATTTAAGACACAAAATATGAATTGTTGTAAACTTTTTATACAAAACTATTGCAAAATAGTTTAAAAACGAATATTATATATAACTGTTGTGAAAATTATTCGTAAACAGAAAGGATGTTTATATGTTTAACCTTTCAAAACATAAAACTTCTATTAAAACTGAAATTATGGCAGGTATTATTACCTTCTTAACAATGGCATATATCATTGTCGTAAACCCAGTCATCCTTGGGGATGCAGGTGTTCCATTTGAACAAGCATTTACAGCAACAATTATCGCTGCTGTTGTCGGAACATTATTTATGGCAATCTTTACAAACTTACCAATCGCAATCGCGCCAGGTATGGGATTAAATGCTTACTTCTCTTACTCTGTTGTAAAAGCGCATGAAGGCATGACTTTCGCAATTGCATTCTCTGCTGTATTCGTAGCAGGTATGATTTTAATTTTGTTATCATTCACATCTTTCCGTACAAAATTAATGGAAGCAATTCCTGAAAACTTAAAACATGCAATTACTGCTGGTATCGGTCTTTTCATCGCCTTTATCGGTTTACGTTTAACAGGTATCGTTACAAAAAATGATGCAAACTTAGTTGGACTTGGTGATCTTCACTCTGCTCCAGTTCTACTAGCATTGGCTGGGCTTGGAATTACTATTGTTCTTATGTCTTTAAATGTAAATGGCGCACTATTTATTGGTATGCTATTAACTGGTATTATCGCTTTCTTCACAGGACAGTTAACATTCTCAAACGGTGTTACATCAATGCCTGGATTACCAGAAGGAATTATCGTTTCAAATCCAATTACTGCTGTATCTGATGTAATTAACTACGGATTGTACGGCGTTGTATTTTCATTCTTCCTTGTTACATTATTTGATACAACAGGTACATTACTTGGGGTAGCTCAACAAGGTGGATTTATGAAAGACGGAAAACTCCCGAAAGCTGGACGAGCTCTTCTATCTGACTCATTTTCAGCAACAATCGGTTCTATGTTCGGAACAACACCATCAACAGCTTACATTGAATCATCTGCTGGTGTTGCAGCTGGTGGTCGTACTGGTTTAACAACTGTTACAGTAGCTGTTCTGTTCGCACTAGCAGCATTCTTCGGACCATTAGTAAGTGCTGTTTCTGGTGTATCAGCTATTACTGCACCATCATTAATTATTGTTGGTAGTCTTATGATGGGTTCAGTTCGCCACATCGATTGGGACTCATTTGATGAAGCATTCCCAGCATTCTTAGTAATCTTAAGCATGCCGCTTACATCAAGTATCGCAACAGGTATCGCACTTGGATTTATTTCATACCCACTTATGAAAGTGGCAAAAGGTAAATTCCTTGCTGTTCACCCACTTGTATATGTATTTGGAATTTTGTTTGCTTATCAATTGATATTCTTACCACATTAAAAAAGTAGAGCATCGAAATCCGATGCTCTACTTTTCTTTTATAACAATCATTCAAACTATAAAGGCACCTCCAAAATATGAAGGAGCTTATAACCTTTTAATACTTCTCTTCTACCTGTAATTCTTTACTATACTTTTGAATGAACACTGATGAAATAACCATTACTATGCCCACACTAAAACCAATAAGTTGATCTAATAACATTTCATCATGAATAAACCAGCGAAGTAAAAATACACCCCCAAAAATAAGCATCATGATAAATCCAGTATGTCTAAGCCCTTTATATACATTTTCCATATGTATCACCTCTCCACATACTTTTATCCATATTATACCATAATCTAAAAACGTGTATAACCAACATTCGGTATTGAAACCAATAATAAAAAGACTGCAGAGAACTCCATCTCCACAGCCTAATATTTATTTTTGCAAAAACGCCTGCAAATCTGCAAATTGTCTCTTTGCATCTTCATAGCCTTGCTCGTATAAATTTTGTAGTTTTGCTGTATCTTTTTCCATACGATCTACTTGAAGCGGCACTTCTGGGCGAATAACAAATACATTACCAGCTTGCTCTTCTTTTTCAATATAGTGAAGTGTTTCATTATACACTTCATAACGATTCAACATCGTGTTAACAAGATTCGGATATTTTTTATAAGCTTTTCCTGCAATCCATCCGAATTTTGATTTTTTCTTCGCGTAACCATGATTTCTCGTTAAAATAACGACTGATTTTTTAAATCCATCTTCCTGTGCCTTACGAACTGGAATTGGATCAGAAATCCCGCCATCTAATAACTGCTTACCACGATAATTTACTACTGGTGCAATGAAAGGCAATGAACTAGACGCTTGTAATAAATTTAGTGCATCATCATTCGTTCCTTCTTTCTCAAAATAAACAGATTGTCCTGTTTCACAATCCGTCGTTCCTACAAGGAAACGTTCTGGGCTATTAAAGTATGTTTCAAAATCAAACGGAACATGCTTTTCTGGAATTTCATGAAAAATGAAATCCATATCAAATAGCTGACGTTTTCTCCATAAGTTTTTATACGACAAATATTTCGGATGTGATGCATAATCAATATTGACCGTTTTATTTCTATTTCTTTGTCTGGAAAGATACGACGCTGCATGACAAGCACCAGCTGATACACCGATTACATATGGAAAATATAAATCTTGTTCCATAAAGTATTCTAATATCCCCCCCGTATATACACCACGCATACCGCCGCCTTCTAATACTAACCCCGTATTTTCAAGCATGTTACTCTCTCCTCTATATATATTGACTCTTTAACTATTCACCATGTTAAGTATCTTTTTCTATTATATATGAGTTCTTTCAGAAATTATATTTAAAAGACTTGAGAAAAAGGAGTTTTTTCTTCCAATTATATTTCCAAATGATCGGAGACATCCTTTATAAACCTTTGAATAAAGTCTTGCTCTTCTTTCGTATATCCATCTAAAAGTAACAACCACTTTTCTTCAGCTTGCTTATGCAATTTTTCATGAGCTTTATATATTTCATTGCCGCTTTCCGTTAAGCTGAAGAAGATTTCTTTTTGATTATCTAACATTTGCATCTTCTCAACGAATTGCTTTTGAAACAACTTCGTACAAATTTTAGAGATTGCTCCCTTCGTCATGCCCATTTCTGTCGTAATTGCCGTTACATTCATCAAACCATTTTTTCCGATACATTCGATTACATGTAACTCAGATAAAGACATACTACTTACACCTGTCTCATAAAGAAACTTCTCGTTTTGTCGTTTTAAATGTTCTTCTTTTTTATGCAAAAGTGTACGAATGTCCGACAGTATTTCCATTTGCTTCGTTGCATGCTTCAATCCGTTCGCCTCCTAAGTTTCCGAAGAAACAATTTAACTATATACCATTTTAAAATTATTTTTTCATCTTTACAAGTGAGAAAATCATGTTAAAATAAATTTAGTTTCCAAGGAAACCAAAAATACAAGGAGGTTAACAAGATGAAAAAATCTAAACTAACTTTCATTTTATATGTTGTCTGTATTAGTGCCTTACTCGGTTCCTTCGCTCAAAATATTTACACACCTATCTTACCGATGATTCAAAATTCTTTTCACACTTCTCTTTATCTTGTAAATGTAACAGTTTCACTTTTCACATTCATTCTTGCAATTATGCAGCTCGTATATGGACCTTTAATTGATACAAAAGGGAGAAAATCTGTCCTTATCCCTAGTTTAATCATTAGTACAATTGGTTCAATCGGATGTGCTTTTTCGGCAAACATTTATTTATTTCTCTTTTTTAGAGCTGTTCAAGCTATAGGAATAGCGGCTATACCTGTAGTTTCAGCAACGATTATCGGCGATTTATTTGAAGGAAAAGAACGCGGAGAAGCGATGAGCCTATACCAAATGTTACTTGCCCTCGCACCTGCAATGGCTCCTCTCATAGGTGGATTTCTTGGCAGTATAAATGGTCACTTATCTGTATTTCTCTTTTTATCTACACTTGGCATTATCTTATTAATTATAAACATTTCACTACTTCCAGAAACAAAGCCAAATGTATTTAAGCAGTCTAAAGCACAAAAGAATTACTCTCTTATCTTAAAAAATAAAACTGGATTTTCTATTACTCTTATTGGCTTCATTCAATTTTGTATTTACTTTTGCTTTCTCGTTTTTTTACCGAGCATTTTAGCAAATTCATTTCATCTAGCTGCAAGTGAAATTGGTCTTATGTTTGTACCAATGTCTCTTTCTATCATGCTAGGAAGTTTTTGCTACAAGTTTTTGCAAAAACGCCTCACAACAAAGCAAACTTTATTTATTACGAGTTACTTCAATATTATATGTGTCTTTTTATTCTCTTTCATATATAACATCAATATCCCATTCATCATTATCGTTACATCTTTGTACGGTTTTAGTATGGGACTTTCTATGCCAACTCACACTACTTTATTAACAGAAGAATTCGTGCAAGAACGTGCAACAGCTATCGGTATGTACAACTTCATCCGCTATCTTGGTATGGGCACAGGGCCACTTATAGGTGGATTTCTTTTATTTAACCAAAATTACTTTTGGATTTTCTTCCTAGGCGCAATTATGTTTTTACTTGTAATCTTATATGCAATGAAAATGCTAAGTTTTCATTCTGTACAAAAAGCAAAATAGAGCCCCCAAAAAGGTCGGCTCTATTTATCCTCTTTGATCCGCAACAATATGAATATCAATATACTTTGTTTGTCTCATAATTTCATTTACAATAGAGCCTTTTCGTATTTCTTCCCACCTTCTTCTAGCCGATTGTCCAAGTAAAATTTGCGTCACCTGTAATCTTTTTGCCACTTCAATAATAACATCTGCTGGCTTTCTTCCCTTTGCTTCTTCTAATACAAAACTTGCATCAAATTGATTCGTTAGCAACTTCCACTCTTCAATCGTCTGCTTTTTTCCAGCTGAAATAGAATCTATATTTTCCCTCTCAACGTTTAATACGTACAATTCAGCGTTTAACCGATCAGCCATGCGCCATCCCCGTCTTATTAATTTCTCCGCTGTTGAACTGTATTGTACACAAACAAGAATTTTTTCTTTTACGCCAATTGGTTCTATTACTGTTTGGCTAATTTTCTCGTCCATATCATCGGCAACCTCGCGAAGTGATAATTCCCTAAGTGCCCCTAAATTATTAAGCGTAAAGAAATTTTGTAAACTTTGCTGAATTTTTTCTTCTTTATATATCTTTCCGTCTATTAGTCTCTTCCTTAATACCTCGGGCGTTGCATCAACGAGCTGAATTTCATTTGCTTTTTGTAAAATAAAATCTGGAATTCGTTCTCTTACTTTTACATTCGTAATTTGAGCTACAATATCATGAACACTTTCTAAATGTTGAATATTAAAAGCTGATAATACCGATATACCAGCCTCTAACAATTCCTGCACATCCATATAACGTTTTTTATGCTTAGAACCAGGAACATTACTATGTGCAAGTTCATCCACTACGACTACTTGCGGCGCGCGTTTTTTTATTCCTTCCACATCAAGCTCATAAAATACCTTTCCTTTATACTGTATTTCTTTCAAAGGAACTTTTTCTAAATCAGCAATTGCTTCTTCCGTCTCTTTTCTTCCATGCGTTTCAATTAAACCAATTACAATATCAATTCCATCTTTTTTCATTTCCCTTGCATCAAAGAGCATTTTATAACTTTTTCCTACGCCTGGAGCTGCTCCTACATATAGCTTTAACTTTCCGCGATTTTGCTGACGAATATATTCTAAATATTCCTCTGGCGTTCGCCTTTGAAACTTCGGTTCATAATCATCTGCATACAAAATAAACACTACCTTTCATTCGAAACAACGCTACCTCAATCCGTTAGATTGAGGTAGCGTTGTTACTATTTCATTAATTCCTGTAATGCCAAATTTAGCTTTAAGACGTTCACTCGATCTTCTCCAAATAAACCAAGCGCAGCACCTTCTGTTTGATCTTTAATCAATTGATTAAGTTTTTCTTTCGGAATATTCGTTAATTTCGATATGCGATCCACCTGCACAGAAGCTGCCTTCGGACTAATGTCAGGATCAAGCCCTGAACCTGAATTTGTCACTAAATCAATCGGTACCTCTGTAACTGGAACGCTCGGATTTTGTTTCTTCCACTCTTCAATACTTTTCTCTACTCGTTTCTCTAAATCTGGATTAGATGGTGCATAGTTATTTGAACCAGATGCTTCTGCCTTATATTCAATACTAGAAACACGCCCTTGAAAATAACGTGGATCCGTGAAGTTTTGCCCGATTAATTTAGAACCAATCACTTCATTTTTATCATTATATATTAGACTTCCATCCGCATTATCCTTCATCACGGCTTGTGCAATACCAGTAACAATAAGCGGGTATACAAGTCCGCACAACACTAGAAATGTAAAAGTAATACGGATAATTGGTGATAGTATACTTTGTTTCTTCTCCATCTTTTTCCCCTCTTCCTTATATGAACAAGCCGACAATTATATCAATTACTTTAATTCCAATGAACGGAACGATAACTCCACCAAGCCCATAAATAAGTAAGTTTCGGCTAAGCAATGCATTAGAACTCATCGGTTTATATGCGATACCTTTCATCGCTAACGGAATGAGTAATGGAATAATAACAGCGTTAAATATTAATGCTGATAAAATCGCTGACAGTGGTGATGTTAATTTCATAATGTTCAATGCTTCCATTTGCGGAATTGCAAGTGTAAACATCGCTGGAATAATCGCAAAGTATTTCGCTATATCATTTGCAATACTAAACGTCGTTAACGCACCACGTGTCATTAACAATTGCTTACCAATTCCTACAACCTCAATAATTTTCGTTGGATTCGAGTCTAAATCAATCATATTCGCTGCTTCTTTCGCAGCTGTCGTACCACTATTCATCGCTAATCCAACGTCAGCCTGTGCTAATGCCGGAGCATCATTTGTACCATCACCTGTCATCGCTACAAGTTTCCCTTTATCTTGCTCTGCTTTAATAACCGCAATTTTATCTTCTGGTTTACACTCGGCAACGAATTCATCTACTCCTGCTTCTTTTGCAATCGTTGCTGCTGTTAACGGATTATCACCTGTACACATAACCGTTTTAATCCCCATTTGGCGCAACTGTTCAAAACGCTCACGCATACCCGGTTTTACTGTATCCTTTAAATAAATTAAACCATAAATACGATTATCTACTGCAACTACAAGTGGTGTTCCGCCCTCTTTTGAAATTAAGTCTGCTTTTTGATTTACATCTTTCGGAATTGTTCCACCTTGTGACCCAACCCATTCAATAACGGCACCGACAGCACCTTTTCTCACTTTCGTTCCGTCTTGTAAATCAACACCACTCATTCTCGTTTCTGCTTTAAACGGAACAAACTCCCCTTGTTCTGCAAGTTCTCTATTATATGATATAGATTTTCCCTGCACATACTCGATAACAGATCGACCTTCTGGCGTTTCATCTAAAACAGAACTAATAGCAGCCCACTTTCCAACTTGCTCAATCGTTTCATTTCCTACAGGCAATAATGTATGAGCCATCCGGTTTCCAAAAGTAATCGTACCTGTTTTATCTAAAATAATTGTATTAATATCGCCCGCAGCTTCTACTGCTTTCCCTGACATCGCTAGCACGTTAAATTTTGTCACCCGGTCCATCCCAGCAATACCAATCGCTGATAGCAAACCACCAATTGTCGTTGGAATTAAACATACTAACAATGCTACGAGTACAGCTGTATCAATTTGAAAACCTAAATAATTTGTAAAAATCGGCAACGTCACAACGACGATCAAGAAGATAAGATTTAAGCTCGTTAATACTGTATTTAAAGCAATCTCATTCGGCGTTTTTTGACGAGCAGCTCCTTCTACTAAAGAAATCATTTTGTCGATAAATGATTCACCAGGATTACTCGTAATAACAATTGTAATTTCATCACTTACCACCATCGTTCCACCTGTTACGGAACAAAAATCACCACCCGCTTCTTTTATTACAGGAGCTGATTCTCCTGTAATTGCAGATTCATCTACAGACGCTAATCCTTTGATTACTTCACCATCATTCGGAATCATTTCTCCTTGTTTTACGATAACAACATCACCTTTTCTAAGATCAGTTGCTGAAACTTGGACAATGTCTCCATTTTCTTTTACAACATTTGCAAACACATCTTTCTTCGACTGTTTTAAAGAATCGGCTTGCGCTTTACCGCGACCTTCTGCTAATGCTTCTGCAAAATTCGCAAATAAAACTGTAAATAATAGAATAAGAGAAACTGTTATATTAAACCATCCTGGTATACTACTAGAACTGCTTGGAAGAAAAGATAAAATGAACGTAATGATAAACCCAATTTCCACAACGAACATAATCGGATTCTTTATCATGACTTTCGGATTCAATTTCGCAACGGATTGTTTCATCGCATGTGTTACGATATCACGATCCATCGTTTTCGCTTGTCTAACTTCATCTTCTACAGCATGTATTTGTGTCTCATTTACTTGTTTTTCTTTTACTACTACCGGTCTCATCATTTACCCTCCATTACTTCAATGTAAGAAATTCTGCAATTGGTCCGAGTACTAACATCGGGAAGAATGTTAATGCACCGACAATTACAATTGTTCCGATGAAGATACCACCAAATAAACTATTATCTGTGCGGAACGTTCCGACTGTTTCTGGCACTACCGTTTTTTCTTTCAACGAAGCTGCCACAGCTAGCATCGTAATTAAACTGAAGTAACGTCCTAAAAACATAACTAAACCAGTCGTAATATTCCAAAACGGTGTATTATCTCCTAATCCTTCAAATCCAGATCCATTATTCGCAGCTGACGATGTATATTCATATACAACTTGTGTTAAACCGTGGAAACCGGAATGAGAAATAGCATCCGTTCCTAAATTTGTTGAAAGAGCTAATGCCGAAAATCCTAAAATGAGCAATGGATGAAATAAAATCGTGACTGCGATTAATTTCATTTCCTTACCTTCAATCTTTTTACCTAAAAACTCTGGTGTCCGTCCAACCATTAACCCAGATATAAACACCGCGATAATTGCATACATAATAATGTTTACAAAGCCTGCTCCAACTCCGCCATACACTGTATTTAACATCATATTTACGAGGGGAACTAGACCACCAATTGGTGTTAACGTATCATGCATCGTATTAACAGCGCCTGTTTCAGCAGCTGTCGTTACTGTTGCGTATAGTGAAGAAAATACTGTTCCAAATCGTACTTCTTTCCCTTCTGTACTTCCTTGTACATGTTCGATACCCATTCCATTTAATGCCGGATTCCCGTTTAGTTCAGATGTCGTAATCGTTATAAATCCTAGTAAAAATACCATAAAAAGTGACACGAAAAGGATGCGGCCTTGTTTTTTATTTCCGACCATTCGTCCGTACGTAAATGGAAGTGCTGTTGGTAATAACATCATAAGCATCATTTGCAAAATATTACTCATTTGTCCTGGATTTTCGAAAGGATGCGTAGAGTTTGCTCCGAAAAATCCACCGCCGTTATTTCCAAGTTCCTTAATGGAAACGAATGATGCAACAGGTCCACGTAAAATACTTTGCTTTGCACCTTCAATCGTTTGTGCTGTAACCGCCCCATCTAACGTTTGTGGTACACCAAGTGCGACAAAAACTAGTGCCGCAATAAATGCGATAGGAAGAAACACTCTCGTTAACGCTCTCGTAAAATCAACGAAAAAGTTACCAAGTTCTTTTCCAGCAAGTCCTCTTATAAAAGCCATAACGAGCGCTAATGTCGTTGCTGGTGCCGCAAACATTAAAAATGTAATTCCGATTAATTGTGATAAATAAGATAAACCATTTTCACCGCTATAATGCTGTAAGTTTGTATCAGCCATAAAACTAATTGCTGTATTAAAAGCGAGCGTAGGCTCCATCCCTTCAATATGCGCTGGATTTAGTGGCAGCACACCTTGTAATCTGAAAATGAAGTATACGACAACGATCATAAATCCATTTAATAAAACTAATGATAATGCGTACTGTTTCCACGTTTGATTGTATGCTTTTACACCCGTAATTTTAAAAATAAGTTTTTCAAAAGGCCCGAATACTTTATCTAACGTTTTGCTACCTTGAAAAGCTTTTTCTAAATAAATCCCCGTTGGCTTTGCTACTAAAATAAACAAGAGCATTGTAATAATGACTGCAACCCAAATCATAATGAATGATTCCCCCTAATTAAAACTTCTCTGGATTTAATAATGCATACACTAAATACACTGTAATTGCTGCGACAATAACCGATAAGACAATCATCATGATTGCTTTCCTTCTTTCACAACTTTATCTGACCAACTTGCAAGACTTGCCATCGATGCAACTAATAAAATAAAAATCCCGACCATTACAACATCTAACATAACTATCCCTCTCTTCTTTTTGTAAAAATTTACCATTAAAATATTAAAAAGAACACTGAGCTCTACTCAGTGTTCAAAAAATGAACAACAAAAAGTAAACCTCCTCTCTAAACGCTTACGAGGTTAGCTGTCGGATTCGGGCCTAAAGAGTAGCCCTACTTTCAAAACTGAAAGATTCACCCCAAGTGACGATGCACAAAATTGGTTCCCCCGCTCCATTTCTGGAACTCAGCGATTTTAGGTTTTTTTGGAAATTTTATGAATGATTTATGAGAGTAAATATACTCCTCTATTTTTCACTTGTAAAGGGATAAATTTCTGAAAATAATAATATTTACATTCGTTTAAACGCTTACATTGGAGTTTATTACTATCATTTCATCTATTTTCTTTATTTCTCTTCTCTTTTCTTAAAAATGACCTTTTAAATATGAAATAAAAAGAGCGAATGACATGAAGTGCATAGCTTGTTGCACTCAGCATTCGCTCTTTTTTATTCAACCTTTATTCTCCTCGTAAAAATGCACGTAAATTTCTCCCACGAATATAAACTTGTGTCAATTCTGCATGTAGCTGCTCATACTCGGTAATATCCATCTCTAAATACAAAGCATCTTTTGATGGTAATATAATATATGGCCCTGGAAAAAGGGGATCAATCTGGACCAATTCTTGAACTCGCTCTACCGATACTGCCCAACGATTTGCTATATCTCCAAGTAATAGTACCTTCATCATTTCTTCCCCCGCCCTATTCAAAAAATAAAAAAGAAATATTATCACAATTTGTAAACACGACAAACTTAGCTCCAATTGTTTCATAGAGCCTCGCTGGATATCGTTTATTCCTTGTAACAACAGTAATAGGTGCTTGAAAAGAAAAACGAATGTGTTCTGTGAAGAAACTAACGATTGGAAGCTCATCCCCTAGTAAAATGACCTTCTTAATACACTCACAAATACTAGTAAAATCCTGCTCCTTACTACAACTATAAGTCCAATCAAACCCACAATTCCTAACTTCAGCCGCTACCTCTTCATTTGCTGTAAAAATAACTAACTCATGTTGAAATGCAACTAGATCTCTTAAACTATTTACCTTACTTTCTTCTCCAACACAAATAAGTGTTAGTTCCATGTACCTCATCCTCCTTAGTATAAAAGAAATCAAACATAGATTGATATTCCCCTATACTAATCAGATCGATGAAGTGATGTATCCATCATGGCACCGTCCTCTCTCAAGACGCTTACGAAGTTAGCTGTCGGATTCGGGCTTTGAGAGTAGCCCTACTTTCAAATTTGAAAGATTCACCCCTAGTGACACTGCACAAATTGGTTCCTCCGCTCCATATAATTGGACTCAGCGTTTACAAAAAAATATATTCTGGCTGATATATTACTCCTGTATTTTGAAAAAGTAAACAGAAAAAAAGCCAGTTATAAAACTGGCTTTTCACTTATCTATACACGCGTTCTATTCACTTTATACGCAAAATGATTCGTTGGTCCATGACCACTACCAATATTCAATGGCTCTTCAATTGCTATACTAATAAATCGTTTTGCTTCTTGAACAGCATCTTCAATTGAGTATCCTTTCGCAAGTCCTGCTGTAACCGCTGAAGCAAATGTGCACCCACTTCCGTGCGTTTGCTTTGAAGGAATTCGCTCGCTTCTAAACTCAATAAATTCTTCTCCATCAAAGAGGAAATCAATTACTTCATTACCTTGATATTCTGCATGTCCGCCCTTCATAAGCACATATTTAGCACCTAATTTGTGCAATACTTTTGCAGCTTCCTTACTATCTTCAACATTATGAATCTCCATCCCAGTTAACACTTCTGCTTCTGGAACATTCGGTGTTATAACGGTTGCTACTGGTAATAAATATTCTTTTAATGCATGAACTGCTTCTTGCTGTAATAATGATGCACCGCCTTTTGCGATCATAACGGGATCTAGCAAAATATTATTCCAGCCAAATTTTTTAATTTGTTCTGCAGCAATTTGAATTATTTCACTACTAAATAACATTCCTAGTTTCACTGCATCTGGTGTTAAATCCGTACCAATTGAATTCAGCTGTTCTGTAATACCTTCTAACGGAACAGGATATACCCCTTGAACGCCAAGCGTGTTTTGAGCAGTAATTGCCGTAATAGCCGTCATTCCGTATACACCAAGCTCTTGGAATGTTTTTAAATCTGCCTGAATTCCAGCACCGCCGCCGCTATCAGACCCTGCAATTGTTAAAGCTTTATTCACTTTCATCCCACTCATCCTTTTCTATCCAAAATAGCGATGATAAATCGTTTTTGCTTCGCTTATATCTTTCGTTCCATGTACGAGCACACGGCCATCTTTAAAGGCGACTAACCTCTTGTCTTCAACAGAAAATGATAGTAAATATGGATTTACATTTAAATCATTCACGCGACCTTCCAGCAACTCTTTATATTGTTCAAAATTCATTTCTTCTTTATGAGGTGGTCTAATTTGAACTGTATTTCGCCCGCATAAAACCGCTGTTTTTGATGTGTTCTCTTTATTTAAATATGGATACAATGCATTCTCTCCACATGAAGGACAATTATGCTGGCGAAGCTTTTGTACATTCATACATAAATACTCATTCTTCCACATATCAAACGATACAAGCCCATCTCGAAGTGATTCGTAATCTTCTACTAACAGTTTAAGAGCTTCTGTTACTTGATGAGAAACGACAAGAGATACAGCAGGTGATATAATACCCGCTGTATCACATGTTGCCCCGCCAAGCGGAATCGACTGTAATAAACATGATAAACATGGTGTTTTACTAGGAAGGATTGTGTAAGAAAGACCGTAACTACCTACACATGCACCGTAAATCCATGGAATAGAATATTTTTGTGCTATATCATTCACAATAAAGCGTGTTTCGAAATTATCAGTCGCATCAATAATTACATCAACGTTTGTAACAAGTTCTTCTAGCTCTTCAGCTGTTACATCTTGAACGAGAGCTTTTATTGTTACATCGCTATTAATCTCTTCTAAACGTTTTTTAGCCGCTATAGCTTTTGGGAGATTATTCTTTACGTCGCTCTCTGCATACAATTGTTGTCTTTGTAAATTACTCCAATCTACATAATCACGGTCAACAATTGTTATCTTGCCAACACCCGCTCTTACAAACATCTCTGCATTTGCACTACCTAATGCACCTGCACCGATAATAAGTACATGCTTTTCTCTTATCTTTTGCTGCCCTTCTGCTCCAATTGGAGAAAATAGTTCTTGGCGAGAATATCGATTATTCAACTACGCTCATTCCTTCTAAAGGACTACTTGCAGTTGCACAGCGCTTACGTGCAATACGACCTGCTTCAAATCCTAAACGTCCTGCTTCAATACTTAGTTTCATTGCCTGTGCCATTTTAATAGGATCTTTTGCTCCTGATACAGCTGTATTTAATAACACGCCATCTGCTCCTAATTCCATTGCAAATGCCGCATCAGCTGGGCTACCAATACCAGCATCAACGATAACTGGTACTGTCGCTTGTTCAATAATGAAGCCCAAATTTAATGGATTTACAATACCAAGTCCTGATCCGATTGGAGATGCTCCTGGCATAATCGCATGCACGCCAAGCTCTTGTAATTTACGTGCTAATACAACATCATCAGATGTGTACGGAAGTACGATAAATCCTTCTTCCAGTAACATTTCAGATGCCTTTAACGTTTCTACCGGATCCGGTAATAACGTTCTATCATCACCAATAACTTCTACCTTTATCATGTCACAAAGCCCAGAAGCTTTTGCTAATTTTGCAATACGAACAGCCTCTTCAGCGTTTTTTGCCCCTGCTGTATTTGGTAATAACGTATATTTTTTCACATCAAGTTTCTCTAATAAATTAGGTTGCTTTGCATCAAAGATATCCATACGACGTACTGCAAACGTTAAAATTTCAGCTTCAGAAACGTCAATTGCCTTTTGCTGTACGTCAAAATCAGGGAATTTACCTGTTCCTAATAACAGTCTAGAATGAAATGAAAATGGTCCAATGTTTAACATAATCAACCGCCTCCTACGAAAGTTACAATCTCAATTTGATCTCCATCAAAAACAGATGTATCTGTATGATCATCTTTTTGTAAAATATCTTTATTACGCTCTACTACAACAATTCTGTTATCTAGTTCTAAATGTGTAAGTAGCTCAGCTACTGTTTTTACACTCGCTGGCACTTCAATTTGGTTACCATTAATTTTTAAATTCAAACTTCCATCCCCTTTCTAAACTCTTCTAGAAAGCAATGAATCTAGCAAATAATTCTCTTGCTTTCCTTCTATTAAATCCGCCATATATTGGCCAGAAATAGGACTTAATAAAATACCGTTTCGATAATGGCCCGTGCAAGCATATAAACCTTTTATTTCTTCATGCTCTCCCATATAAGGAGCTTCATGGTTCGATTGTGGTCTTAATCCTGCCCACGTGCTTTCCCATTCTGCTTCTTTTAAAGCTGGCAATATTGTATAAGCACGCTCTAATATAGAAGTTATACTTTCTGGCTGCACAGTTTTATTGAACGTATGGTGCTTCATTGTTGCCCCAATTACGTAACGTCCACCGCGCTTTGGAGTAATGTAAAATCTTTCTTGAAAAATAGGTGCTTTTAAAAGTTGTTTTCTACTTCTTACCGCAACCACTTCTCCTTTAACTGGATATGTCCCCCAATCGTAGTGAAAATAACTGAGTAACTTCGTGCTCCATGAACCTCCTGCAATAACGACTTTCTCACATGTGACAATACCTTCACTTGTAATAACTCCAGTCACTTTATTATTTTCAATACGAATATCAAACACTTCTGTCTGTTCATATATATCAGCACCTGACATTGCCGCAGAATGTGCGAATGCTTTCGTAAGCTCTGGTGCAATAACATGACCGTCTTTCGGATAATATACTGCTCCTATAATAGATTCGGATAGATACGGCTCTTTTTCCCGCACATGGTCTCCCGTTAGAAAATAGGAATCTTCACCTGTTTTTTGCTGCCAATCCATAATGTGAAGAATTCTTTCCTTCTCATCTTCATTTTGAGCAATACGATAAATTCCTTTTTCTTCATATCCAATATCAATACCCGTCTTTTCACGTAAAACTGCTGCAAGTTGTGGAAATATAGCTCGGCTTTCTCTAGCAAGTTCAAATAGCGGATCATACGCATCCCATTCTGCCTGAACACCAAGTAGACCAGCAGCTGCTTTTGAAGCTTCCGATGCAATTCTTTGCTTCTCTACAATCGCTACTTTATGTCCTCTTTCTGCTAGAAAATGTGCAACTGAACTACCAATTACACCACCACCAATAATCGCTACATCATACTTCTCACACATGTTTTTCCGCCCACTTTCTTATTGATTCCTTATAAGATTTCGCTTTGCTATACGGGTCACTACTACTTACAATTCCGGACATAACTGCTATACCGCTTACACCGTTAGTAAGGACATCCACTGCGTTTTCTGGAGTAATTCCTCCAATTGCTGTAATCGGTATAGATAAACATCTTGCAATGTCAGAAATTTCTTCAAGCCCTCTCGCTGGCACACCTTTTTTACAATCTGTCGGAAATACATGACCATAAACGAGTGAATCCGCTCCATTTTTAAATGCTACTATCGCTTCATCTAGCGAATGCACAGAATAACCGACATGCAAATACGAAAACTTTTCTTTCACTGACTTTACATCTGTGCTTCGATACCCTAGTTGAACACGAGGAATATTTAATAAAATTGCAATATCAATTCGATCATTTATGACAATTTTAGAAGCCGGAAAGCCTTCCATTAAAAGACTTTCCACACCTTCATATAACTCCTTCGTACTCTTCTCACGCTCACGAATATGCAAATAATCAATCTCACTCTCAATTTGCATCGCTACATTCACTAACTCTTCGAATGGCATATGGCCATTTGAGATTACGTGGAGCTCATTTTTCATATTCATTCGCCTACTTTAAAATATTTTCGAATAGTTCATCGGCTGGAACGGTTTCTTTCGTCATTCCTTTGTCTTTCAGCCATTTATTTTGTTTCTCCCAAGATTCTTTTGAATCTGATAAAAATGGCTCATCTTTCATTTCCATCTTCTCTAATAAAATTTTCATACTTTCCTTTTCAACTTCTGGCACAAGTGGGAAGTTTTCTTTTTCTTGATGATTTAATAAAATATTCAATGCTTCATCTGGGTTTTTCTTCATGAAATCATAGCCTTTTTTCGTACCACGTAAGAAAGCTTGCAACGCTTCTTTATCTTTTTTCAACGTTTTATCACCTGTTACAAACACAAGTTCATGATAGTTCGGTACTCCGTAATCAGCTGTATTAAAGTAAGCTGGTTCATGGCCTTCATGACGCATAACCGGTACTTCATGATTAATGTATGCCCCTGTTATCGCATCCACTTTTTTCGTAATTAAGGCTGGTACTAAATCAAATCCAACATCAACTACTTTCACTGTATCAGGATTACCACCAGCTTCTTTTACCATCGTTTTTAAATACATCTCACTTAAAGGTGTTCCAGAATATCCTACTGTTTTTCCTTCTAAATCTTTCGGTGATTGAATACCCGCTGATTTCAGCGATACGACATGATTTAATGGTGAACGTACGACAGCCCCAATTGATTTCACTGGAATTTGCTCATTTGCTCTTGCCATAACAACATCTGGCTGATAATACAAGCCAACTGTCACCTTCCCTGCTGCTGCCAATGTTAATGGATCAGTCGGATTAGAAGGGAATTTAATATTTACCTTTACACCTTCTTCTTTAAAGTATCCTTTTTCAATTGCTGCATAGATAAAGCTATGTACCGCATTTGGATACCAATCTAACATGACTGTTATTTCTTTCTCTTTTTTACTTTTGTCTGATGCTGAATTACTCGAGCATCCTGCAATCATTGCAATTAATAATGTAAATACAAAGATGCGCTTTAAAAATTTCATGAATGCTTCCTCCAACTAATGAATTTCTTTTCTAATATGGAAATAAGTACGACGAAGAAAATAGCTAATAATGATAACAATACAATGGGTGCAAATACGCCAGCTCCATCTAACTGCGTCATCATTCTCTTACTGAAATATCCAAGTCCAGCTTGTGCACCGAGCCATTCTCCAATTGCTGCTCCGATAACACTAAGCGGAACTGCAATTTTTAAAGCTGAGAAAAAATAAGGAAGAGCAGACGGCAACTTTAATTTAAGAAAAATATCTCTTTTCGTTGCTCCATATGTAACTAAGAGCTCCTCCCATTCTTTTTTCGTACTACGCAGTCCATCATACGTGTTGACCGCAATCGGGAAAAACGTAATTAAAACTGTGACAACAACCTTACTCCAAATTGTGTATCCAAACCATAAAACAAATAGCGGAGCAAGCGCAGTAATCGGAATCGTTTGTGAAGCAACTAATAATGGATAAAATGCTCTTTCCATCCATGTACTCGCATTCATTAACATCGCTAGCCCTACACCTAATACGATAGAAATAACAACACCTATTAAAACGACGTATAACGTTGCAGGTAAATGAACCGTAAATAATATGTCTTTTAGTTTCCATATCTTCATTACAATCGCAGACGGTGACGGTAAAATGTACATCTCATCTACAATTCTTGCTCCTATTTCCCACACAGCTAGTAAAATACTAGAAAGTGTAATAGCAGGAACTAATTCTTTCAATCGGTTCATCACACAAGTACCTGCCTTTGTAACATACTAAGAAGCTCATCTTTCAGCGCTAATACTTCCGGTTTATATAAATCTTTTCGTGTTCTGTTATGATCAAGTGGTACAATCCGCTCAGTCAAAGTCGTTATCGGCTGCTGTTCCACTACTAAAACTCGGTTCGAAAGAAATAACGCTTCTTCAACATCATGAGTAATGAATAAAATTGTTTTTTCCCACTCTTGCCATTGTTCAAACAGCCATTCTTGCAAAGAGGCCTTCGTTAAAGCATCTAACGCGCTAAACGGTTCATCTAATAACAATATCTCCCCGCCCGTTAACAAAGTTCGGATAAAAGATACGCGTTGCCTCATACCACCAGATAAATCTTTCGGATGTTTTGTCTCATATCCTTGTAAACCAAATTTATATAACAGTTCCTTTGCCTTTACTTGTGCTTCTTTCTTCTGTACACCTTGGCACTCTAGCGGCAGAGCAGCATTCTCAATAATTGTTCTCCACGGCAAAAGCATATCTTTTTGCGGCATATATCCTACAGGATGGTGCTTTGTTTCTGTCAGTTCTATCTTTCCAGTACTTACCTTCTCTAGGCCTGTAATAAGGCGAAATAAAGTACTTTTCCCACATCCACTCGGTCCGATAATACTGACAAACTCTTTCTCATGTATAGAAGCATTTAATTCATGGATGATTGGTTTCTCATCGTAATGAAAAGAAACATTATGAAACTGTAGTATGTTCTTGCTCCTCAAATCCCCACATCTCCTTACGATAGGACATATCCCAGAATAAATATTCAAATCGACTGGAATATAAGAAAATCTCCTCTAATCTATCTAGTTCTTTCTCAGACTTTCCAACTGCCATTTCATTTAATAAATCTATTAACCAAATACAAAGATTACCGTATTCTTCCGAACTATATCCTTGAATCCACTCACCAAAAAACTCATGATCTCTTGCTCCAGGAATATCATTTAAACGCTTTCCAATTTCCCAGTAGCTCCACATACATGGAAGAAGCGCTGCTATTAATTCTGCAAGTGTGCCATTTTGAGATACAGACATCATGTAATTTGTATAAGCTAAATTTTTAGCAGATGGTTTTGCAGACTCTATCTCCTCTATAGAAATTCCAAGTCTTTTTGCATATTGTTTATGGATTGTCATTTCGCCATTTAATATTCCATCAATTTGTTCAGCGAACTTTCCCATTACTTGTGGATTCGTTGCTTTTACAACACCAATCGCATATAATTTTGCATAATCTAGCAGATATAAATAATCTTGAATAATATAATACTGAAATTTATCTTTTTCTAACGTGCCATCTCCCATACCCACTACAAACGGATGATTATGACTCATCTCCCAAACCGGTTGCACAGTTTCTAATAATCTATCGCAAAATTTCATTTCTCTATCCCCTTTCAATATATGTATCTAAATAAAAAACCACTTCTATATATAAGAAGTGGTTACAGCAAATAAAATTATACATTTATTCGATGTTCCACTTCCCTTCGCTAGTATTACCTAGATCAGGTGTTATAAGGGTTAAGGATTATTCCTCTCTCAGCAAATCAAGCACCCCTAGTGGTTTCAATATGAAATTTTCAAATAAAAAAGCCCCGTTTCTATACGCAAAGAAACGGGGACTCATTGTTAGTGTCCGAATTGCTTCCCTACGCTAGCATAATCTAGATCAGGTAATAAAAAGGATCAAAGGCTTACGGCCTACTCTCAGCTGGCAACACCAGCTCTCCTAGCAAACTATAAAATTATCACTGTCAGTATAACACCCTAATAAGACATCATCAACTATTTTAATTTTCTTAATTATCAACAAAAAATTAAAGTTATACAATACATACATTCTATTTTAGAAAATAAAACTCCAATTAATTGTTTAAAAAGGAATCATTATCCTCAAAAAATTTATTTTTATATTGATTTCATATTACATTTATGTGAATACACCCACTATATTATATCTTTATACTATAATAAAATTACAACTATACAACTAGAGGAGGTCTCTATTCCATGAATATGAAAGCTACTGCTTTAACAGCAACTACTGTAGCGATTGCTTCTTTACTTCCTTCTATGGGTGAAACAAATGTACAAAAAGCAAACGCTGAACAATTATCTAATGTTAAAACTGGGTATGTCAAAGTCGATCAAGTAGCATTACATACAGAAGATAACGTAAAGAGCACATCAATTGATACAATTCGCTTTAATACAAAAGTGAACATCCTTGAAACAACTAATGGTTGGTATAAAGTATCTGTTCATAATAAAGTAGGTTATGTACAAAAAGGTGCTATTTTACTAAAAAACAAACTTCAATCTAATGATCAATACATCGTCAATGCTAATGCATTAAACGTTCGCTCTGAACCTAATTTAGAATCTTCCATTTTAGATGTATTACCAAATGGCAAGTTTATTACCGTTCAAGAAGATCAAGGCGAATGGTATAAAATATCACATAATGGCCAAACGGGTTACGTACAAAAAGCATTCATCTCTAATGGTTCACAACCCTTAGTAAAAGGAATCACCGTTCAAAATAATACAAAATATACTGTTGCAACACCTAATCTGAATGTACGTAGCAACACTAGTACAAGTAGCGCTCTACTCGGTTCATTACAAAACGGTACACAAGTACAAGTAGTAGAAACTGTAGGAACTTGGTATAAAATTCGTTTTGGCACAGGATACGGATATGTAGCAAAACACTATGTAGTACAAAATCAACCACAGACTAAAACAGATCAGCCTTCATCTATTCCAGCTGCTTTCAAATTCCCTGCTCAAGGAAGAATTAGCTCAACCTTTGATATACGCTGGGAACAAATGCATTATGGTATAGATATTGCTGCTCCAGGGAACGTCTCTATCCAAGCTGCTGCTGCAGGTAAAGTTGTGAAATCTTATTATTCAGCTAGCTATGGCAATGTTGTGTTCATTGCGCATCAAATCAATGGGAAATTATATACAACTGTTTATGCTCATATGAAGGATCGCACTGTACAAACTGGTGATCAAGTACAAGCTGGACAATTAGTAGGTCATATGGGCAACACAGGTCATTCATACGGGCAACATCTTCATTTTGAATTACATAATGGAGAATGGAATTTTGAAAAAACAAATGCAGTAAATCCACTGCCATATTTAGTTAGGTAAATTGTATGCCGCGCAATATACCTCTTATAATTGAATACGCAGCCTTTTTAGGTTTAATCTGTTGTTTAATCATTTACAATACAAACATTGTATTTTTATCTATTATTATTGCTTTTGTTGCATTAGAAATTATGATGGAATCATTTCAAGTGCAACTAAAACAAAAAATTGCCCATATTTATAACGCTATATTTCTTTTGAGTGCTCTCATAACAAATATAATTAGTAATGGCTTTTATTTATCTACTGTATTTCCAGTATTCTTTATGGCTGTTTTATTATTTGTAGCTAGATATATTAATGTCCCTTATAACCAAAAACAAAAACAAGAACAAGAAGCTTAGAAAGAGGAGACACTGTGTACCAATCTTTCAAAGATACTCCAATAAAATACATATTGCTTTTGTATAAGAAAGCCAATACTTTTTTTGGTATACAAGGAAGTTATACTGCACAACTTCTCCTATATGGAATGTTGTTTCTTGTTTTAATCACTTTCTCCTTGTTTTACTAACAAAAAAGGATCTCACATAAACTGGAGATCCTTTTTAATTTATATTAATTTTTCATATCGAAAATATTGTTTATCCACAAGCATATTTTTCATAAATAAAGCTCAGATTATATTTTTTCTCTAAGCTCATTCGTTGTTCGTCATCGCACCAATAGAAAAGAATATCATGAATCGTTGCGTAACGCTTATTTTTAAGAAATAGCCTAAAGAATGATGGTAAACAATCATGTAATTGTATAAATATATAATTGCGTAGTGTTTCTTCTTTATATTCAATGCCCTTACAAATATACAGTAATTCTTCACAATAATATGCATGCTGTGGAACTTGTATCATCTCGAAAAATGGCACATAAGATAGTAGCTTTCCAATAAAATGACCGTATCGATCCATTACTCCTATCGTCATATGCTCCATCATTTCTTTCATTACATATAAATAATCATCTACATGTGTTGTCTTTAATGGGTCTAAGCGATCGGAAATTTGAGATAATACAGCTCTTTGACATGCTAAAACTGCCTGACTAGGTCCATAATATGATAGGAAATCTGTACACTTACGATATTTCCGTAATAAATCATGTGTATATAAATCATATACGAAAGTATTACAATACATTGCTAAACTCATCATATCACTATTTAATTGCTCTTTTGATAATGATTTCGCTTTCTTGCACATATAAAAGAATGTAAATTCCAATACTTCTTTATGAGATAATAAATGTTTACAATCGGTTATACATTTCTCATTAAATTTAACTCTATCCCAAATTTCAATATCCCTATCTGTCAATTCACCTATACGATATTTAATAATTAAATAGTTTAAAGCAACTGATTGCGTCAAAAGATCCCATGTTTCATATTCCAATGAAGTATGAACAAACTCAGCTAATCCTTGTGCTATCATAAAAGCATTTGCCTCTTCATACCAACCAATCTCTTGGCATAAGCGAAGAATACGCACTAAAGTTGGAATTTCATCTTTATGAAACTGCGGTAAATTCTTTACTTTATTCATGCCATATACGATAAATGCCGCTAAATTTTCTTCTTTATAAAATTCTTTCTCTTTCCATACTAATATAGTTCGTTCTTTCCCCTCACCTTTTGGGTGACAAGGTACAAGCAAAGAAAATAATTCAGCAAAATTATTTGGTTCTATATATGTATCTGTAACCAAATTCCAATTTGGATCGCCCTGTACAGCCTTCATATAATTCCCCTTCCCTTTTCATCTATGTAGGAAATATTAATTTATTATCGTACCACTAAAAATTAATATTGTTATATTCGAAATCTCTCATAATACTTATATCTATCAGTATATCATCTTTTCTCTTATTAAAAATGAAGAATAACAAATATTAAAAAACTGTGGAAATTATTAACCATATCCTTATTATATAATGTCTCAGATACATCACGCTAACATATTAGTTTTATCCATATATACTAGAATAATGCATCTGAACTTTATATATAATTTAGCTCTTTATGAGTGACCATTAAAATCTCGGTTAATTAAAGTTTCAATTTACTCTGTACGCTCTGAGATTTCGCTCAAGGCAAATCCAGCTTGATCATCTGCCGATTCCCTTATAGCTAAATCTCCTAGTGCTAACATGCCAATAAGCTGACCACTATCAACTACTGGTAACCGTCTAATTTGATACTGTGCCATTAGCTCTGTAGCTTTTTCAATAGAATCATTTGGAGAAACTGAGATAATATTTGTTGTCATTACATTTGTAATTTTATTAGATCCAGGATGTTTTTCAGCAATCCCTCGAACAACTAAATCTCGATCAGTAACAAGCCCAACAACCTGCTCATTTTCAACAACAGGAATTAACCCAACCGATTCTTCCTTCATTTTTACAGCTGCCTCATATACATTGTCTAGCGGTGTACAATGTACAATATGGGTACTCATTAAGTCTCTAACTCGTGTCATTATTTATTTCCTCCTTTTTATACATACCATAGCTTTTCCAAAATTCCTTTATTTATTTCTGGAAAGTAAAATGATAAAAAGGATCAACAAAATAAAAAAGAGCCAGCATAATGCTGACTCTTTTTTGTATGACCCGTACGGGATTCGAACCCGTGTTACCGCCGTGAAAGGGCGGTGTCTTAACCACTTGACCAACGGGCCATGGCTCCGCAGGTAGGACTCGAACCTACGACCGATCGGTTAACAGCCGATAGCTCTACCACTGAGCTACTGCGGAATAATTATGGTGGGCCTAAATGGACTCGAACCATCGACCTCACGCTTATCAGGCGTGCGCTCTAACCAGCTGAGCTATAGGCCCATATACTTTACAGGGGCAGTAGGAATCGAACCCACACTGGAGGTTTTGGAGACCTCAGTTCTACCTTTAAACTATGCCCCTAAATGATGCCGGCTAGAGGACTTGAACCCCCAACCTACTGATTACAAGTCAGTTGCTCTACCAATTGAGCTAAGCCGGCATAAAAAAAATGGTGGCTCGGGACGGAATCGAACCGCCGACACGAGGATTTTCAGTCCTCTGCTCTACCGACTGAGCTACCGAGCCAACATAAATGGCGGTCCCGACCGGGGTCGAACCGGCGATCTCCTGCGTGACAGGCAGGCATGTTAACCACTACACCACGGGA
>NZ_JBNPJZ010000129.1:0-5755 GCF_050312695.1 Bacillus sp. AF62 | reverse complement strand
AATAAGAAACTTGAAAACTTTTTTGTGCTTTGTCCATACTCTTATCATGTAGACTAGTATCAGCATCAAAAATTGTCGGTTTTCCGGACAATTCTATTCGTGTTTATATATATCTATAATGTTACAGTAGTAATTAAAATTCAATCATTCTGTGTGCGTATCTCTTTAACTGTTTCTTTAAATATGTCTAAATTATCTGAAATTTATATAAGTAATTTAATGGAAATGAGTGATGGCATGCTTGCAATTAGAATTGAAGAAATTTATCAAGAAATATTGGATGGAAAGAGAAGGAATTTTCCATCTGGAACTTGGAGCAAAGACGAAAATAATGAGCTAGCTAGGCGGATGACAAAGTATTTAATTGAAACAGTCTTAGTATGGAATATGCAGGATATTCGTGAAGGTTGGAATCAGAAGTTGATTCAAAAAATGAAATTAACAACAGCACTTTTAAAGTATAATAATAGTCCTTATAGGATGTTAAATGATGCATATCCAGGGCGTTTAAAAGAATGGGAATTGAAAATGTCACCTCTACATTTTTGGACGAAAGAAAAAGCATTAGAAGCTCTAAAATGGACAATTGAAGAGAAAGAGCAATTAGATGAAAAAGGAATATTAGAAATATATAGTGGGAAATGGCTTAAAAAACATAAATTGAGGACACCTTGTCAAACTTTTTTTAAAGACAGTCCGTATCAATTTTTAAATGAATTATATCCGAATCGGTTTAAAGAATGGGAATTAGGTATGGCTCCTTTAAATTTTTGGACGAAGGAAAAAGCAGTAGAAGCCCTAAAATGGACAATTGAAAAAAAAGAGAAATTAAATGAAACAGAACTCTTGAAAAAATATAGTCTACGTTGGATAAAAGAGCAAAATTTATATTCACCTTGCTTTATTTTCTGGAAGGGTAGTCCCTACGCATTTTTAAATGAGTTATACCCCAATCGATTTAAAGAATGGGAATTGCAAGTAACTCCAAATGGATTTTGGACAAAAGAAAAAGCAGTAGAAGCCCTGAAGTGGACCATTGAGGAAAAAGAAAAATTATCAGATAAAGAGTTAAAAAGCAAGTATAGTATGAAATGGTTAATTCAAAATCGTCTACGCACACCAGTAAATCAGTTTTTTAAAGATAGTCCATATCAATTTTTAAATGAGTTATACCCCAATCGATTTAAGGAATGGGAATTACTAGTAACCCCAAATGGATTTTGGACAAAAGAAAAAGCCTTGGAAGCATTAAAGTGGGTAATCGAAGAAAAGGAGCAATTATCGGACGAGGAGTTGAAACGAATATATAGCGGTAGATGGATTAAAAGTCAGAAATTATCTGTGCCATTACATAAATTCTGGAGTAACAATCCATTTCTTATGTTAAACGCTTTGTATCCAGGGCGTTTTAAAAGATGGAAATTCTCTGTATCACCTTATAATTTTTGGACAGAAAAAAATGCGTTAGAAGCTTTACGATGGACGATTGAAGAAAAAGAAAAATTAACGGAGGAAACATTGTTACAAATATATACGGGAAAATGGATAAAACAGCAAGGATTGAAGTATCCTTGCGATAAGTTTTGGGGAAGCAGTCCGTATGATATGTTAAATGCATTATATCCGAATCGATTTTCTAAACATATGTTAAAAGGATACAAATATCAAAAAAAGAACAGACTATTGGTATAGTCCATCCTTTGAAAAGGGAATAATAGCAATTATTCTTCTTTATTATAGCTCAAAATACATAAAATTCACTCTATTTGCGTTTGAGAAATTATTCATCTACAAAGGAAGGTTCTTTTTATGAATAAAGGTGATGCCATTTTAAGATTGCTATCAGAAATTAAGTTGGAACTTAAGGAAGTAAAAGAACATGTGGAACAAATGCAAATAAAGTTAGATACATTCAAACAACAAAATCAAGTGAAGAACAAAATGGAGCAAAAGAAACCTTTCCACACACGCAATATAAAGGGGTGCTTGTGTATATGATTTTTTTATATCGATTTGACGTAAAGGAGAATCATATTCATTTTGTTTTACATGAACAAATCGCTGCGGATATGCTTCCACAATATGATGTCCTGTTGAGGCCATTAGTGACGTCTTTAGCTGAAACGTTACAATTGTATTGCTCATTAAGTAAGCAACCGACTTTGCTAACAACTAAAATACAAGGCAGCGGTGAAATAGAAGTAATGTTAAATCAAGAATTAGGACAATGTATAGATGGATATATAAAGGACCACATGATTTTGAAAAAGGGTAAACGAATTGCCGATATTTTAATAAAAATTCGGAATGCTCATACCATATACCACTAAACATGGTCTGGAGATTCTACACAATTATTACAAGAAATTGATTGGAAAATGAGCCGAATTGAGTCTATCCGTCAACAGGTTTCTGTCGACGGATTAATAGAAGAAGTATATGAAATTCACGAGATGCTTATAAAAGTGTCCCAGTTATTGCTCATCTTACAACAAGACCTCAAGATGACACCACTAACTCCAAAGTATACAGGAACAGTACAATCGTTTGTTTAGTAAGGGAGAAATACTTCCGAATAATCAGACAATAACAGAGAGACATCTTATGAGATGTCTCTCTGTTATTGTTCCAAAATATGGCGTACTTCCGACATATCCATATTCGTAAACTTCGCAATATCTTCTATATCCATGCCATTTTTATGCATGCCTCGAATAAGTTGGATTTTTCCTTCTTGAATGCCAACTTCTTTTCCTTTTTCCATTCCTTCTTCTATACCAGCCCCACGAGCATGGGCTAATTTCGCTTGCTCGTCAAATAACACTTTTTCCCGTGCTTCATATGCAAGACGGAACGAACTACTCTGACTCATATTTTCCCATTTGTGGATTGCCTTCTGTAACATTGGATCTTGTTTCATAGCTATATCCTCCAACGTGTGGGTTAAATGTTCATCTTCATGCGCTGGTAGTAAAAGTAACCAACGAGCGAATTCATTTTCCCACGGATTAATTTTTTCTTCTCTCCATTGCTGTAGCAATTTCGGAATTTCAATGAAATGGATTTCCAAATCTTCGAGTAACACTTCCTTGTGTTGCCTGCTCCAAAATTGTCCGACTGTATGCATGTCATCATATTGAGTAAAGAGATCAAAATCTAATAGATTAATCGCAATCGTTTTCCGTAAAGAACGATAGGGCATCCCTTGTTCTAATTGAGATGTATACAGTTTACTCCAATAATACAGGGAACGTTTTACAATCTCTTGTGTATTTCGTAACTGGATTTCCACGTTCACCTTGGTTTCCTCTTGAAGTGTCGCTCTTTATGCAAATGTGGGTCTTCAATTTTTAAGGATACAATCGGTGTAGATAAGGATTCATGCAAGATTGCATTTAAAAAAGAAATCAGTAATCTTGGAATTTGTTTGTGATTATTAGTTATTAAACCTTTCGGTGCGTGAAATTATAGATATTTTTACTTAAACAAGTATATAGCCCTGCATAATCAGCTTTTTTTCTTGATTACGTTAAACGTCTTTTTTTCCTTGTTTTAGCGTTTAACGTTTTTTACATAGTAATGCACTCTCTTGGCCGTCTTCTTTCTTTAAAAATCAATCTGAGCAGTCTTTTTTTAATTTCCCGCGAAAAAATAGGCGTTTTATCTGTTTTTCAAAACATAATGCATAGTGACCTATCTGGATTAGAGATGAATCACCAAATGAGACGAACAATAGTTCACCGCTCGATGTTTCAACTCTTCATACGTGTATAACTTTTGCTTATCAAATAATTTCGGATTTTTCTTTCTATAATATCCAAACAATTCTTCTCCATTTTTCCGTATACGATACCGACGCGCTTGTCTGATTGTACCTGGTATTTCTTCAGGAGCAAACTGTTTGAGTATTTGTAATGCTTGTGAAGAAAGGATTTCTTCTCCTGTTACATAGGCATGGATAAAGATAAGTTCTTTTATTGTTATATAATTGTAATTTGAATTTCCGCTCATGGAAGAATACCCCTCACCAATCATTATTTTTATCCGCACATGACTAGACAAATAAACGAAGCTACCTGTTTAGCACAGCAGTATCTTCAGGATTTGTTTCACTTTTTCATCGTCCACTCGATAAAATACTTCTAATCCTTTTCATTCACATGCTACGACTGTATGTAATTTTAACTTGCCAAGATATTGTGAAATAGTGGGTTGCAATGATTTTTTCTTTATTATTTGACGTACAATTTGGAGACGGATAGGGTGTGCTAATGCCCTTACTACTTCTGCAACACGTTCTCATTCCTTTGAATCCGTGCAAAAGGCATTTTTCATCTTTTTTCCTCTCCCATTCTTTTTATACAGAGTATTCCCTCTATATAATACATTTTTCTGTTATAGAATTTACATCTCCAAACTATCTTGCACCATTTCATTTACACCTTTATACTAAAACAAGTATACATAACAATAAGAGGTGCTTTATGAACAAATCAGAATTAATCAAACAAGTTGCAATACAATCCGAACTAACAAAACCACAAGCGAGTCTTGCAGTAGATGCAGTATTAGAGTCCATTCAACATGCACTACAAAATGGGGAACATGTACAGCTACTTGGCTTCGGCACATTCGAAGTAAGAGAACGTGCTGCCCGTGAAGGACGCAATCCACATACTGGTGAAGCTCTTACGATCCCTGCGGGAAAAACACCTGCCTTTAAAGCTGGGAAAGCATTAAAAGAAGCTGTAAAAGCTAAATAATATATCTTTAACAGTAGCATGAATTCTAAGGATTTCATGCTACTGTTTTATTTTAGAATCGAATCGTGGAGATCGCATGTTTATATACAAGCTGTTGCTTTCCTTCAACTTCTATTAAAACAGAATAAGTATCAAATCCTCTTATTATTCCTTTTACATGCAATCCTTTTAACAGAATTAAAGTGATATCCTTCCTCTTTTGAAACGCCTCTTGTAACAATTGTTCCTGAAAAGATATCATGTTTTTACTTTTATCCTTTTGAAATGCCTGTAATTTCGTTTCCAAATCGTTCGCCCCCTATTCTTCTCATACCTTACTTTGTATTGTTCTAATTCAGCTAACAGTTGTTTTACACCCTCTGGACTCAGCGTCAGCTTTCCACCTGCCAGTTTTACATTCCTTGCAGATATTTCTCCCGTGATAGGACACATACCATGATATATATTTTTTTGTAGAATTATAGCATCCTCTTCTACAAAAATTTCTAGAGCATCTCCAGAATCTACTTGTAAAATTCGTCTTGTTTCTTTTGGTATCACAATCCGTCCTAAATTATCTACTTTGCGTACAATTCCTGTCGCTTTCATAGAAATGCCCTCCTTTTGTACACATAGAATATCTCACATCTTATGTGACCGTTTTCATTTCTAAAAACTATATATACTATAAAAAGTTGATTTTAATCTGTATAAATAGAGAGGTTTCCCATGTCTACATCTGATGTTCTCCACTTGCAAAAATAAATGAAAGAAAAAAGAAACGACTGCGACATTTTGTAAAGGTATACGAATATACAGATCACATTGTTCTTACATGTAGCCAAGAATTAGATACATTCGTTTATCTTTTTATGCGTGATTACTCTACTCGAACAGTTGAAGTGAACTACCCGCCACTTAACGTCCTAACGGACTGTTTGAAGTGGGGGCTTCTCGGTTAGTCGTTACTTTTGGTAGCTAACGAATTCGTCCTAAGACAGCCGAGCTAACGC